>NZ_CP011789.1:5492500-5808624 GCF_001636055.1 Pseudomonas putida
CGCTACACAGGAAATTCCACCACCCTCTACCATACTCTAGCTCGCCAGTTTTGGATGCAGTTCCCAGGTTGAGCCCGGGGCTTTCACATCCAACTTAACGAACCACCTACGCGCGCTTTACGCCCAGTAATTCCGATTAACGCTTGCACCCTCTGTATTACCGCGGCTGCTGGCACAGAGTTAGCCGGTGCTTATTCTGTCGGTAACGTCAAAACAGCAAGGTATTAACTTACTGCCCTTCCTCCCAACTTAAAGTGCTTTACAATCCGAAGACCTTCTTCACACACGCGGCATGGCTGGATCAGGCTTTCGCCCATTGTCCAATATTCCCCACTGCTGCCTCCCGTAGGAGTCTGGACCGTGTCTCAGTTCCAGTGTGACTGATCATCCTCTCAGACCAGTTACGGATCGTCGCCTTGGTGAGCCATTACCTCACCAACTAGCTAATCCGACCTAGGCTCATCTGATAGCGCAAGGCCCGAAGGTCCCCTGCTTTCTCCCGTAGGACGTATGCGGTATTAGCGTTCCTTTCGAAACGTTGTCCCCCACTACCAGGCAGATTCCTAGGCATTACTCACCCGTCCGCCGCTGAATCAAGGAGCAAGCTCCCGTCATCCGCTCGACTTGCATGTGTTAGGCCTGCCGCCAGCGTTCAATCTGAGCCATGATCAAACTCTTCAGTTCAATACTGCTTGGGTTTTTAAGAAACCCTAAACTTGGCTCAGCAATCTCAAATGACTATGTGATTTCTCGCATGGCCACTTGTGATGCTGATAATCTTGGCGACTATCAGTCCGTACTCACAAGCACCCACACGAATTGCTTGATTCGATTTGTTAAAGAGCGGTTGGTTAAGAGCTTTTCGTCTCAACCGAGGCGCGCATTCTACGCTTTCCTCATTGGCTGTCAAGCGTTTATTTTGAAGTTTTTCGCGAGAAACTCGTTTAGCTTCAAACACTTGACTCGCTGCGATCTCTCGTAGCGGGAGGCGAATCATACAGCACTCGAAGATGCTGTCAACTGCCTTTTTCACCGCTGCCGATCAGGTGACCGAAGCCCTTCACGCCTTGCCGAAATCGCTTAACTCATTGATTAACAAGAAGTTTTGCGTTCCGTTTGCTGCGGAAGTGGGGCGCATTATAAGGGGATCTGAGAGGGCGTCAACCTTTTATTTCAGTTATTTGAAAGATCCTCGGCGCAGACCTTATATAGGCCACCAAGTGCCTGCCTCAAACTCTGCTGCGCCTACAAGATCGAGCGCTGCCCGCGCGGCGCTTCGCGGGCAAGCCCGCTCCCACAGTTTGTTTCTGGCCAGTGAGTCCTGTGGCATTTTCGCGCGCCCCCTTTGGCGCACGGCGCGGTACCGAGTCGTACACACCAGGCGGTCGCGCGCCTGTGGCACAGGCATAACTGGCCCGAAACAAATGTAGGGGCGGCGGTTCGGCGCTCCGACTTGCCCGCGAAGCGCCGCGCGGGCGGCGCTCGATTTTAAGGGTGCCAGAAACCCCAAGGCAGGCACCTTGCAGTCACCCATTAATCCAAACCAGGCCTCACCCACCCCACAAACCAAAACGGGGAGGCCTGTCGGCCTCCCCGCTTCTCACATCACCACAAGCTTACAAGCTCGGGAACGCAAACTGCGACGCTTCATGGCTCTTGCGCTGCGGCCAACGCTGGGTAATCGCCTTACGACGGGTATAGAAGCGCACCCCATCCGGCCCATAGGCGTGCAGGTCACCAAACAGCGAACGCTTCCAGCCGCCAAAGCTGTGATAGCTCACCGGCACTGGCAGCGGCACGTTCACCCCTACCATGCCCACTTCAATCTCATCACAGAACAAACGCGCCGCTTCACCGTCACGGGTGAAGATGCAAGTGCCGTTGCCGTATTCGTGATCGTTGATGAGCTGCATCGCCTCTTCCAGGCTCTGCACTCGTACCACACACAGCACCGGCCCGAAGATCTCCTCTTTATAGATGCGCATCTCCGGAGTGACGTTGTCGAACAGCGTCCCCCCAACGAAGTAACCGTCTTCATTGCCCGCAACGCGGAAACCACGGCCATCCACCACCAGCTTGGCACCCGCAGCCACGCCATCGTCGATATAGCCTACGACCTTGTCACGTGCAGCGGCAGTGACCAACGGCCCCATGTCCAGCCCGCAAGAAGTGCCGGCACCAATCTTCAGCGCCTTGATCTGTGGCTCCAGCTTGGCGATCAGCGCATCGGCAACCTGGTCGCCCACGCACACCGCCACCGAGATCGCCATGCAGCGCTCGCCGCACGAACCATAGGCCGCACCCATCAGGGCGCTCACCGCATTGTCCAGCTCGGCATCGGGCATCAGCACCGCATGGTTCTTCGCACCACCCAACGCCTGCACACGCTTGCCGCGCTTGGTGCCTTCGGCATAGATGTATTCTGCGATCGGTGTCGAACCCACGAAGCTCAGAGCCTTGACTTCCGGTGCTTCGATCAGCGCATCCACCGCTTCCTTGTCGCCGTGCACCACATTGAGGATGCCCTTGGGCAGGCCGGCCTCCAGCAGAAGTTGGGCAATGAACAGGGTCGAGCTCGGGTCACGCTCCGACGGTTTGAGGATGAACGCATTGCCACAGACGATCGCCAGTGGGTACATCCACAGCGGCACCATCGCCGGGAAGTTGAACGGGGTAATGCCAGCCACCACGCCCAGCGGCTGGAAGTCGGACCAGGCATCGATGTTTGGGCCGACGTTGCGGCTGTACTCGCCCTTGAGAATTTCGGGCGCAGCACAGGCGAACTCGACGTTCTCGATACCACGCTTCAGTTCGCCGGCGGCATCCTCGAGGGTCTTGCCGTGCTCTTCGCTGATCATCTGCGAAATGCGCGCCTCGTTCTGCTCCAGCAATTGCTTGAAGCGGAACATCACCTGGGCGCGCTTGGCCGGGGGCGTGTTGCGCCAGGCCGGGAATGCGGCCTTGGCCGAGTCGATGGCTTCCTGGATGGTGGCGCGGCTGGCGAGTTCGACCTTGCGCGTAGCCTGGCCGGTCGACGGGTTGAAGACATCGGCGGTGCGACCGCCCTTGGAAACCAGCTCACCATTGATCAGGTGCTGAACGATGCTCATGCAGAACTCCAGATAAAGAAGGTTGGAACAGGCGCGCTCAGGCGCCTGTCGTCAGCGTCGGAAAGATCAGTCGATCTGGTTCAGGGCTTCGCCTACCGCGTCGAACAGGCGATCCAGTTCCTGCGGCTTGGTGTTGAAGGTTGGGCCGAACTGCAGGGTGTCACCCCCGAAGCGGACATAGAAGCCGGCCTTCCACAGTTTCATGGCCGCCTCGTATGGACGCACGATCGCATCGCCATCGCGCGCTGCGATCTGGATCGCGCCAGCCAGGCCGTAGTTACGGATGTCGATGACATTCTTGGTGCCCTTGACGCCGTGCAGCAGGTTCTCGAAGTGCGGCGCCAGTTCGGCGGCGGATTGCACCAGGTTTTCCTTCTGCAGCAGGTCCAGCGCAGCGATACCGGCAGCGCAGGCCACAGGGTGAGCCGAATAGGTGTAGCCATGGGGGAATTCCACGGCGTACTCCGGCGTCGGTTGGTTCATGAAGGTCTGGTAGATCTCGCTGCTGGCGATCACCGCCCCCATCGGGATGGCACCGTTGGTCACCTGCTTGGCGATGCACATCAGATCCGGAGTGACGCCGAAGGCTTCGGAGCCGGTCATCGCACCCATACGACCGAAGCCTGTGATCACTTCGTCGAAGATCAGCAGGATGTTGTGCTGGGTGCAGATTTCACGCAGACGCTTCAGATAACCCTTCGGCGGAGGCAGCACGCCAGCGGAGCCGGCCAGCGGCTCGACGATCACAGCGGCGATGTTCGAAGCGTCATGCAATTCGATCAGCTTGAGCATCTCGTCGGCCAGGGCGATACCGCCCTCTTCCGGCATGCCGCGGGAGAAAGCGTTCACCGGAAGCACGGTGTGAGGCAGATGGTCGACATCCAGCAGTTGGCCGAACATCTTGCGGTTGCCATTGACCCCACCCAGGCTGGTGCCAGCGATGTTCACGCCGTGGTAACCACGGGCACGACCGATGATCTTGGTCTTGGTTGCCTGGCCTTTCAGGCGCCAGTAGGCACGCACCATCTTCAGCGCGGTGTCGGCGCACTCGGAGCCGGAGTTGGTATAGAAGACATGGTTGAGGTCGCCCGGCGTCAGCTCGGCGATCTTCTCGGCCAGCTGGAACGACAGCGGATGGCCGAACTGGAAGGCCGGCGAATAATCCAGTGTGCTCAGCTGGCGCGTCACCGCGTCGGTGATTTCCTTGCGGGTATGCCCAGCGCCGCAGGTCCACAGGCCCGACAGTGCGTCGAAGATCTTGCGCCCCTTGTCGTCAACCAGGTGATTGCCTTCGGCGGCCACGATCAGGCGTGGATCACGCTGGAAGTTGCGGTTGGCGGTGTAGGGCATCCAGTGAGCATCCAGCTTGAGCTGGCTGGCCAGGCCGGACGGGGCGGTTTCGGGCATGTTCATCGGCGGTTCCTCGGAAGACGACTAGGCAACGATGGCTGTTGTTGCAGCTAAATTGTCACGGGGATAAAGTCTGAAAAAGCCAACATTTCTAATCTTCAGTTAGCAGCGGACTAAACTTATGAGTCGTCGCCCCGATCCTCTCGCGCAAGTCAGCGATTTCGATATTCGTCTGCTGAAGATTTACCGCAGTGTCGTCGAGTGCGGCGGCTTTTCGGCGGCGGAAAACGTACTGGGTATCGGACGCTCGGCCATCAGCCAGCAGATGAACGACCTGGAACAGCGCCTGGGCTTGCGCTTGTGCCAGCGTGGCCGGGCAGGCTTTTCGCTCACCGAAGAAGGCCGCGAGGTCTACCAATCGGCGCTGCAACTGCTCAGCGCCCTTGAGAGCTTTCGCACCGAGGTCAACGGACTGCACCAGCACCTGCGTGGCGAACTCAATATCGGCCTGACCGACAATCTGGTTACCTTGCCTCACATGCGCATCACCCACGCGCTGGCTGAGCTCAAGGATCGTGGGCCGGATGTGCGCATCCAGATTCGCATGATCGCCCCGAGCCAGGTCGAACAAGGGGTGCTGGACGGCAGCCTGCATGTCGGCGTGGTGCCGCAGACCAGTCCGCTCTCGGGCCTGGAATACCAGCCCTTGTACAGCGAACGTTCATTGCTCTACTGCGCAGTCGGCCACCCCCTGTTCTATGCCGAGGATCAGAAAATCGACGATCAGCGCCTCAACAGCCAGGAAGCCATCGCTCCGACCTTCCGTTTGCCAGCCGACATCCAGGCGCACTACCAGGCACTGAACTGCACTGCCAGCGCCTCGGACCGCGAGGGCATGGCCTTTCTCATCCTCACCGGGCGCTACATCGGCTACCTGCCCGATCACTACGCCATGTTCTGGGTCCAGCAGGGCCGCCTGCGGGCACTGAAACCGACGCAACGCTTCTATGACCTGAGCCTGAGCTGGGTGACGCGCAAGGGACGGCGTCCGAATCTGGTGCTGGAAAGTTTTCTCGAAAGCCTTGCGGCAACGCGCTAATGCTTGTCACTTCGGCACAGGCAGGTAATCTGTCCGACATCCGTTGCCCACAGACCCCGTACGGAAACGTCCATGACCTTTGAAGTCCCTGCGCATCGCCTCTCCGCCTCGGGCAAGCCCGCCGGCCGCATTCGCCAAAAGAACGAACAGGCCATCATCCAGGCCGCCGAGGACGAATTCGCCCGTCATGGCTTCAAGGGCACCAGCATGAACACCATCGCGCTGAAGGCCAACCTGCCCAAAGCCAACCTGCACTACTACTTCACCAACAAGCTCGGCCTTTATATTGCCGTGCTCAGTAACATCATCGAATTGTGGGACAGCACCTTCAACGCCTTGAGCGTCGAGGACGACCCAGCCGTGGCGTTGAGCCAGTACATTCGCACCAAGATGGAGTTCTCCCGGCGCAACCCGCAGGCATCTCGGATCTTCGCCATGGAAGTGATCAGCGGCGGCCAGTGCCTGAGCGAATACTTCAGCGCCGACTACCGCGAGTGGTTCCGCGGGCGCGCCGCAGTGTTCCAGGCCTGGATCGAGGCCGGCAAGATGGACCGGGTAGACCCTGTGCACCTGATCTTCCTGCTCTGGGGCAGTACCCAGCACTACGCCGACTTCGCCACCCAGATCTGCCAGGTCACCGGCCGCAGCCGCCTGACCAAGCAGGACATGGAAGACGCCAGCAACAACCTTATCCACATCATTCTCAAAGGCTGCGGCATCACCCCGCCCGCGTGACCCGGACCTATGCCCTCTACCCTGCTTGAGCTCTGCGAGTTCCGCGAAGACATCCGCAAGAGCCGCTTCATCACCCTCGCCGGCCCTGTCAGCAGTGCCGCCGAGGCGATGAGCTTCATCGAACGTCACAGCGACCTGGGCGCTACCCACAATTGCTGGGCCTGGAAAATAGGCGCGCAATACCGCAGCAGCGATGATGGCGAGCCGGGCGGCACCGCCGGACGTCCAATTCTTGCGGCGATCGAAGCCCAGGACTGCGATCAGGTGGTGGTGCTGGTCATCCGCTGGTATGGCGGTATCCAGCTCGGCACCGGAGGCCTGGCCCGTGCCTATGGCGGGGGTGCCAACAAGTGCTTGCAACAGGCGCCGAAACGGCTGCTGGTACAGCGCAGCGAATTCACCTGCAGTTGCACGTTCAGCGAACTGGCCTTGCTCAAGCTGCGCCTGGCCGAGGCCGACGGGCTGGTGCTGGACGAACAGTTCACGGCAAACGGCGTCGATCTACTCCTGGCGCTGGGCGAAGAGCACGTACAGACCTTCCAGCAGCAATTGTCCGACCTCAGCCGTGGCCGGATTCGTCTGGAGCCTCGCTGAAAGGTGCCCACAACTGCTGTGGGCCTGCCTGTGGATAAGCTTGGGGCATTCTTTGGCAAGCCTTGCCACGTATGGCTTTCAGCCGATTGAGCATATTTTGATCACTGTTTGATGACACCCGCAAACGACTGAAACCCGGAGAGTTATCCCCATCGCCCGGCTTTCACGAGCTTTCCCGCCGCCCACGTGCTTGCACACAATAACTGTGGAACAGCCTGTGGATAACCCGTGCGCCAACAGGCAGGGCGCCCACCAGCACACGGCGCGGCGCGTCTGATCATTTTTTGTACAAACGCAACGCAGGCGAGTCGCCCCCGCCTGGAGTATCCTCGATACCCTTCTTCAAGCGACCTCGGAGCATCCACATGTCCACAAGCAAAAACGCCCTCATCATCGGCGCCTCCCGCGGATTGGGACTGGGCTTGGCACAACGTCTGCGTGAAGACGGCTGGAACGTGACAGCCACCGTGCGCGATGCAAGCAAGCCGGGTGCCCTAAAAGATGTCGCAGGTGTGCGCATCGAATCCCTGGAAATGAACGATACCGCCTTGCTCGACGACCTCAAGCAGCGTGTGCAAGGCGAGATTTTCGACCTGGTCTTCGTCAATGCCGGAGTCATGGGACCGTTGCCACAAGACCTGGAAACCGTGCAAGACACGCAGATCGGCGACCTGTTCATGACCAATGCCGTTGCGCCCATCCGTGTGGCGCGTCGCCTGGTCGGGCAGATCCGCGAAAACACCGGGGTGCTGGCGTTCATGAGCTCGGGCCTGGGTAGCGTGACCAGCCCTGATGGCAACGAGATCTGCCTGTACAAGGCCAGCAAGGCCGCGCTCAACTCGATGATCAACAGCTTCGTGGTTGAGTTGCAGCGTTCCGACCTGAGCGTGCTGGCCATGCACCCAGGCTGGGTGAAGACCGACATGGGCGGCGAGAACGCGGAAATCGACGTGTTCACCAGCACACGCGGCATGCTCGACCGGATCAACGAGCAAAGCGGCCAGGGCGGCCTGCGCTTTATCAACTACAAGGGTGACGCCCTGACCTGGTGAATTGAAAGCCACGTGGCGAGGCAGTAGACTCGATGCCTCGCCTCGCGGCGGACCTGGATCAGCAGACAGGGCAACACTGAGCTGGCTAACCCTGAACCCACTTTCAGAGGAGCCGGCACCATGCCTGCGACCCGTATCTGGTTGAAATCCCCCCTTGCCATCTTCACTGCCAACGGTACCGATGCCCGCGGTGGCCTGGTCATTGAAAACGGCCGCATCAGCCAACTGCTCGCCCTCGGCGAACAGCCCGACACCGCCTGTGACCAAGTGTTCGATGCCCGTGAGCACGTTGTGCTGCCAGGTCTGATCAACACTCACCACCACTTCTACCAGACCCTCACCCGCGCATGGGCTCCTGTGGTCAACCAACCACTGTTTCCCTGGCTCAAGACCCTCTACCCGGTGTGGGCACGGCTAACCCCGGCCAAACTGGCGCTCGCCAGCGAGGTTGCACTGGCCGAACTGCTGCTGTCGGGTTGCACCACCGCCGCCGATCACCATTACCTGTTCCCGGAAGGTCTGGACCACGCCATCGACGTACAGGTAGAGGTCGTACGCAAGCTCGGCATGCGCGCCATGCTGACCCGCGGCTCGATGAGCCTGGGTGAAGCGGACGGCGGCTTGCCCCCGCAGCAGACAGTGCAACAAGGCGAAGTGATCCTGGCCGACAGTCAGCGACTTATCCACAGTTATCATGAGCGTGGCGAAGGTGCGCGCATCCAGATAGCCTTGGCGCCCTGCTCACCCTTCTCGGTCACGCCTGAGATCATGCGCGCCAGCGCCAGCCTGGCCGAAGAGCTGGACGTGCGCCTGCATACCCACCTGGCCGAAACACTCGATGAGGAAGACTTCTGCCTGCAGCGCTTCGGCCTGCGCACCGTGGACTATCTGGACAGTGTCGGCTGGCTCGGCCCACGCACCTGGCTGGCCCATGGTATCCATTTCAACCCCGACGAAATCACGCGCCTGGGCGCTGCCGGCACCGGCATCTGCCATTGCCCGAGCTCGAACATGCGCCTGGCCTCGGGAATCTGCCCGACCATCGAGCTCGAAGCGGCCGGGGCCGCAGTCGGCCTGGGTGTAGACGGCTCGGCGTCCAACGATGCCTCGAACATGATCCTCGAAGCGCGCCAGGCCCTCTACCTGCAACGCCTGCGCTACGGCGCCGAGCAGATCACGCCCGAGCGCGCGCTGGGCTGGGCAACCCGTGGCTCGGCGCAACTGCTGGGCCGTAGCGACATTGGGGAGCTGGCGGTGGGCAAGCAGGCGGACCTGGCGTTGTTCAAGCTCGACGAACTGCGTTTCTCCGGAAGCCACGATCCGCTGTCGGCGCTGCTGCTGTGCGCGGCGGACCGGGCTGACCGAGTCATGGTCGGCGGACACTGGCGCGTGATCGATGGCCAGATCGAGGGACTCGATGTCCAGGGCCTGATCGCCGACCATCGTCAGGCGGCAGCCGCACTGATCGCCGGTTGAAGCACAGCGGGGCTGTCGGTCAGCCCCGCCCTACCGAATAGCGCATAGCCCTGTAGAATGTCGGCCAACCGTACCTGATTCGAGAACACACCCTATGTATGACTGGCTCAATGCCTTGCCCAAGGCCGAACTGCATATGCACCTGGAAGGTTCGCTGGAGCCGGAACTGCTGTTCGCCCTGGCCGAACGCAACAAGGTCGCCCTGCCCTGGGCCGACGTGGAGACGCTGCGCAGCGCCTACGCGTTCAACAACCTGCAGGAGTTTCTCGACCTCTACTACCAGGGCGCTGATGTACTGCGCACCGAGCAGGACTTCTACGACCTGACCTGGGCCTACCTGCAACGCTGCAAGGCGCAGAACGTCATTCACACCGAACCCTTTTTCGACCCACAGACCCATACCGACAGGGGTATCCCCTTCGAGGTGGTGCTCGGCGGCATCAACCAGGCGCTCAAGGATGGTCGCGAGCAGTTGGGTATCAGCAGCGGCCTGATCCTGAGCTTCCTGCGCCACCTCAGCGAGGCGGAGGCCGAGAAGACCCTCGACCAGGCCCTGCCATTCCGCGATGCCTTCATTGCCGTGGGCCTGGACAGCTCGGAGAAAGGCCATCCACCAAGCAAGTTCCAGCGCGTCTTCGACCGAGCCCGCAACGAAGGCCTGGTCGCCGTTGCCCACGCCGGCGAGGAAGGGCCGCCCGAGTACATCTGGGAAGCCCTCGACCTGCTGAAAATCAAGCGCATTGACCACGGCGTGCGAGCTATCGAAGATGAGCGGCTGATGCAACGCATCATCGACGAGCAGATTCCGCTGACCGTCTGCCCGCTGTCGAACACCAAGCTCTGCGTGTTCGATCATATGAGCCAGCACAACATCCTCGACATGCTCGAGCGTGGGGTCAAAGTCACGGTGAACTCCGATGATCCGGCCTACTTCGGCGGATATGTCACGGAAAACTTCCACGCCTTGTACCAGCATCTGGGCATGTCCCAAGAGCAGGCAATGCGCCTGGCACAGAACAGCCTGGATGCACGTCTGGTTTGAGTGGACGAGCACAGCCGGCATTAAAGGGGCACTTCAACCCACCTGCAATGCCGGCACCCGCGCGATACGGTTGATCTCTTGAATACCCAGGGAAGAAATCTGCATCACGCGGGACCCCTCCTGCTCGCGTATCCAGCCAGACTGCATGAACAACCTGAGCATCGCTTGCCCAACACCACCGCCCAGGTGGGGGCCGTTGTCACTCCACTCGCTGCTGTGGCAGACCACACAGGCACCGCGTTGGCGCGGCGCCAGCGCATCGATGTAGACGCCAATCGCGGCCAGTTGCACACGCCCTTCCAGGCTCACGGTAGGGTGCAGGTCATTGCCCTCCAACCAACCAGCGGACACCATGCGCCGATACAGGTCTACCGCAATTTCGCCACCCAGGTGATCGCCACAACGTCGCGCCCTGCGCAACGACAGCGGCACCTGCAACGGCCTGACCGATCCCTGGCATTCGCCACGACCGCCAAGCTGCACGCTGGCCAGTGCCTCGACCGCGGCGATCACCTCGGGGGTGGCCAGTCGAAAATAGCGCTTGCGCCCACGTGCCTCGAGGCGCAGCAGGCCGGCAGCAGACAACAAGGACAAGTGCGCGCAGGCCGATGACGGCGTAACGCCAATCATGAGTGCCAACTCGTCAGCGTGCCGAGAAGATCCATCGATCAGGGCCCAGAGCATGGCACTGCGCTTGGGCTCGGCCATCAGACCGGCGATCTGACTGATACTGCTGACTGCTTTCATACTCTATCAACTCCATTGCAAGATCCGTTTTTTATCCAATGGCCATCATGGCAGTGGGACTGGCCAGAGGTTGCAGCAGATAGTGTGGGTTGCAGCCTGTCAGGCAGTGTGGGAAACACCGCCTGGTGGGGAAACCGCTCTTGGGGGCAAGTATAAGCCGCCGAAAGCCCTGTACTAGCTGGGTTTGGCCAACGTTTCGCGACACAAGACCGAGGGTAGTAGCACCCTTCACGAGATCGAAAAAAGCCCGTAAATGACGAGCGCTATCAGCATCCCCTCTAACATCCCGGACCTAGCCAGATTCCTTGCCAGATAAAGGCCACAGCAGAGGAACAATGCCGACAGTCGAGTTCCACAAGTAGGGCAAGAAAAAGCGAAGGTTCGCATCTTGGTTGAATCAGCCTTTCGTCCCTCGGGTGACCGTCAGTCAGGACGTCACCCCGGCATGTGGCGGGCAATAGGGACGGCGCTACACTGATTTCGCTCTCACCCCGACTGGAGGATGCCGCGATGAAGATTGTCGTCAGTACATCGAACCGCCACCCCAACTGCCCCTGGCAGGTACAGCTCGATCAACATGTGGTGAGTTTTCGCAGCGAGGCGGAGGCCCGGGCATTCGTCGCCGTTCTGGAGACACGCCTGAAGGCCCCTCACCCCCTCATGCAGCCTGCCTGGACTGGAGGCGTCGAGTCAGCATCGCGACATTGACCACCAGCACACCGCACAAGCTGATCACCAAGGCCATCGGCACTGCGCTGCCATCGTGCAGAACCCCCACCAGCGCTGCCGCGCCTGCGGCGACGCTGAACTGCAGGCTGCCCATCAATGCCGATGCGCTGCCGGCCCTGGCCCCCTGCCCGTTCATGGCACAGGCCGAGGCGTTGGGAATGATGCAGCCCAGGCTGGCGATGCAAACGAACAGCGGCACCAGCAATGGCCACAACTGCGTCGGACGCAGCAGCGCCACCCCCAGCAGTACCAACCCGGCAGCCAGGTAGAGCCATACCGCTCGGGCCAGCAGGAAGGCAGGGCCGCGCTTGGCCAGCAGTCGGGCGTTGACCTGGGCGCAGAGGATGAAACCGGCAGCATTGGTGCCAAACAGCCAGCCGTAATGCTCGGCCGGTACACCATAGAGCTTGATGAACACGAACGGGGAACCGGCGATATAGGCGAACATGCCGGCGATGGCGATGCCGCCCGTCAGCGCATGCCCCAGGAACACCCGATCGCCCAGCAGCCGCAGGTACTGACGCAAGGCACCCGACAGCGGCTGGCGGGGCACATGGGCTGGCAGGCTTTCCGGCAGCCCCAGGCTCACGGCCAGCAGGCAGGCGGCGCTGAACAGGCTGAGCACCAGGAAGATCGACTGCCAGCCAGACACATTGATCAGCACGCCACCGAGCATTGGCGCGAGAATCGGCGCGAGCCCCATCACCAGCATCAATTGCGAGAACGCTTTGGCTGCCCCCACCGCGTCACATTTGTCGACGACGATGGCACGCGACAACACCATGCCCGCACACCCACCCAATGCCTGGATGAACCGCGCCACCACAAGAGTGTCGAGGTCCGGGGCGTAGGCGCAGGCGAGCGACGCCAGGGTGAAAAGGCTGATACCGAACAACAGTGGCTTGCGTCGGCCGAAACGGTCGGCGATCGGACCATAGGCCAGTTGGCCAAGCGACAAACCAAGGAAATAGGCAGCCAGGGTCGTCTGGACGTGCTGTTCATCGGTGCCGAAGGCCTGGGCCATGGCAGGGAACGCGGGGAGATAGAAATCGATCGCCAATGGCGCGAAGGCCGAGAGAGCGCCGAGGATCAACAGGATGCGCAGGTTCATCGGAAATCCATAGCAGGCTAAGCAACGGGCTAGTCTAACTGCACTGGGGGTCGGCCTGGTATGAAAAGCTTTGTAACAGTTACGCCCGAAAACGGTGATACCCGCAGCAGGTACCACCGTTCATCGTCGTCAGGCCGGCTCGACCTGATAACCCTCTTCACGGATCGCCTCCAGGATCTGCTGCGCCCCGAGCTGGCTCTGCACCCGCACCTGTCTGGCGCCCAGGTCGACCTCCACCTGCGCCGTCGCATCCTGCTCCTGAACCGCACGGGTCACTGCCTTGACGCAATGACCGCAGCTCATGCCCTGCACATTGAAGACTTGCATTGGAACTACCTCCATCTGGGTTTTGCGGAGAGTTTCAAGCTTGCCATCATGGCAAGGTCAAGTTCTGCACAAAACGGCCGGGCTGGAAATCCGCGAGCGGCTCGGCCAAGCTGCGCTTTTGACGACTCGCCAACCAGGAGAAGTTTCATGATCAGGGCAGCATTGGGCCTCGTCGGGCTGCTGAGTGCCGTGGCCGTCGTGCCACCGGTCAGCGCCGAGGGCAATTCGGACTACAGCGTGCTGATCATTTCCCGGGAACGCCTGGAAGTGGCCACCAGCTGCGAAATCGGTGTGTATCTCAACGACCAGCTTTCCGGCCGTGTGTTCCAGGAACAATCGACCTCGTTCAACCTGCCGCCTGGACCGGTGGACGTGCGCCTGCGCCTGCTGCCCGGGCAGGTGCCCGGTTGTGCACCCGGCGTCGAAGACCAGCGCAGCACCCGCCTCAACCTGCAAGCGGGCCAGATCAACAAATACCGGATCGCCGTGGGCCAGAATGGACTGGAATTGAAGCGAGCCGGCCTGGGGTATTGACCTTACCAACATGGCAAGCTTGATGCTGCAGGCTCGATCACGGAGGAAAGCCCATGTCCGCATCAACTACCTTCGACCTGCCGATCAGCGGCATGACCTGCGCCAGTTGCGTCGGCCGCGTCGAGCGCGCGCTGCGTAAGGTCAACGGCGCCGAACAGGTCAGCGTCAACCTTGCCACCGAACAGGCCAGGGTCCAGGCTCCGGCCGAAAGCCTGCCGGACCTGCTCGAGGCCGTGCGCAAGGCCGGCTACAGCGTGCCGAGCCGCACCCTTGAACTTCAGGTGGGCGGCATGACCTGCGCCAGCTGTGTCGGCCGCGTAGAGCGCGCCCTGGGCAAGGTGTCCGGCGTCGAGCAGGTCAGCGTGAACCTGGCGAGCGAACGCGCCCACCTCAGGGTACTCGAGGGCGTCAGCGACGACGCCTTGATCGGCGCCGTGGAAAAGGCCGGCTACAGCGCCAGCCTGCCACGTACCGCCCAGGACGATCGCCATGACGCGCAGCGACGCCTGCGCAACGAACGCCTCGCGGTGATCGCCGCCCTGCTGCTGGCCTTGCCCCTGGTACTGCCAATGCTGGTGCAGCCGTTCGGCTTGCATTGGATGCTGCCGGCCTGGGCTCAGTTCGTACTGGCGACACCGGTGCAGTTCATCCTCGGCGCACGCTTCTACAAGGCCGCCTGGAAAGCCGTGCGTGCCGGCGCAGGCAACATGGACCTGCTGGTGGCGCTCGGCACCAGCGCTGGCTATGGCCTGAGCCTGTATGAATGGTCGCAGGCCCATGTGGGCATGGAGCCTCACCTCTATTTCGAAGCCTCGGCCGTGGTAATCGCCCTGGTATTGCTGGGCAAATACCTGGAAAGCCGTGCCAAGCGCCAGACCGCCAGTGCCATTCGCGCCCTGGAAGCCCTGCGCCCCGAACGCGCATTGCGCGTGGTCGAAGGCCGCGAAGAAGACGTAGCGATCAGCCAGTTGCGCCTGGACGATCTGGTGCTGGTCAAGCCCGGCGAGCGCTTCCCGGTCGACGGCGAGGTGATCGAAGGCAGCAGTCACGCCGACGAAGCGCTGATCAGCGGCGAAAGCCTGCCAGTGCCCAAACAGCCCGGCGACAAGGTCACCGGCGGTGCGATCAACGGTGAAGGACGCCTGCTGGTGCGCACCCTGGCCCTGGGCACCGAAACCGTACTTGCGCGGATCATTCGCCTGGTCGAAGACGCCCAGGCCGCCAAGGCACCGATCCAGAAGCTGGTCGACCGGGTCAGCCAAGTGTTCGTCCCGGCAGTGCTGGTGCTGGCTTTGATCACCCTGGTCGCCTGGTGGCTGGCCGGCGCACCGCTGGAAAGCGCACTGATCAACGCCGTGGCGGTGCTGGTGATCGCCTGCCCTTGCGCTCTGGGCCTGGCCACACCAGCGGCGATCATGGCCGGCACCGGTGTGGCAGCCAGCCATGGCATCCTGATCAAGGACGCCGAAGCATTGGAGCGAGCCCATGCGGTCAATCGCGTGGTCTTCGACAAGACCGGCACCCTGACCTCCGGCAGCCCCCGCATCGTCCACAGCGAAGCCGCCGTCGGCGATACACACGACCTGCTGCGCCTGGCCGGAGCCCTGCAACGCGGCAGCGAGCATCCGCTGGCCAAGGCCGTGCTGGATGGTGGCGCTGAGCAAGGGCTGGAGATTCCCCTGGTAAGCGATAGCCAGTCGCTCACCGGGCGCGGCATCGCCGGTACGGTCGAAGGCCGGGTATTGGCCCTGGGCAACCGACGCCTGCTCGACGAAAGCGGCCTCGAGCCCGGCGCCCTGCTCGATAAGGCCCAGGCCTGGGAAGCCGAAGGTCGCACGTTGTCGTGGTTGATCGAGCGCGCACCGCATGCCCGCGTGCTCGGGTTGTTCGCCTTTGGTGACAGCCTCAAGCCCGGCGCCGAGCAGGCGATCGCGGCACTGCGCTCACAGGGCATCAGCAGTCACCTGTTGACCGGCGACAACCGCGGCAGCGCCAAGGTGGTCGCCGAGGCGCTGGGCATCGACGATGTGCACGCCGAAGTCTTGCCAGCCGACAAAGCGGCCACCGTCAACGCACTCAAGCAGAACGCCGTGGTGGCCATGGTCGGCGACGGCATCAACGATGCCCCGGCCCTGGCCGCCGCCGATATCGGCATCGCCATGGGAGGCGGCACGGACGTAGCAATGCAAGCCGCCGGCATCACCCTGATGCGCGGCGACCCTCGCCTGGTACCTGCAGCCCTGGAAATCAGCAACAAGACCTACGCCAAGATCCGTCAGAATCTGTTCTGGGCGTTCATCTACAACCTGATCGGTATCCCGCTTGCCGCCTTTGGCTTCCTCAACCCGGTTCTGGCTGGCGCGGCCATGGCGCTCTCCAGCGTCAGCGTGGTGAGCAACGCCTTGTGGCTCAAGACCTGGAAGCCCACCGGCATCGCTTCGAAGGAGACGCCATGAACATCGGCCAAGCCGCCCGGCGCAGCGGGCTCAGCGCCAAGATGATCCGCTACTACGAGTCCATCGGACTGCTCAAGCCGGCGCTGCGCAGCGACAGCGGCTATCGGCTGTACCAGCAGGAAGACCTGCACAGCCTGGCGTTCATCAAGCGCTCGCGCGACCTGGGGTTTTCCCTGGAAGAAGTGTCCCGGCTGCTGACACTCTGGCAGGACCGCCAGCGCGCCAGCGCCGACGTCAAGGCGCTGGCGACACAGCATATCGACGAACTGAACCGGCGGATCGAGGAGATGGTGAGCCTGCGCGATACCTTGAGCGAGCTGGTCGCCCACTGCCAGGGCGATGATCGCCCCGACTGCCCGATTCTCAGGGACCTGGCGAACGAAGGTGAATGCTGCCACTGAGCGCTGCCGGGGGCTGCCTGACGGCCCGCGGCAGTATTTTGGTATGCCATATTAGCCATCCCTGGCCGAACCGACCTCAATTTCAAGTTTCATCCAATAAATACGGGAGTTTCACTCAGAAATTCCTGCGCCCTGCCGATGCCCTGTATACCAGTTTCATGCGTCGACAAGAAAAAATCCGGGAGCGTGGATGAACATCAAGCAAAAATTGACCTGGGCCTTCGCCGTCATTGCCGGCCTGCCCATCGTTCTGGTCGCCACCGTAGTGGTACTGAACCTGCGTGAAGAAGCGCAGGACGACTTCCTGGATGGCAGCAGCCGGGAGATCCGCCAGGTCGGCAACGCGATGAACATCTTCTTCCAGGGCATTGCACAGAACGTCGAGTACCTCGCCAGCCAGCCCTTGGTCACCGCCAGCGCCGACAATCTCAAGAAGTACATTGCCGCCGACGCCGCGCAGATTCCCCTGGGCGAGCAGGACAAGGCGCTGTACGACCAGTTCACCCGCCTGGCCCAGAGCCACCCCGACTACGCGTACGTGTCATACGGCGTGAAAGACGGCGGCTACGCGTTCTGGCCGGGCGATCCGAAGATGGCCAGCTACGACCCACGCACCCGCCCCTGGTACCAGGCCGCCATGGCCAGCCCCGGCAAGACCCTGCGCACCGCGCCCTACTACTGGGCCGGCGACGACGCCGTGCTGGTCAGCACCGTGCGCACCGTGGCCAACCAGCTCGGTAGCCCGGGCGGCGTGGTCAACATCGACGTCTCGCTCAAGGGGCTGACCGAGATCGTCAAGCAGATCAAGCTGGGTGACAGCGGCTACCTGATCCTGATGGAGAACAACGGCAACGTCATGGTCGACCCGCGAGACGCCAGCCACAACTTCAAGCAGCTGGACAGCTTCGGCGGCGGCTACGCCGAGCTGGCCAAGGCCGGCAAGGGCCTGGCCGAAGTGACACTCGACGGCGAGCGCTACATGGCCAACATCTACCCCGACGAGCGCCTGGGCTGGACTTTCATCGGCCTGATCCGCCAGGACGAGGTGATGCAGACCACCACCCGCCTGACCTGGCTGATCGGCACCCTCGCACTGGTGCTGGCGGCAGTCTTCGCCGTGGCTGGCGCTGCCTTCGCCAAGCTCATCGTCCGGCCGATCAACAGCGTCACCAGCGGCCTGGAAGACATCGCCCAGGGCGAAGGCGACCTGACCCGTAATCTCGAAGTGCGAGGCAGCGACGAAACCGCGCAACTGGCCAACTGGTTCAACCAGTTCCTGGGGGCGATTCGCAGCCTGATCCAGCATATCGGCGGCGCCGCCGGCAAGATCCTCAGCACCTCGGCCAGCTCCACCCGGGTGTCCGGCGACATGGCCGAAGCCGCCGGCCGTCAGCGCGAGGCGGTGGACATGGTGTCCACCGCCTTCCATGAAATGGTCGCCACCGCCAACGAAGTGGCGCGCTCCTGCAGCCAGGCTGCGCAGTCGGCCGACAGCGGTCAGCAACAGGCACGCGAAGGGCAACAGCAGATAGATGCGGCCGTACAGAGCGTCGACCGCCTGAGCCAGGAGATCGAGCAATCGGCGCAGTCGATCCAGCAACTGGAGCGCGACAGCAACGCGATCCAGTCGATTCTCGGCACCATCCGCTCGATCGCCGAGCAGACCAACCTTCTGGCCCTCAACGCCGCCATCGAAGCGGCCCGCGCCGGAGAGCAGGGCCGTGGCTTTGCCGTGGTAGCCGACGAAGTCCGCGCCCTGGCCAAGCGCACCGCCGACTCCACCGCCGAGATCGACGGGCTGCTGGGCAACCTCGCCAACCGTACCGCCGAAGTGGCCGAGCAGATGCATGCCAGCCTTGAGGTGTCGCAGCAGTCGGTCAACCGCATCGGCCTGGCGCGCGACAGCTTCGGGCAGATCCGCGAGTCGGTAGACATCATCCGTGACATGAACACCCAGATCGCCACCGCCGCCGAAGAGCAGCACCAGGTGGCCGAGGACATCAATCGGCATATCAGCCAGATTCACGGCGATGCGCAGTTGGTGGCCGAGCTTGCGCAAGCGGCGCGGCAGGACTCCCAGAGCCTGGAAGGGTTGTCCAACGAGCTGGATGCGTTGGTGCGGCGGTTCAGGACCTGACGTTCACGCGCCACACCGCAACCCTCGGTGTGGCGCGCCTCACTCAGAACGAGTGGCTCAGGCCGAGGTTGATCCCATAACGCTGATCAACATTGCGCCCGCGGGCCGCCTCAACCTCCGTGCTGATTGTCCAGCCTGACAGCACCTCGGACGATACGCCCAATGCCATCTCGGTGCGCCCGCTGCTGAACCTGTTGTCGAGTTCATGACCGTTGAGGCTGACCCTGCGCGTGCCACCCAGGTTGTCCATCACCGAGATGCGGCCATGAGTCGACAGTTCCAGACCATTGTTCAAGACGATGACGCGCCCCCCCTTGATACCGAGCGCCCCCATGTTCAGGTGTTGGTTGGATGACTCGACCTCAAGCCCATTACTCAAGCTGCTGCGCTGTCCCTGCACGATCGCGGCACTCAGTTGTACAAAAGGCTGCACATACCAACCTTGATCAAGGCTCAAGCGACGACCAGTCTCCAGCGTGAGCCCATACCCCCCCTGACGGCGATTGCCGGACACCCTGCGTCCATCGTGAGCCCGGGCATCGAGGGTGCCATCGAACAGGTTGAGCTTGAGCGCAGCATCGGCGTAGTAACCGGAGTTGTCGCCCCAACCGGCATACAACGCGGAGAAGTAACTGTTCAGTGTTGCAGATGAGCCGCGCTGCAGGCCAATCGCCGAATGACTGAGCCCCACTGCCGCACCGACCCGCCAAGTATCATCGAGCAAAGTATCAGCGCCCAGGGCAAAGCCACCAACGCGCTGGGTGTAGCGGGTGCCGACTGCACTGTCGACATCAAAGCCGGTCGTGCCGGTATGCATCCACAACCCGGCTGAACCACCATTGGTCCGCAGTTTTTCGATGCGTCCGACAACCCATCGGGACTCGACCTGCGACGCGGCTTCAAGCGAACTGTCGAACGCCATCGCCGTCTCACCGGCATTGCTCAGTCTCGCCTTGCCCCGCATGTCGACCTGTGGCCGTAAACTCCACTGGTCACCTTCGCGGACCAACTCGTGAGCAAAGGCCCCTGCATCGACCGGGCCGGATGCCAGATCGAACGTCGCATCACCACTGCCGATTCCGACCACCGGCCCCTGTGGCTCATGGCCAGAACTTGCCAGGTGCAAGGCAAAGCTGCCGCTGGCATGACTGTCTATCTGCAAGCGGCTATGGTCGAGCCAGAACGTACCCTCTCCTTGCAAGGTGTCGGCTCGCAAAATACTGCCTGACTGCACGACTACCGAACCCTGGCGCAAGTCGAGAGCGCCGACCTGAGCGTCCGCTACCGTCTCCCACCTGGACTGCGCGCCAATCTGCAACTGCTGGACATTATGTAGCTGGCCTCGTAACTGCGCCGCATTGTCCAGGGTGATATCAGCACTGGCACCCTGCTCGACGCGGATGTCGCCTTCCAGGCGACTGTTGCTCACGTGAAGCAAGGCCTCGCCGCCCTTGATGACCTCAAGCAGCACGCCGTTGGCGCCTTTGAGTTGGCCTCCGTCGGCCACCCGGATGTCCACCTGTGCGTCACGAACCACTACCGCACTACCCTGCTGCCCCTCGATCAGACTGGCTTGAACAACGACCTGATTGGGCAGATCCTTTTGCCAGAACTCCGGTGTACCGACTTCCATGCCGACGCCCCCCGACACCACGGTCCCTTCATGCAACGCAAGTGTTCCGCCCTTGAGTACCACACCTGCTCTGTCACCGTGGATGCGCGAACTGCGCGCGTGCAGATCAGCCGAGTCCAACTCCACCCCAGTGGTGGCACCGCGCACACTGCTGCCGCTCAAGATTGCCGTAGACGTCAAAGTGTCATCGCCCATCGTTCCAAGGGCCATACCGATGGAGCCGGTGCTGACTACCGTGGCATTGGTCAGGTTGACCGCACCGTCCACGATGCTGATTGCAGCCCTGTCGGTCGAACTCACCTTGGCTCCCTCGACGTTGACCTGACCGCCGTCGAATCCAGTGATACGCCCGGTCTCGGCGCCCGGGCGCACGTCAAGACGCGCTCCGCTGCCCAGGTGCCAATCCTCGACAGGGTCTCCAGGGGAGACCAGCGCAAACTCGCCAGGCCCCAAGTCCGCGGCATTGGCAGCCAGACTTGCGCCCAAGGTGAACGTCAGGGTTGCCGCCAGCGGATGGCGCCGCAGTAAAATCAGTGATCCAGTCATGGAAATGCCTCTCAGGATATTGGCTCGAGAGGCGGACGTTACGTTGGAGCAAAAGGAAGATCGGTCAGACAGTTCCGTATTGAACGTGAGAAGCGAGTTGTTCGCATTAACCGTTCGAAGTAACGCCGGGTAAGACTTGGTCGGTCGTCGCTAGAAACGAAGCTCCCCAGGCGTCGCACCGAACAGTTGCTTGAACGCCGCGATATAGGCCGATGTCGAGTCATACCCGCAGCCTAGTGCTGCATCGGTCACGCTCTCCCCCGCCTCCAGCAACGCCAGCGATGACAACAGCCGCATGCGCTGGCGCCAGTTACGGAAGCTCAGCCCCGTTTCGCGCTGGAACAGGCGCATCAGGGTCTTCTCCGAGCAGCCCAACTGCAGCGCCCATTGCTGCAGGGTCTGTGCCTGGTCTGGCGCGGCAATCAACTGATTGCACAGTGCGAGCAACCCGGCATGGCGCGGCAGCGGCAGCGAAAACCCCACCTGCGGCAACGCCTGCAACTGGTCGAGCAAGACGGCTACCAGGCGCGCCTCGGCGCTGTCGCCTTCGGGATACGACGCGGGCATCTGGCAGAACTGCTTGATCAGCTCCCGCGCCAGCGGAGTCACTTCGAGTACCCGGCATTCGTCGGCAGCCCAGGTACAGGCATCGCGACGCACATACAGGCTGCGCATCTCGGCCTGCATCGAGGTCACCACTTCGTGTTCGAGACCGGCCGGGATCCATACCCCCCACTGCGGTGGCGCGAAGTAGCTGCCACCGCTGGTGTAGACCCCCAGCACACCGCTGATCGCGTAGGAAAACTGCACCCAATCGTGCCGGTGGCGGGTGGTCCAGGAACCCGCGCCGAGGCTTTCGGCACGGGCGTAGAGTGGCCTGGGCAGTTGCTCGAGGTCGGGGATGGCGCGGGGGGCGGAAATCTGTCCGAGGGTCTGCATGGCACTGTTTATTGTCGTGGGTCCGACAAGGTTAACACCTCAACGCTCGACGATCGCGGTCACCCCCTGCCCGCTCGCCGCGCAGATCGAGATCAAACCGCGCCCCTTGCCCGCCGTGGCCAGCAGCTTGGCCATGTTGGCCAGAATGCGCCCGCCGGTGGCGGCGAACGGGTGCCCTGCCGCAAGCGAGCTGCCCTTGACGTTGAGTTTGCTGCGATCAATCGAGCCTAGCGCGCCCTCCAGCCCCAGTGTCTCGCGACAGTAGCGCTCGTCCTCCCAGGCCTTGAGCGTGCACAGCACCTGGGCCGCGAAGGCCTCGTGGATTTCGTAGTAGTCGAAGTCCTGCAGGCTCAGGCCATTGCGCGCCAGCAGCCGCGGCACGGCATGAACCGGCGCCATCAGCAGCCCCTCCTGGCCTTTGACGAAGTCCACCGCCGCGGTCTCGCCATCGACTAGATAGGCGAGTACGGGCAACCCGCGCGCCTCGGCCCAGGCCTCGCTGCTAAGCAACACCAGCGAGGCGCCATCGGTCAGCGGCGTGGAGTTTCCGGCAGTCAGGGTGCCTTGAGCGCCCTTGTCGAACACCGGTCTGAGCTTGGTCAACTGCTCAGGGGTGAGGTCCGGGCGCAGGTTATTGTCGCGGGTCAGGCCGAGGTAGGGCGTGAGCAGGTCGTCGTGCCAGCCTTCGGTGTAGGACGCAGCCAGATGGCGATGACTGAGCAGTGCCAGTTCGTCCTGTTCGGCACGGCCGATCTGCCAGGTCTGCGCCATGCGCTCGCAGTGCTCGCCCATCGACAGCCCAGTGCGTGGCTCGCCGTTGCGTGGAAACTCAGGTTTCAGGAAGCTCGGACGCACCTTCAGGAAGGGCTTCAGGCGCTCGCTCAACTGCTTGCCCCGGTTCGCCTGCAGCAAGACTCGGCGCAGCCCTTCATTGATGGCGATCGGCGCGTCCGAGGTGGTATCCACGCCGCCAGCAATACCACTGTCGATCTGCCCTAGAGCGATCTTGTTGGCCACCAGCAGCGCCGCCTCAAGGCCCGTGCCACAGGCTTGCTGGATATCGTAGGCAGGGGTTTGCGGCGACAGGCGTGAACCGAGCACACACTCGCGGGTCAGGTTCATGTCCCGCGAATGCTTGAGCACCGCCCCCGCCACCACCTCGCCCAGGCGCTGGCCATGCAGGCGGTAACGCTCCACCAGGCCTTCGAGAGTGGCAGTCAGCATCGCCTGGTTGCTGGCAGTGGCGTAGGCGCCATTGGAGCGGGCGAAGGGAATACGGTTGCCCCCCAGGATCGCGACCCGTCGAGGTGAATGCATGCGCTGATTCCTCCTGAAACAATTTGATCCGATTGGATGACGGGCTCAAGTCCTGTCACTTCGGCTAGGTTGGCTACAGCCTAGGCGTTTTTGCCGCATTCGAACGACCTTGCCACAAACATGGTCCACACTTGCATGCTTGCCTTCAGGGAGACCCGCACCATGAGTGACCGCTATCTCGGCTTTGCCAACTCCAACCTCGGCCGCCGCCTGGTCGACGCCCTCGGCCTGCCGCGCCCGGCGCCGCTGGAGCGCTGGCAGGCCGGACGCCTGCGCCCGATCGAAGGCGCGCTGGTGCTGGGCGGCGGGCCGCTGGTGCGCAAGGTCGAAGCCATCGCCCCGGCACTCACCGACGAGCGCTACAGCTTCGCCGGCGAAGACCTCAAGGCTCCCGCCTGGGTCGCCGGGCTCGGCCCGAAACTCAAGGCAGTGGTGTTCGATGCCAGTCATCTGTCCGACAGCGATGAGCTTCGGCAGTTGCGCGAATTCTTCCAGCCGCTGCTGCGCAGCCTGGCACCCTGTGCCCACGTGGTGATCCTCGGGCGCCCCCCTGAGCAGGTCGAAGCGCCCCAGGCCAGCGTCGCCCAGCGCGCCCTCGAAGGCTTCAGCCGCTCGCTGGCCAAGGAGCTGCGCAACGGCGCAACGGCGCAACTGCTATATGTCGCGTCCGGCGCGGAGGATCAGCTCGAAGGCGCGCTGCGGTTCTTCCTTTCACCCAAGAGCGCGTTCATTTCCGGCCAGGTGCTACGTCTTGAAGCCTGTGCAAGCCAGGTGCAGGACTGGACGCGACCGCTGGCAGGCAAACGCGCATTGGTCACCGGGGCTGCCCGCGGCATTGGTGCATCCATCGCCGAAACCCTCGCCCGTGACGGCGCCGAGGTGATCCTGCTGGACGTGCCGCCCGCGCAGAAGGACCTCGATGCCCTCGCCGCACGTATCGGCGGCCACGCCCTGGCCCTGGACATTTGCGCCAGCGATGCCTCGGCCAAACTGCTCGAAGGGTTACCTGAGGGCATCGACATCGTGGTGCACAACGCCGGCATTACCCGCGACAAGACCCTCGCCAACATGACCCCGGAATACTGGGACGCGGTCATGGCAGTGAACCTCAAGGCTCCCCAGGTGCTGACCCAGGCCCTGCTTGACGCCGGCCAGTTGCACGACAACGCGCGCATCGTGCTGCTCGCCTCGGTCAGTGGCATCGCCGGTAACCGGGGCCAGGCCAACTACGCCGCGAGCAAGGCCGGCCTGATCGGTTTCGCCCAGGCATGGGCGCCTGAACTCGGTGCGCACGGCATCAGCATCAACGCAGTGGCACCCGGCTTCATCGAAACCCACATGACCGCCGCCATGCCCATGGGTCTGCGCGAGGCTGGCCGTCGCCTGAGTTCGCTGGGCCAGGGCGGACGCCCACAAGACGTCGCCGAGGCTGTCGCCTGGCTCGCCCAGCCCGGCACTGGTGCGGTCAGCGGCCAGTACCTGCGCGTCTGCGGGCAAGCACTGATGGGGGCATGAACATGAACCGGACATGGCAGGACCTGCACACCCCCGATACTCGCACCCGGCTTTACCTGCGAGCGCTCGGCAAGCGCAAGATCAGTGGCGACCGCCTGCCCACAGGTGGCCTGCGTTGTTTTTTGCGGGTCGACCCGACAAACCTTGCGGCTTATCGTCGCCTGTGCCACTTCAGCGACGATGGTCGCCTGCCGCCCACCTATCCGCACGTGATCGCGTTCAACCTGCAGTTGCAACTGCTGACCGCCAGCGACTTTCCCTTCCCCCTGCTCGGGCTGGTGCACCTGCACAACGAGATCCAGGTGCTGCGCCCGTTGGGCGCCATCGAAGGCCTGCGTTTTGCCGTGCATGCCGACAACCTGCAGGCACATCCCAAGGGTGGCACCTTCGACCTGGTCACCGAGGCCCAGGACGGGCTGGGTCTGCTCTGGCGCGAAACCAGCCGCATGCTGGTGCGGGGGCTGAAGCTCGAAGGCGAAACGCACGAGGACAACGACGAGCCAGCCATCGAAACGCCGGAAGTGACGCGCTGGTATGCCGACAGCGATATCGGCCGCCGCTACGCCAAGGTGTGCGGCGACTACAACCCCATCCACCTGAGCGCGGCGAGTGCCCGGCTGTTCGGTTTCCCCAAGGCCATCGCCCACGGCATGTGGAACAAGGCCATGGCGCTGGCGGCACTGCGCGGGCACCTGCCGGTGGCGGGCTATGAGTTCGCGGTGGACTTCCACAAGCCGGTGCGCCTGCCCTCGGAGGTGGTGCTCGGCGCGACTACCGCTGGGCCGCAAGGGCAACTGAATCTGACCGGGCACGGGGGCCTGCTGCACATGACCGGCAAATGGAGCGCCCTGTAACCGATCAAGCGCGCGCCAGGGCCGCTCCCTCGGCTCCAACAATGGCCTGCAATTCACTTGATTTGCTCCCTGGCGCCCCCGAAGCTATGCGCCAGAAGGAGAGCCCTCGATGAACCTGCAAGAACTGACCGACCGCCTGCACCGGATCCGCGACAACAACGACTGGCGCGGCTTCCACAGCCCGAAGAACCTGGCCATGGCCGCCAGCGTCGAGATGGCCGAGCTGGTGGAAATCTTCCAGTGGCTGAGTGAAGACCAGTCACGCCAGCTCGCTCCCGAGCAGCTCGCCCACGCCGGCCAGGAAGTCGGCGATGTGGTGCTCTATCTGTTGCTGCTGTGCAGCGAGCTGGGGCTGGACATGGAAACCGTGGTGCGGGCCAAGCTCGCCGACAGCGAGAGGCGCTTCGCCCGATGAACGACCGTCATTTCGATGAGCTGGCCAGCCGCTTCGCCGAGAAGATCTACGGCGGTGCCAAAGGCGCGATCCGCCTGGCGGTGCTGCAGGCGGACCTCGCCGGAAGCCTGCCCGACCGCCCCCTGCGCATCCTCGACATCGGCGCGGGCCTGGGCCACATGGCGCTGTGGCTGGCACAGCGGGGGCACCAGGTGACCCTGGCCGAGCCCGCCGCGCCGATGCTCGACGGCGCCCGCGCGCGCTTCGCCGAGGCCAACCAACCCGCCACCTTCATCCAGGCGCCCTGGCAGGACCTGCTCGGTCAGCTCACCGAGCCCTTCGATGTGGTGCTGTGCCACGCCGTGCTCGAATGGCTGGCCGAACCACACAGTATCCTGCCGGTGCTGCACCAGCTGACCACACCGGGCGGCTGGCTGTCGCTGGCGTTCTACAACCGCGATGCGCTGGTCTACCGCAACTTACTCAAGGGTCACTTCCGCAAGCTGCGCAGCGACCGCCTGGCCGGCGAAAAACAGAGTCTCACCCCGCAAAAACCTCTTGATCCGCGAGAACTGCGCGCGCAACTTGAACCCATGTGGCAGGTCGAAAGCGAGAGTGGGGTCAGGGTTTTCCACGATTACATGCCCAAGGAATTCCAGGACAAGGCCGAGCTGCTCGACCTGCTGGAAATGGAATTGGCCCACCGCCGTCATCCGAGCTTCGCCGGGCTCGGCCGTTACCTGCACTGGACCTGTCGCCCACGCTGATCTCGTCTGCCGGGAGGAATACATGCCGTACCGTCTGTTGTGCCTGGCCTTGCTTCCCTTCGCCCTGGCGGCGTGCCAGAGCAGCAATCCCTATGTCGCCAGTTCCCGGCCACTGCCACCGGCACCGCCCCAGGCTGCGACCACCTTCGATGCCAGCGCCTACCCGGCCGCGCCACGCGACTATGGGCGCTATCGCAGCTGGAGCTGGCGCAACGGCCAGTTACCCAGCGGCAGTGCCAATGCCGATCCCGCACAACTGGCCGATGCCATCAGCGGTGCGCTCGACCAGCATGGCCTGCGCCCGGCACGCGGCGCCAGCGGCGATCTGCTGGTCAGCGCGAACCTGCGTCTGGAACGTCGCCTGCGCCAGGTCCGCGATTACGACTACGATCCCTACTACGGCCCCGCCCCCTACGGCGGCATCGGCTATGGCGGCTACCGCAACGGCTATGGTGCCTACGGCAGCGTACCGATCGTGCGCACCTACGAAGTCGAGGTGATGGTGGTGCGCATCGACCTGTTCGATGCCCGCAACGGCCAGCCGGTGTGGAGTGCCAGCGCCGAAAGCGGCAGCGAAAAAGGCTCGCCGCGCGACCGTGAAAACGCCTTGCGCGAGTCGGTGCGCAAGGCCCTCAGTGGCTACCCTCCCAGTTAACGCGTCAGGAGAATCATCATGTTGCGCCGCCTCGTTCTGCTGTCCTTCGCGCTGCTGGTCGCCGCCTGCTCCAGCAACAACGTCACCCAGGATTTCGATGCCAGCCGTGACTTCGCCGCCTACCGCAGCTGGGCCTGGCAGGAGCCGGCCCTGCAATACCGCCCGGACGATCCGCGGATCAAGAGCGATCTCACCGAGCAGCGCATCCGCCAGGCCGTGGCCGACCAGCTCGACCAGCGCGGCCTGCGTCCGGCACAAGGCAGCGCCCGGCCCGATGTGAAAGTGCGCGCCTACCTGATCGTCGAAGACCGCCAGCAGCAGGTCACCACCAACTATGGCGGGGCCTGGGGTGGCTACTGGGGCGGTTACTGGGGTGGGCCGATGTACAACGAGACCCGTAGCGTCGACTACAAGGTGGCGACCATCCAGGTCGACCTGTTCGATGGCCGTGACGGCAAGTTGGTCTGGCGCGGCAGTGCCGAGCAGATCATGAACAGTTACCCGCCAAGCCCGCAGGAGCGCAATGCCGCGATCCAGAAGACAGTGACCCAGGTGATGAGCAACTACCCACCGCGTTGAGACCCGACGCCCTATCTGTAGGAGCAACTGTCTTGCTCAAAATCTAAAAAACAGCCCAATCCCTGTGGGACCGGGCTGGTCCCGCGAACACGGGCGTAGCCCGTGCCAGGCAGCGCGGTGTTTTTTTCGCAGGCAAGCCCGCTCCTACAACCGGGCGGCGTGAAGGCTGAGAAAAGGCAAGATGCCATCACCCTGACTACACTCCTGTAATCGCAATCGCGATGCCTGGCCTTCGGCCTGCAAAGGAGTGCCCGTGGTTTCCTCTTCCGCTGCGCGCCAACGCGGCGCGATCGGCCTGATGGCCGTGATCACCCTCGGTATGGCCCTGCTGTTCCTGTTGCTGGCAATCGACAGTGGGCGGCTCTACCTCGAACAACGCAAGCTGCAGCGCATCGCCGACATGGCTGCACTGGAAGCCGCCGGGCAGTTCGCCGTGTGCATCGGCACCGGCCCACAGGCCAATGCCATCGCCCGCAATGCCGCCACCCGCAACGGGCACGCCCCCGGCAACCCGCTGCAGGCCAGTTGCGGCTACATGCAGACCGGCGCCAACAGCCTGCGCAGCTTTACCCGCGACGACAACCGCAACGAAGCGATCCGGGTCGATGTCAGCAACACCGTCACCACCAGCGTCGCGGCGGGGGTGTATGCCCTGGTCCAGGGCAACAGCGTGCCGCTGACCACCACCCTGCAGGCCCACGCTGTCGCCTCGGCGCCACTGCCGCCGCAGGCGATGCTCAGCATCCGCACCACCCTGGCCACGGTTGATTCGCGCCAGTCGGCACTGCTCAACGCCCTGCTCGGCGCCCTCGGTGGTGGTGTGCAGCTGGACCTCGCCGGCTGGAAAGGCATCGCCGCCACCGACATCAAGTTGCTCAGCTATCTCGATCAACTGGCAGTCGACCTCAATCTCACGGCCGGCGACTACAAGCAGTTGCTCAACGCCAACGCCACCGCCACCCAACTGCTGCAGGCAGCGGTCAAGGTGTTGCAACAAAGCGGTGCGGCGCTGGAGGTGGTGACCAACCTGGGCAAGGTCGCCCTGGGGGCCGGCAACAGCACGCTGGTGCGCCTGGGCGATATCCTCGACATCCAGAACGGCACCGCCCAGGCCGGCCTGGATGCCAGCATCCAGTTGCTGCAACTGGTGCAAGGGGTGATCCAACTGGCCGCCAGCGAAAGCGCCGCCAACGTCGACCTGCCGCTCAACGTGCTCGGCCTGGTCAACGGACGGGTTCGCCTGAAGGTCATCGAGCCGCAGCAGATCTCCTCTGTCGGAGACCCGCGTACCGACGAACTGCGTGTGCACACTGCCCAGGTGCGGGCGATGATCTCCCTCGACCTGCCCTTGCTCGATGGCATCTTCGGCCTGGTCAACGCCGTGCTCGACCTCGCCGCACCGCTGACCAACGTGATCAACAACCTGCTCAGCCTGAACCTCGCCGCCACCGTGCAATCGGTGCTCTGCCTGCTCGGCGTGCCCTGTACGGTCAGCGATATCGTCCTGGTGCCCGGCAAGCTGCACCTGGACATCGGCCTGGAAGTCGCCGAAGCCAGTACCCGCCTCAATCCTGCTGCCCCCGATACCTTCAGTTGCTCACCCAAGCGCCTGACCACCCGCAACCAGAGCTCGGCGGTCAAGATCGCGGTGGGCCAGTTCGCCTCACCGGATGAGTTCTTCACCAACGGCACCACTGCGGTGAAGGCGCTGCCCCTGATCGACATCGGCACCAAGCGCTGCACCCGGCTGTTGATCCTGCCGCTCGGCCAGTGCGAGGAGCGCATCCCCTTCGTCGGCGGCGGCATCGGCCTGCGGGTGGACAGCAAGGTGCTGGGCAGCGGCGCCCAGGAGCGCGCGCTGACCTTCCAGGCCCCCGACAGCGTACCGCCGAACATCGGTCTCAAACCTGCCTATCTACCCATGAGAAGCGCCAACGACAACGTGGTCGGCAGCCTCAGCGACACCCTGCTGGGCATTCAGTTGGAGGCCTACCGGCCGACCGCCAACAACAGCGGCCTGGGCCAGGTGCTGGTGCTCGTGGGTGGGGTGCTCGATGGCGTCAAGGCGATACTCGAGCCGCTGATCAAAGGCCTGCTCAGCCCGCTGCTCGACCCCTTGCTGAACGTGCTGCTGAAAGTGCTGGGCGTCGACCTGGTCAACGCCGAAGTCGGCGCCAACCTCAGTTGCTCGACAGGCCGCGCTCAACTGGCACTGTAGAGCGGCAGCAGTATGCAGAAGCACGCGCCGTCCGGGCCGTTGCGCACCTCGAGGCTGCCGCCCATGGCCTCGACGATGCCATGACTCACCGAAAGCCCGAGCCCCGTGCCGACACCCGCGGGCTTGGTGGTGAAGAAGGGCTCGAAGATGCGCCCGAGCAGGCGCGGGTCGATGCCACCCGCGTTGTCCTCGACCTGCAGGCAGACGCGCCCCTCGACCCGCTGTTGGCTGACCCGTATGGCCGGCGCCAGGGCTTGGCGTTCGAGCAACGCGTCGCGGGCATTGATCATCAGGTTGATCAACACCTGCTCGAGCTGGTCCTGATGCCCCAGCACCGTCAACGCCGACTCGGGCGCCACGATATGCAAGGCAACACCCTTGCCCCGAAGCCCCTCGGCCAGCAACGCGGCCGCACCTTCCACCGCGTCCCAGGCCACGAATGCCTGACGCTCCGGTTCAGAGCGACGGCCATAAACGCGCATGTGCTCCACCAGCCGCGCCGCCCGCTCTACCTGGGCCTCGATGCGGTGCAGCTTGTCGGTCAGGTAATCGGTATCCGCCGCGCCGTTCTCCAGACGCTTCAAGGTATTGGCCACGGCCATGCGCATCACGTTCAGCGGCTGATTGATCTCATGCACCAGCCCGGTCGCCAGCTCACCGAGCGTCGCCATCTTCGCGCCCTGCAGCAACTGGCGCTGGCTGCGTCGTACCTCGGTGTTGTCACGCCCCACCGCCTGGATCTCCTGGAGCCGCCCCTGCGCGTCGAACAGGCCGCGGTCAGCCCACACCCACCAGGCGTTTTCCCGCCCCGGCAGTTGCAGACAGATCTCCGCGCTGCTCAAGGGCTGCTCAGGAGTCAACGTTGCCAGGCGCTGCTGGAACGCACCGCGTTGCGCGTCGGACATCCACTGGCCAAGGTTCATGCCGGCAAGTTGCTCCGGCGCACACTCCAGCTGGTCAGCCAGCGGACGATTACCGAACAGGAGTTCGAGATCTGGACGATAGCGGCAGATCATCGCCGGCGAATCCTCCACCAGCACTCGATAACGCTCCTCGCTGTGGCGCACGCGCTCGGCAGCCTCGGTCGCCTCGCTGACGTCCAGCCACAGCCCGACCACCTCCACGGGCTGGCCGAGGTCGTCGCGCAGCAGACGGGCTTCATCGAGTACCCAGTGATAGCCACCCGACTGGTCGCGCAGGCGGTAGCGGCAGCGCGCCTGGCCATCGCGCAGCAGTGTGCGCGTGCGCTCCAGCCACAGGCTGCGGTCGTCAGGGTGCACTGCCAGCCCCGGCTGACGAGCCTGTTCGCTGTCGCTGTGCCAGCCCAGCATCGGGGCCAGGCTGGCGCTGAAGAACTCGCTGTGCAGCGCGCCCTCGGCATAGCGCTGGATATAGATCACGGCCGGCGAGCTGGCGATCAGGTTCTCCAGCCGTGCACGGGCGGCGCCAGCCTGCAGCTCCTGAGCCTTGAGCGCACTGATGTCGAGTAAAAAACCGCGGACCTGGCGACCCTGCATCTGCCCCACCCAGTGCAGCCAACGCGGACTGATCTGCGGGGCGTGCTCCTGCAGGCGCAGGCTGAGACTCAGGGCACGACCTTCACGCAGTTGCTCGAGCGCCAGCTGCGCGGCCTCGCGATCCGCCGGGTGCACTCGCGCCAGCCATTGCTCGACGGTGATTTCACGCGGCAGGTCGAAACTCGCCGCCAACGCTGGGTCCAACTGCAGCGGCCCCTGCAATGGCCACTCCCACCAACCGGCGCCCAACTGCCGCTGCAGCGCGTCGAGGTGCTGGTCGCTGCGCTGCAACTGGCGCTGTCGAAGACGCGCCAGCAACGGGTCCAGCAACGCCTGCAAGAGCCGCTCTCCCGGCTCGTGCACAGGCGGCGCCCCGCTCGCCACGCACAGCAGACAGGCCTGGATGTCAGGCCCCAGCCGATAGGGCAGCAGCGACACCGGCAAGCCGCCGCACAAGACCTGCAATTCGTAACGCTCGCACGCATCGAGCTCGCCCCGTAGCGCATACTTTTCAAGCCACGGCTGCAGTTGCCCGTCATCGGCCCAGGGCCAGTCATCGCCACTGTCGGCATGGCTGCGCCAGACGCCGGCCTCCAGCAGCATCAGCCGCATCGAATCGGCCTGCCAGTACTCGACCAGGCGCTGCAACTGCTCGCCGGTCACCTGCGCCAGGCGCTCCTCGCCGCAGTCGCGTACCGCTCGGCCGATGTCGCCAGCCAGGCGCTGCAGGCTCAAGCGCTGCCCCTCGTAGTCGTGCGCGCGCACCAGGTCGCCGATATCGAACAACTGCAGCAGCCAGCCCTCGGCCTGGCGTTGCAGCCAGCCACGGGTGTGCAGTGCATGGCCGTGCACGGTACGAAAATCCAGATCCAGCGGCTGTCCCTGCCAATCGGCGGGATCACCTTCGAGCACCAGCCAGCTATGGTGCTGCAGGTAATCCTGCACCCGTCTGGCATGCTGGGGCGGCATGGCCAACAGGGTACGCAGCGGGCCAGACAAGCGCAGCACCTCACCCTGCTCGTCGAGCCACACCTGCAGACCGACCGCCAACGGCGCCTCGGCCACCGATGTCTGGCCACCCAACCAGCGATCGAAAACGCCGCTCACAGTTGCAGGCTCGCTTGGGCCTGCAAGCGCTGGGGCAGCCGCGGCACTTCGCCGATCAACGGCAGCACCAGTACCGGCATGACATTGGTCAGTTTGTTTTTCGGGTAGTCGATGGTCACGGTCAGCAGGTTGCCGGGGGCCAGTACGATCCGTGCATCGGTGGCGGGCTGAAAGTCCAGCGCAGCGGGCATCCAGCTCAGTTGCTGGGCGATCACCTGGCGCGCCAGGTTCTGCACATCGCTGGCATAGGTCGCGCTGTTCGGGTCCAGCGCCACGCAGCGCCGTACCGCCTCGCTGCTGGCCTGATTGAACGACTGCAGCATGAGCATCGGCAGGCTGTAGCTGACCAATCCGTAGAACACCGCGAAAAAGATCATGAAGACTGCGACAAACTCGATGGCTGCCGCGCCTTTTTGCCGTACTGCCAAGCTTGCTCGCATGTTCACGTCTACCCTGACTAGAAGTCCTGAGTGACAGCATAGAACCCGTTCAACGAATAGGGATGGCCAATTGCCAATGCAAAGCATTGTTCTCCTGATGTGGCTTGCCTTGTGCACCGAACAAGATGTCCGTGAACGGCAGATCTCCAACACCCTGACCCTGGGTGTCGCCGCCTGCGCCCTGGCCTGGCTGTTCGCCACCGGGCACAGCTGGATAGGTGCCGATGCCAGCGATGCGGGCTGGGCCTTGGCCATCGTCATGCTGTTGACCCTTCCCGGCTACATGCTCGGCCGCTTCGGCGCCGGCGATGTGAAACTGCTCGGCGCCCTGGCCCTGGCCACCAGCCACCAGTACGTGCTCGGCACCTTCATCGGTGCAGGCGTGACAGTGCTGGTGTGGATGCTTGGCCGACGCCGCCTGTGGACCCTGGCCAACCCCAAGGTGAAGAAGCGCCTGCAGCGCCTGGCCGAACAGGTGGGCGACAAGCAACCGTTCGCACCCTACGTGCTGGCCGGGTTTCTCCTGACCGCCATCTGGATCCAATGAATGACCAGTGGGTCGATTCGGCGTGTATAGACCTTGTACATAATTGCAAAGTGCGACTACTTTTCTTAAGGGCCAGGCTGTCTGGCCAACGGAGCGGGGCACGTACGAACAGGGAGTTGAACGTGAACAAGTCTGCTAGTGAGGTGAAAGTACTGGTTGTGGACGATCAGCCGTTGATCGTCGAAGAGCTTTGCGAATATCTCGAAAGCGCGGGCTATCACTGTGTGCCGGCGCACTCCACTGCGCAGGCCATCGAGCGCTACGGCGCGGACGAGTCCATTGGCCTGGTGCTGTGCGACCTGCACATGCCCGAACAGGACGGCATCGCGTTGATGCGCGCGCTGAAGGACATCGCCGGGCAGCAGCGGCTGTTCGAGGCGATCATGCTGACCGGCCGCGCCGACAAGCAGGATGTCATTCGCGCGCTGCGCGAAGGGTTTTCCGATTACTACCAGAAGCCCATGGACCTGGCAGAGCTGCTCGAAGGCCTGCGCCGCCAGGAAGCTGCGCTGATGGAGCGGCGCCGCAACTTCCGCGAGCTGGGTAGCCTGAACCAGCGCCTGCAGGAGCTGGCCGAATCCATCGACGACCTCTACCACGACCTGGAAAAGGCCCGTGGCCAGGGTGCCCATCGCCGGGCCGGTGACGGGGAAGAGCTCGAGAGCGAACTGCCACCGGTGTTCGAAAAGCTCTCGCCGCGCCAACTCGAAGTGGCCAAGCTGGTCAGCAAGGGCAAGACCAACTACCAGATTGCCTGTGAGCTGGGGATCACCGAGAACACGGTAAAACTCTATGTGTCGCAGGTGCTGCGCCTGACCCATATGCACAACCGCACCCAGTTGGCCCTGGCTCTGACGCCGCGCTCCTCGCCTGTGCATCAGCGGTTCACTACCCACTAGGTGCAGGAGCGGCGGTTCGGCGCCCCGACTTGCCCGCGAAAAAGACACCGCCCGTGCTCGCGGGACATGTCGGAGCGCCGAACCGCCGCTCCAGCAGCTATCGCACTCAGTCGTTCGAAGACGTCATCTTGGTCCAACGATAGAAATCCGGGATCACATACTTGTAGGTGTCCAGCCAGCGCTGCATCGACTGGTCGCGCTCCTGCGCCGTTTGCACCTGCAACCGGTTCGACGCCTGCTCACCACTGGACTGCACCCGCAGCAACGCCTCGGTGGCCGTCTGCACCTCTGCCCGGCGAGGTGGCTCCTGGGCCATCGCCATTGAAACGCAAGCACACCCGGCAAGCACCATCAAATACCTGAACATGACCACCCTCCTCCTGCTCAATTGACCACCGCCTCGGCACCATTGGCCAACGCAATGGGACCACGCCCGGTGGATTTCACCTGCCTGGCCCGGGCCTGGGCATCGGCGAACTGCTCAGGGCGCAAATGCAGGCGACCGACCAGATCGGTCGCCTGCTGCCAGTTGTCCTGTACCAACGACAGGGTCACCAGGTTTACCGCCGCCAAAGCGTTGTCGTCCTTCAGCTCGATGGCCGTGAGGAACTCGAAGCGGGCCTGCTCGTAACGCCCCAGGTTCATCAACACCACGCCCAGGTCGTTGCGCACGCGCTCGTCCGTGGGCGCGAGGCGCACGGCGCGCTGCAGGCTCTGCAAGGCCTGGGCATCGTCGCCACGCGCCGAGGCGAGCTGGCCCAGACCATGCTCGCCCTCGGCCGCCAGGCAGCCACCCAGCAGACTGCGGTACAGGGGCTCGGCCTCGCTGCGCCCCAGCAGGCGCGAAACCCTGGCCTTGCGCAGGCGCACCTGGTCGAGGGTGTTCGGCAACTGCTCGAGGTGCGCCAGGCTGGCATGCGGGCGCCCCTCATTGAGCATCTCGTCCGCCAGGTTCAACGCCAGTTGCTGATCGGCATCCGGCTTGCCACAGCCCGGGCCGCCGAACAATGCACCCAGCCCCTGCGCCGACTGCCCGGCACAACCGCCCAGCAGCAGCATGCCGGTGAACAACAGGATCGTTTTCATCCATCTCTCCCTAGACTCAGACCCTAGACCCCCAAGGCCCGTGCCAACGCAGAAAAACCTGGCCCGGCCAGGACGATGAGCAAGGCCGGGAACAGGAATACCATCATCACCGCCGACATCTTTGCCGACATCTTCGACACTCGCTCCTGCAGGTGCGTGAGGCGTCGATCGTCGAGCAGCGCCTTGAGCGCCAGCAGCGACTTCATCCCGCCACTGCCCTGCACCAGCAGTTGCTGAAGGATCACGCAGGTGTCGACGAACTCATCCACTGCCAGCACCCGCGCAGTCTTCTCCAGCTCCGGGCCAAGCGACAGCCCCGAATCCACCCGTTGCAACACCTGGCGCAGTTCTTCACTGATCTCGGGCACCAGCGTCCGCCCCTCCTGGCTGAGCACACGCAACGCCTGCTCCACGGCCAGCCCCGTCTCGAAGAGAATACGCAGCAGCGGAATCATCAGGCTGACTTCCTGGGCGATACGCTGTTGTCGGCGCGTGGCAGCCAGCGCCAACAGGCGCTTGGGCAACAGGTAGCCGATCACCAGCGCGCACACTGGCAGCACCAGCCAATGCAGGGCATCGACGCCGATGAAGGCGTGCTGCAGCAGCAACGCCAGCCCCATGGCCAGCAACGGCAATCCCAGTTGCACGGCGGCGAACAGCGCGCGTTGGCGACTGCGACGCCAGCCGATCCGTTCGAGCAGGCCCTGGGTTTCCCCATCGAGCGTCTGCAAGCGCTGCCCCAGCGGGCTGCTGCCGAGCCAGTGGAGCATGTCGCCCAAGCGTTCCTCGCGAGCCAGGCGCCCTTGCAGGCGCCGTGTAACCAGGTAGCGCGCACGCAACTGGCGCGAGGCCTGCAGCCCCAGCATCAGGGCGACGACGAGCAGGCACAGGGCGCAGATCAGCAGGGCCATGTCAAAGACTCCTCATCATGCGCCACAACACCAGGCAGCCGACCGCCTGCAGGGCAAAGGCCAGGAGCAGCAGCCACTGCCCACTGCTGTCGCGCCAAAGGCTCATCAGGTAGTTGGGGTTGACCGTCAGAAAGTAGCCGACCATGAACAGCGGCAAGGCCCCCAGCACCCACGCAGTAACGCGAGTTTCGCCGGTCATGGCCTTGAGCTGGCGCGCGCCTTGCTCACGTTCGCGGATCAGCTTGATCAGGTTTTCCATCAGTTCGCTGGCATTGCCGCCATAGCGCTGATTGATGCGCAGGCCCAGGGCGAACAGGCGCAATTCGTCCTGGTCGTACAGCTCGGCCAGCTCGCTCAGCGCATCCTCCAATGGCACGCCCATCTGCACATTGCGGCGCACACGGCCCATGGTCGAATGCAACGGTTCACGCGTGCCGTCGATGCCGCCGAGCACCGCATCGCTCAGGGTCCGACCGGCCTTGAGGCTGCGCACGCTGTAGTCGAGCAGACCGGGCAGTTGCTCGACGAGCTGACGCATGCGCCGACGGCATCGCCAACTCAAGTACAGATAGCCCGACAGCGGCGCACCGAGCAGCACCATCAGGCCGGCCAGCCAACCGGCCAACAGCACCGCCAGCAGCACCAGCCCACACCACGCCAGCAGCCAGCGTTGCGGACGCACATCAGCGCTGATCAGGCCGGCCCGTTGCAGCAATGGGTCGAGCCAGTCGCGCCGGGCGCTGCCCGTTCGAATCGTCTGGTAGGCGCGCCCCAGACGCTGCAGGACGCGCTCCTCGCCGCGCTTGTACAAGCCCAGGCGAAACAGCAGCATGGCGGCCCCCAGCAGCAGTGGCGCCAGCGCCAGCAGCAAAGGCCCGATCACGACACACCGTCCTGACGCAGTTTGCTGCCTGCCGGGTTCGGCGCCTCGCGCTGGAAGGTCTCGCCGCCGCGCCGGTCGAGGCGGAACAGGGTATTGGTCACATACACATCCTCACGTACGCCGACCACCTCCAGCACTTCACTGACGCAACGCCTGCCATCAGGCAAACGCGTCAACTGGATCACCACATCCAGCGCCGCGCAGATCATCTGGCGCAAGGTCTTCTCGGCGATCTGTCGGCCGCTGAGGCCGACCAGGGTCTCCAGGCGCAGCAGGGCGTCCTGTGCAGTGTTGGCGTGTACGGTGCTCATCGAGCCGTCGTGGCCGGTGTTCATCGCGGTGAGCACATCGAGCACCTCGGCGCCGCGAATCTCGCCAAGAATGATGCGGTCAGGGCGCATGCGCAGGGCGTTGCGGATCAGCTCGCTGGGCTTGATCTCGCCATGGCCCTCGGCGTTCGGTGGCCGGGTTTCCAGGCGCACCACGTGGGGGTGGTGAAGCTGCAGCTCGGCAACATCCTCGATGGTCACCAGGCGCTCGCGCGGCGCGATCATCTGGCTGAGGATATTGAGCAGCGTGGTCTTGCCAGTACCAGTGCCGCCGCTGACCAGGATGTTGCAACGACGGCCCACGGCGCGCTCGAAGAAATCGAAGATGGGTTGATCGATGGCGCGGGTGGCCAGCAAGTCGGCACTCTTGAGCATGTCCTGGCGGAACTTGCGGATCGACAGGCACGGCCCGTCCAGCGCCACTGGCGGGATGATCGCGTTGACCCGGCTGCCATCGGGCAGACGCGCATCGACCATCGGCGAAGACTCGTCCAGGCGTCGCCCCAGGGGCGCAAGGATGCGCTGCATGACCCGTTCGACATGGTGCGCATCGATGAAGCGCAGGTCGGTCTGCTGCAACAACCCGGCCCGCTCGACGAACACCCGGTGCGGGCCGTTGACCAGGATCTCGGTGACGCTGGCATCGCGCAGCAGCACTTCCAGCGGGCCGAAGCCGGTGAGTTCATCGACCAGTTCCTCGGCCAGGCGCTCCATCTCGTAGCGCGACAGCGCCAGACGCAAGCGCCCGACATAGTCACCCACCTGTTCGAGGACGAACTGGGTCAACGCCGGGCGTGCGCCTTCGAGCAGGTTGCGCCCGCTGTCTTCGATGGCGTCGATCGCGAAGCGATGCAGCGCACGCTTGAGCGCGTGCGGGTCGCCCGAGGCGTGGCGCTGACCGCCGAAGGGTTCGTCGCCGCTCATTTGCTACCCCACAGCCGACGCAGCCAGGGGAAGCTCGGTGGGGCGAGGTTTTCCGAGCGCCGGGCCAGGCGCTCGCCGAGGGCACGCAGGGCCTGGGTCAGGCCTTCGCGCGGGGCCAGTTCGAACAGGCTCAGGCCCTGGTTCTTCACGTTCAGGCGCACCTCTGGGCAGTCGGGCATCACCTTGAGCAGCGGCAGGCCATAGCGCTTGGCGAGCGCCTCGGCATCCGGGGCGACGTTGCGCAGGTAGCGGTCCACCAGCAAGCTGGCATGCTCGAGCTTGATGCCGCGGTCGCGCCACTGTTCGAGCACTTCCAGGTTGCGCCGGCAGTCGAGGATGTTCTGGTCGGTGTAGACGATCAGCTTGTCGCAATGGCTGACGATGGTACGCAGCGCTTCGCTGTCGGCATGCCCGGTCAGGTTCACGACGATGTGCTGGAAGTGTTGGCGCAAGGCACTGAGCAGCATGTACAGCTCGGCGGCGCTGGTCTGGCGCAGCGGATCGTCGTTCTCGGCATAGCTCAGCAAGCGCAGGCCGCCTTTGTCGCGGGTGAAGGCGCTGTCGATCAGCGTGGTGTCGAGCCGGCGCAGGTGGCGCAAGGCATCGCCGAAATAGAATGACGCCTCCAGCCCGAGCAGGGCCAGGCTGTCGCCGCGCGGCAGACCCAGGTCGAGCAGCAGGGTCTGCTGGCCGCTCTCCTGCACCACCCGCGCGAGGTGGGTGGTCAGCAGCGCGCCATCGGCGCCGCGCTGGGCACCATAGAGCACGGTCAGGCCACCCAGTTTGGGGTTGTTGGTCACCGTCGGCAGGCGCTTGCCAAGCCTGCGCACCAGCCCGGCCACCTCGCTGGCACGCGAGCCGTAGGCGACGAAATCGCGCGCACCGGCACGCATGGCATGCAGCACCAATTGATTGTCCATGCCATCGCCCAGCGCGACGATGGCCAGCATCGGCTTTGCTTCCAGCACGCCTTCGATCAGCGCGCACTGGCTGACCAACTGCTCGCGGTCAAGGCCGATGAACACCAGGTTGCTGAACGTCACATCCAACAGCGCCAGCAATTCGTCGAGGGTGCCAGCGCTGGCGCCAATCACCTGCCCCTGCGGGGCCAGGGCGTCCTGCAACCACTGCAGGTCGTCTTCGTTGCGGGTGATGGCCAGGTAGGTCTGGTTGAGGCTGTCGCTCATCGTGATAACCCCCCCTGACCTTCGAAGTTGCCGTTTTCCATGAAGAACAGCTGGCCCCAGCTCGGGTCGTAGGTGCGTAGCGCTTCGCCCGGCAACTGCGGCAGGCGCGCATTGGCCGCCAGCGGCTGGACCAGGTGCGGCGTGACGATCATCAGCAACTCGGTCTCTTCGCGCACCAGCGCCGACTGGCGGAAGAACGCGCCGAGGATCGGCAGGTTGCCCAGGCCGGGAAGCTTGTCCACTGAGGAGCGGGTGTTGTTGCTGACCAGGCCGCTGATGATGAAGCTCTCGCCATCGGCCAGGGAAATGCTGGTGTCGGTGCGCCGCACGCTCAGCCCAGGCACCAGGGTGCCGGCGATGTTCACCGCGTTGTTGTAGTCCAGCTCGCTGACCTCGGGCGCGACCTTCAGGGTGATGCGGTCGCGACTGACCACGGTCGGGGTCAGCGCCAGGCGTACGCCGAACTCCTTGTATTCGATCGACACGTTGTCGCTGCCGGAGCTGGGCACCGGAACCGGGATCTCGCCGCCGGCCAGGAAACTGGCCGTCAAGCCGCTGAGCACGGTGAGGCTGGGGCGCGCCAGGGTGTAGGCGAAGCCGCTGTTTTCCAGGGCGTTGATCGCCGCCAGGAACTTGCTGCTGCCACCGCCCCAGACGATGTTGAAGACGGTGTCGTCGAGCGGGATCGCGGGGCGGGTGATCGGCACCGAGCCTGGAGTGACAGCAGTATTCGGCACCGTTCCCGGCGAGCCGATCAGGCTGTTGTTCGAGCCTTTGAAGAACAGCCGCGCACCTGCCTCCTTGTACTTGCTGCGGCGGACTTCGACGAAGCGGATATCGGCCTGCACCTGGCTTGGCAACTGCGCATCCTGGGACGGTAGCAGGCTGCCTTCTGCCATGTCGGCACTGGCGCGCCCCTTGACGAACAGCATGGTCCGATGCGGCGCTGGCGCGCAGGCGGTCCACAGCATCAAGGTGGTATTGCCCGGCCCCACGGCGGTCAGCAGCACCGCGCGATCGCCGCTGGCCTGTACGTCGGCGACCTTGGGCTCGCCCACCGCCGCCCGGCTGATCGCCAGCGGCAGGCGCAGTTCCTGCTGCAGGCCCTGGTCCATCTCGATCACCGAGGGCAACTGGCCGAAAGCCTCGCACCCCTTCACCGCCGCCTGGGCGTGGGGCACCAGTGCCGTCAGGAGCAGTGCACGGCACGCATGTCGGAAACTACGCTCGGAACGTCGCATCGCTGCATCCTTGCCTGGTCAGGGAGTCTTGTCGGTGTCGGCAGCCTTGGCGCCACGAATGATCTGCATGCTGGGCGCAGCGTTGGCGGGAGCAGCGCTGGCCACGGGAGACTGGGACAACTGGCTGAAGCGATAGAGCTCGCGTCCGGCACTCTCGACCTGCGGCCGCGCCTCAGGTTCGGCCCAGTAACGCGCCAAGCGCTGTTCATCGGCGCTGCGTACGGCCAGGCGCAGGGTACCGGCCTGGGCAGCGAGCATCAGTCGGCTGGCCAGAGCTTCGGGTACGGCCAAGGTGACGGTGCGGGTAGCGCCGACGCTGCCTTGGCTCCCGTGCTGTTCGCGCCGGGCCTGTTCCTCCTCGACGGTTTGCGCCGGCCGGCCATCGTTGGCCAGCCCCATCTGCTCGCCAACACTCAGCACGCGCAGGGCCGGCAGCACCACCTGGGCTGAAGACTGCGGGTTGTTGTTCTCCTCGCGCAGAAACAGCAACACATCCACGTAGTCGCCTGGGCGCAGCAGTCCGGCCGCCCCCACCACATCGTCGACGCCCACGGCCACCGCGCGCTCGTGGGCACGAATCATCCGCGACAGTGGCCCGCCCGCCTGAAAGCTCGCCTCGTCCAGCCAACTGCCCGCCGACAGCGCACGCGCGCTGGAGCGACCGAGCACCTGGTCGATGTGCTGGAACGCCCCGGCAGGCACCACTTGCAGGCGCTCGAGCAGCACATCGTCCTCGGTCAGGGGCGTGTTCGCCGGGAGCGCCCTGCGCAACACAACGATGGATGTACGTGCCGGTTCGGGCGGTTGGGAAGGTGGCGCAATCACTTCGGCAGGCGCTTCGGCGACTGTGGGAGCAGGACTGACGGGGGGTGTGGACGGGCGGCTGAGCACCAGCCCCCAGTAACCTGCGAGTACTGCGCCGAGAAGAAACAGGACAGCCAGGACCATGGTCAAGCGACTGCTCATCTCCGCCTCCCTGCGCCATTAGATTGCTGGCAAAACGAAACTATTTCGCTATTGAACGGTAGCGCAGACCTCACCGTTCGCCATGAGCGGAAACGGGATTTTTTCGTCTGGCACGCGGACATGCAGGGAAAACAGGTACTTAGAAAAAGCCTTGGCTTCCAATACTTTAGGGTTAATGCCTTTTTACATTTGCAGGCTTCGCCAGCTTGGCAATTCTATGATGGCAAATGGACGTTACTTAGCCACGTCCTTACCCCGCGCCGTCGGCGCAAGGAGATGTGCCATGCAACTGCAACGGATCCTTCAGCACTGCAAGAACTTCATCACCCGCAAGGACGGCGCGTCCGGTATCGAATACGCGCTGATCGCCGCAATGGTCGCGGTGGTGCTGGTGCCATTCGTACCGACGATCTCCGGCAAGATCACCACGATGTTCAGCGCCATCTCCGGGGCGCTATGACCTTGACCAGCACGCCGCAGCATAACGCCAGGCGAACAGGAGCCAAGCATGCCGAACTCTTCCTCGCGCCAGCAGATTCTTTTGGTGGACGACGAGGAAGAGGCACTGCAAGAGCTGGCTGAATTGCTGGAAAACGAAGGTTTCAAGTGCCACACCGCCAACTCGGTGAAGACAGCCCTGCAACAGCTCACCCGCTACCCTGATGTGGCCCTGGTGATCACCGACCTGCGCATGCCCGAAGAAAGCGGCATCGGCCTGATCAAGCGCCTGCGCGACCACACCGCCCGCCAGCATCTGCCGGTGATCGTCATGTCCGGCCATGCCGATATGGACGACGTCAGCGACCTGCTGCGCCTGCATGTGCTCGACCTGTTCCGCAAACCGATCTACCACGCCCGCTTGCTGGAGACACTCGACAATCTGTTTCCCAAGTCGGTGATGCAGGTGGTGGGGCGGTAGGCCAATGCGTTCAGATCAACAAGGCAAAGTCGCGCAAAACCCCTGCCGTCTGCGGTAGGCCTTGCCTCGAATAGCACTCCAGCAGGGCTTCGGCGGTGTAAGGCATACGAACCAAGCTGCGCCGCATTTCAGCCACAGCCTCCAGAACGGCAGCCTGATCGAGGTCCCACAAGTCCATGATGAATTCGTCAGGGTGCTGTGCCTCTACACCGAAACAGCGCAATGCGGATGGGGGAAAGTCTTTCAGGTTGAACGTCACGATGACTTCCGCGTTGCTTCTGATCGCGGCGGCAAGAACATGTACGTCATCGGGGTCGGGCAGATTCAGAGCCGGGTACAAGGATTCATGACCGACAACCAGTGCATCGGGAATCGCCGCTTCCATCAGTGTGGAAATACGGTCCAATTGCCCCCGGGTAAGATCCCGCCGTTTCAGCAATAGATTCCTTTTCCATTCATCATCGATCTGGGCGCTCCATCTGGCTCTGTAAAGGCCCTTGCCAGCGAGCCTGACCAACAAGTCGCGCAAAGGGGCGGGATAAAGAACGCATGCGTCGTAAATCGTGGTGAACGGTGAGTGACGCATCAATACCCCAGGTCAAGCTCTTCCGATAGCGCGGTCAAGTCGTCCATCGCCTTGCGGCTGGCCTGATCCCGCTGCTGTTTGTAGATCATCAGGTCAGAGAAGAGAACACGACGATGTCGACCGGCCGTGTGATGGGGCAATGCTCCTTCCTCGAGCAGTTTCACCAGATGAGGGCGCGAAACGCTCAGCAGATCCGCGGCCTCCTGCGTGGTCAGCTCCGCGTGGACCGGCACTACCCGCACAGAGTTGCCCTGTGCCAACTCTCCCAGTATATCCAGGAGCAACCGCAGCGCACTGGTTGGCAGTTCGACGGCATGCGCCTTGTTATCGGCGTCGTAGATCTCGATGCGCTGCATGTCAGCCTGGGTGCATAGCACGGCTGCCAGGTCTCGTTGCCCCTGCACAGCGGCTGCTACTTCACGGGCCTCGGGAAACTCGGTACGGATAGGCACAGTCATGAACTTTCTCGCTGAAGACTTCTGTTCACTTCAACATATTCGAAATAAACGAAAAATCAAGTATCACCAACTTCCCTTCCCTGACGTCCTCGCAAAGACTAGACAGGCCCCCCATGAGCGGCAATCAGACGCTATTCGACAGATCAGGTCAGACAGTTCCTAGGAAGATCCATCCCCCCTACAGTTGATAACTGAAGCTCACCGTGAACCGCGGCCGCCGGTTCAGGCTGTCGAGGGCGATGTCCGACATGGGCTTGGCCACCTCCAGCGCGATGTTGTAATAGCGCGCATCGCCAAACCGCAGCCCTACCGCCGCCGACGACATCTTCGCCTTCTGCACCTCCAGTTCGTTGAACCAGGCCCGCGCGCTATCGAGCACCACATAGGGCTGCAGCACCTTCAGCCACTGGCCCTCACGCTGGATGCTGTAGTTCAGCTCGTAGGCCAGGCCCCAACCCTTGTCGCCGGAGGCCTGGTCGCTGGGGTAGCCACGACCGAAGTTCTGCCCGCCGAACACCGCCCGTTCGCTGTCGGGCAAACTGTCGTTGCTCCAGTAACCGGCAGCGGACACGACCCCTTGCCAGTGTTCGAGGAAATTGTCGCTCTGCACCCCGGACAGGCGCAGGCGCAGGAAGTCCAGGTCGTAGCCTGCATTGGTGCGTGCGCCAAAATGGTCGAGGCCCTGGTAAACCCCGGCGCTGAGGATGCGCAGGCGCTTGGCCTCGGCCTTGCGCCAATCACCCTCGAACGACAGCGCGCGAATGTCGGTGTGGCTGTCGAGCTTCAGCGGGAAGCCCACGACCTGGTAGTCGATCTGGTCATTGACCGCATAGAAGCGCCCGACCACATCCAGCCATTCGGTCGGCGAGGCGATCAACGCCTGGCTGAGCCCGATCGAGTAACGCTCGTTCTCGCGGTGCTGGGTCAGGTCGATACCGTTGTCCAGGCGAATGCGCGCCTTCGGGTCGCTGCGATAGCGCGATGCCGACAACAGCAGTTGCGTACCCTCGTCATCCAGGAACTGGCTGTAGTCGACGCGGTAATAGTGTTCCTTGTCCTCGCCCGGTGGCACCAGCACGCTGGCGCTCAACTGCTCGGCGAAGCGAGTCTGGGCATTGCTGCTGGCGCCCAGCAGCGCTTGCAGGTCGTCACGGTTGCCGTCGCTGAGGTTGAGCGTGGTGGTGAAGGGCTTGCGCGAAGCCTGGGCAATCAGGCGCGTGGCACCGTCGGTGGTGCCTGGTGGCGGCACCTGGGCCTGGAAGGTGACACCGGGGATACGGCTGATCAGGCTGGTGTAGCGCTCGAAGGTCTTGCGCGTCAGCGGCCGTTCGGCCTTGAGCTTGTTCACCAGACGCTCGACATAGCCCGATGCGGAGCCGATATCGCCCTGAACCTCGTAGTCGCGGATATAACCTTCCACCAGCACCACCCGCACGCGGCCATCGGCGAAGTCTTGCGGCGGAAGATAGGCGTACGACAACAGATAGCCGTCCTGCTGATAGCGCTGGGTCAGGCGTCGGGTGACCTCGATCAGTTCAGCGAGGGTCACGCTGCGATTGAGTATCGGTTGGTAATGCTCGCGCAGATCTGCCAAGGGGTAGACGGTCCCACCCTCGAAGCGCACCTTGCGCACCAGGACCTGGGTGTTCATCTGCAATGGCGTTTGTTGGGGTGCCGCTGGTGCCGGTACATTCAGCCCAGGCTTGCCCGGACGATAGGCGTCCACCGGTAGATTCGGCGTGGGCAGGCGGCGTTCGGTTTCGTTGCTGTTGAGAAAACTCGGGAGGGGTTCGGCGCGGGCCACGCAGGCCCAGGACAGCGCCAGCATCGTCACCAGCAGTGGACGCATTCGGACACTCCATGATCCTGTGGAACCAGGGGCGCCCGGTAGGGACGCCCTTGTCATGCAAGCGTAGGTGTTGAGCGCGCTGTCGTCTAACCGAGCGCCCGGCGGATCAGCGAAAAAGATCCGCCGGGCACTTTATCAGCGCTGCGCGCCGCCCAAGGCACCGGTCACACCACCCAGTACGCCGCCGAGCCCGCCACTCTGGCCACCGCTGCCATTGACCAGCGTGCCAGCCTGGCCAACGGTGCCACCGACTGCGCTGACCGTCGCCCCCACCTGGCTGACGACCGGGTTGCCGGTGGCCGCGCCAAGCTGGCTGCCTGCACTGGCCACCGCACCGCCCACCTGATTGAGCAACCCGGCGACCGGCGCACCGACGCCCGTCGCAGCACCAACCTGCTGGGTGACACTGGCCACGCCACTGACGACCGGCGTCACACCGGCGCTCACCTGTTGCGTCACCGCGGCCACCGGAGCACCTGCTGCCGTATTGGTGACGCCATTGCCACCGAGCACCGTGCCGAGCGCAGCGACGGTGTTGCCAACCTGGCCCGTGCTGCCACCTACCGACGCTACCGCCGGATTACCAGTGCCCGCCGCCAGCCCGCTGCCAGCGCCAGCAACCACGCCGCCAACGGTTTCCAGCAGGCCAGTGCGTGCGCCGCCGGTTGTCGGGGCCAGACCGCTGGTGGTGCTGACGGTGCTACCCACATTGCTCACCACCTGCCCGAGCGTACTGGTCAATGGATTGCCGTTGCCGGTGCCTGCAACCTGTTGCCCGGCCTGGTCGAGCGCCCCGCCGACCTGGTTGAGGGTCTGGTTCAGCGGGCCAGCGAGCCCGGTTTGCCGGGTGACATTGGCAGTGGTGTTTTCCACCAGCGACACCACCGGCACCAACGCATTGCTTACCCCCTGCGTGGCGCCCGCCAGCGGGCCGCTGGTACCGACAGGGGTCAGCGTGTTGCCCAGCATGGTGACCGCCTGACCGACACGGTCGACGCCTTGCCCGGCGCCTGCCACCACTTGGTTGACCAATGGAACCTGCTCGACCGGTGAGCTCGTTGCCAGCGCCCCTATGCCCTGTCCCAGGCCGGATACGCCGGTCCCGAGGTCGGAGGTGGCTGCCCCCACCACGCCGAGTGTCGTACCAACGGCATTGTTTCCGGTGCCCAGTTGCCCAAGCCCCTCGCTCAAGCCGGAGCCGACACTACTGACGGCATCACCCGTGGACGACACCAACGAACCTACGCCGCCGGTCAGCGAAGTGTTCCCCGCCACCGGCAGCGAGCCGATCATCTCACCCAGGTTGCTGACACCATCGCCCAAGCCGGAAACAGTATTGCCGACCTGGCCGACGACCTGACCGGTGACCAGCGGGGTCGGCGTATTACCGCCGCCCGTACCACCATCACCACCGCCTGGCGTTCCGCCACCGTTACCAGGATTGGTACCGCCGCCTCCCGTACCATCTCCTCCACCACCGGTGCCACCACCAGTGCCACCGTTGCCTGCGCCGTTGCCACCACCCGCCATACCGCCGCCATCACCACCGCTGCCGCCCGATCCGTCGGAGCCGCCGCCTGCACCTGCACCAGCGCCACCATCGGTGGACGAGCCATCAACCTCGCTGTGATGACCACCACCACCGCTGCTGCACCCGGCAAGCCCAAGGGCCATGACCAGCGCCAATGCCGTACTCGCTTTCATCCAAACCTGAGTTTTCATGGGCGACTCCCGCACTGCTTTGTTGTTGGATAGGCGCGCTGGCCAGGCTGGCCAGCGTTATGCCTTCAGTCAGCAGTGAAGCTCTGGCGGTTCGCCGGCGGTAGGTCGTAAGTTGGTATTAATACGGGGGAATAAGGCGCTGACGGCGCTGGAAAGCCTATGAAATTCAGTGAGTTGTGAGGGCAGCCCGAATGGCTGACCGAAAGGTTTAATACCATGTCATTAGTACAAGGAAGCGCTGGCTGAGAGCGGCTACTCCGCCACCTGGAACTCGACCCGTGCCGTCTCGCCGCTCTCATCCAACGCACTCAACTCGATGCGTCCTGACTGCTCGAAACGCACCAGCAGGCTGTCCTGCCCTTCGGTCTCGCCCAGCGGCCGGCCATTGAGGAACCACCAGCGCCGCCCAGCCCCACCCAGTGCCGATACGTGCAGTTGCAGTGGCTCGTGACTGGTGAGCGGCCGGCGCAAGTTGTCGCCTGCGCGCACACCGACGATCGACAGCGGCGGCGCGCTGGGCGGCACCTGCGGTGGACAGGCAGGATCGACCATCGGCAGCCGCGCACTACGCCGCTCTACCCGTGGCAGCCAAGGTTCCAGAGGCGCAGGCCAGAGGGCAATTTCCAGTGCTTTCGCCCCAGGACAGCTGGCATCGACCCGCAAGCCGCGCTCATTGACCCATACCGTTTCCCGCAGGCCCAACCCCAGCGGCTGGTCGGCAGCCTGCAAGGTCGGCGGCGTGGTGCCGTCGAGGGTCCAGGCAAAACGCTGGCGGCGGCATTGCGGGTCCTGACGATTCATCGGCTGCCCCAGCGGCCAGCAGATCGCTGCCACGCCGACACTGCCCGGCACGTTCTCCACGGGCACGGCAACACCGCGCTGGCTGTCGCGATTGCTCAGCAGGTCGTGCACCTGCAGCATCAGCGGCGCTGCCGAAGCCAGGCCGAACTGGCCCGGCACTGGCGTGCCATCGGGCCTGCCTATCCAAACGCCAATGATGTACCGCGGGCCGACCCCGACCGACCAGGCATCGCGAAAGCCATAGCTGGTGCCAGTCTTCCAGGCCAGTTGCGGGCGCTGCACCAGCTCGGCGTGCGGGTCGCGGTCCGGACGTGCCTGGCCGCTGAGAATACGCCGCACGATCCACGCCGAACCCGGCGACAACAGGCGCCGCTCCAGCAGCGGGTCCTGGGGCTGCAGGCGGATCTTCGCGCTCTTGCCTTCACGCGCCAGCGCGGCATAGCCACCCACCAGGTCCTCCAGGCGGCTGCCCGCGCCGCCGAGAATCAGCGACAGGTTCGGCTCGGCCAGTGGCGGCAGTATCAGCGGCACCCCACCGATACGCATCTGCGCGGCAAAGCGTTTGGGCCCATAGGCCTCGAGCAACTGAACCGCTGGCAGGTTGAGCGACAACGCCAGCGCCGAACTGGCCGACACCGGCCCACTGAAGCCCATCGAGAAGTTGCCCGGACGATAGTCGCCATAGCGACGCGGCACATCCTGCAACAGCGATTCGGAGTGGATCAGTCCATCGTCCAGGGCCATGCCATAGAGAAACGGCTTGAGGGTCGAGCCTGGCGAGCGCAGGGCATGCACCATGTCGACATGGCCGAAGCGGCGCTCATCGCCCAGGTCGATGGAGCCCAGGTAGGCACGCACCGCCATGGTCTGCGCCTCGACCACCAGGATTGCCGCCGAGGTGCGCTCGGGCAAGCGTGCACGCCAACCGAGCAGCAGGTCTTCGAGACGACGCTGCAACGATGCATCGAGCGTGGTGCGGATCAGCGTCGGGCTGTCCGCCGTGTTCAGCCGCCGAGCCAGCAGTGGCGCCAGCGCCGGCTCCTGGCGTGGGGCGAGCAGCAAAGGCTCCTCGCGCGCCTCGGCAATCCGCTGCTCAGGCCACACCTGGTAATCGGCCAGGCGTTGCAGCACCTTGTCGCGGGCACGCTGCGCACGCTCGGGATGGCGATCCGGGCGCAGGCGGCTGGGCGCCTGGGGCAGTACGGCGAGCAATGCCGCCTCGGCAGGCGTGAGGTGCTTGGGCGACTTGCCCAGGTAGGCCCAACTGGCGGCAGCGACGCCCTGCAGGGTGCCGCCGAAGGGCGCGCGATCGAGGTAGATCTGCAGGATCTCGCGCTTGGACAGGTGCCATTCAAGTTGCGCCGTACGCCACAGCTGACGCAGCTTGCCGGCCAGGGTGCGATCATGGGGGTCGAGCAAACGTGCCACCTGCATCGACAGCGTGCTGCCGCCGGACACCACGCGTCCGCCACGCAGGTTCAGCCAGGCCGCGCGCGCCAGGGCCAGCGGGTTGACCCCGGGATGGTCGTAGAACCAGCGATCCTCGTAGGTGAGCAGCGCCTCCAGATACAAGGGCGATACCTCCTCGGGGCTGACCGGATAGCGCCACACGCCGTCGGCATCGGCGAAGCGCCACAGCGGCGTGCCGTCCTCGGCGAGCACCACCCGCGCCAGGTCGTCGCCCGGCATCGGCAACGGCCACAGGCGATCCGCCAGCCACAGCAAGACGACGCTCGACAACACAGTAATGCCGATACCACGCAAGATCCTTGCGCTGCGCGTACGCGGGCGAACTATGCTTGCGCCTGGCATCGGGAACCGACCCCATCGAACGATGGCCAAAGGCTTGGGATGATCATCAGGAAGCAGCTATGCATGTAGAAGGGTTTTTCGAGTGGTTGGGCCAGGCGCTGGGCGCGGTGATCAAGTTCATCGTCGATGTCATGAGCGGGCTGTTCAATCTGCTGGCCAATGCCGGCGGCAATTTCATCGACGGGCTGGCGCGCACCTTGGGCATGGACACCTCGCTGGTCAGCATCCTTGCGCTGATCGTCGGGCTGATGCTGCTGTACTCGGCGATCCGGGCGTTCATGCGGGCGTCGATCGTGATGGGCATCATCTGGCTGGTGCTGGGCTTGTGGGTGTTGAGCTGGATCATTCACTGACCCAAGGCCCGCCATCCATGAACCTGTGGGAGCGGATTCACCCGCTCCCACAGTCGCATCAACGGCTACGCACCACCATCTCGCCCTGGCTATCCCCCACTGCCTGCAGGTTCGGCCGGTACATCGACTCCACCTGCGGCGGCGGAATGCGATAGCTGCCCGGCGTTACCGCACGCGCCAGGTACAACAGGTGCGTGGTGCCATAGCTGTCGAGCTTGAGGGCGGCCACATAACGGTCGTCGCGGTACTCCTGGTGAACCACGCTGGCGTTCTGCATCGATTCGCGCCATTGCTTGACCGCACTGCTGGCGTTGTCGAGGCTGGCCGCGCTCTGCGCCAGGTTCTGGTTTTCCAGCTCCAGGCCCGCCGGCAGCAGGTCGACCACCAGCGCATCTGGCACCTGGCTCTGGGCCTTGAGCGCCAGGTGCACCAGCACCAGGTCGCCACTGCGCAGGTTGCGCAGGTCCAGGGCCTGGCCGTTCATGCCCAGGTATTCGCGACGGATCTCCATGCCATTGCTGCTGGCCGCAGGTGCCTGGCGCGGATAACCGGACAGGGTCAGTTGCTGGTAGAGGGTCTCGCTGCCCTGGTTCTGGATGCTCAGCGGCGATGCCAGCAACGGGCCTTCGAGCTTCATGCCCGATTCGGCGTTGTTGAACTCGCGAACCTCGCCGGCGCTGTCCAGGCGCGCCTGCCAGTTGCCTTCGGGCTTGCCCAGCAGGCCACGACCGGCGAGGAACAGCGCGTTGCGCTCCTGGGTCGACAGCCAGCGGTTGGAGGCCAGTTCGTCGGACAGCGCAAACAGCCGCTGATCGACCTGGTTGCTGGCCAGGTTGTTCTCCTGCAGCAGGGCCAGGATCAGTGCCTGGTCACGCACCGCGCTGCCGTAGTCGGCCAGCCAACCCTTGCCACGGCCGATGGAAAGACCGGCCTGCAACGCCTGCTGCGAACGCGGCTTGTCGCCCATCTTGTCCAGTGCCACCGCCAGTTGCACGAGCGGCAGGCCGGAGCGGGCGTCGCTGCGGCGTTCGAACAGGCTGCGCAGCGCACCCAGCGGCGCCTGCTGGCTGCGGGCGAGCACCAGGGCGGCGTAGGCCTGCACGGCAAAGCGGGTGTGCTCGGCGTCCTGGCTGTAGTCGACCTCGATCAGGTTGCGTTCCTGCAGGTAGCGCAGCAGCCGCTCGTTGGCCTTCTTCAAGGCATCGGCAGGCACGCCGTAGCCTTGCTCACGCGCACGCAGGAGGAAGTCGGTGACGTAGGCGGTCAGCCAGTACTCTTCCTCGCTGTCCGAACTCCACAGGCCGAAGCTGCCGTTGTAGCGCTGCATGCCCAGCAGGTGCTCGATGCCCATTTCGATCTTGCGCTTGCGCACATCGGCCGGTTCGCCCTTGATACCCAGGCGCTTGAGACTGTCGGCATCGGCATAGAGCGAGGGGTACAGGCCGCTGGTGGTCTGCTCCAGGCATCCGTAAGGGTAGGCTTCCAGAGCGCGGATCTGTTCGGCCAGGTTCAGCGGCGGGCGACTCGACAGCGCCAGGCTGGCTTCAAGGCCTGCCGATTCGAACTCGGCCAGCTCATTCTCTGGCAGGGTCCAAGGCTGGTCCTTCAGCGCCACGCGGTAGTGCTTGAGCATGGCCGGATACGCCGGGCGCACACCCAGGGTCCATTCGCGCTCGAAGCCGGTGGCCGTCTCGCCCGGCAACTGCAGGCCATCGACACGCACGTGTACCTTGCCCTGCCCCAGGCCACCACGGGCCTGGACCGGGATCATCAACGTGCTGCGCTGGCCCTCGGCGAGGTTGATGTTCTGTTGGGCAGCCCCAGCGAGGTCGAGCTGCCCGTCGGTGGTCACCTGCACGTTGAGCTGCTGGGCGCGGCCAGACAGGTTGGCCAGGTCCAGGGCCAGGCGGGTCTGGTCGCCACCGGCAAGGAAGCGCGGCGCCGACAGCTCGGCAATCAGCGGTGCCGCTACGACCGTCTTGCCTTCGGCCATGCCGAAGTGCTCGTCGGTCCAGGCTTGCGCCATCAGGCGCAGTTCGCCGTTGAAGTCAGGAATATCGACCGTGGCCTGGCCTTCGCCTTTCTCATCGAGCGTTACCGGCAGGCTCTGCTGGGCGACGATGGTGACCGTGGTATTCGGGCGCTTGCCGCCCTTGGCCATGGCGGCGTCGCCACCAAAGGCCAGGCTCGCCAGACGCCCCTGGCCGGCTTCGATCAGTTGGCCGTAGATGTCCAACTGGTCGGCGCCGTAGGCCTTGCGGCCGAACAGGCTGGCGAAGGGGTCGGGGGTCTTGAAGTCGGTGATGTTGAGGATGCCCACATCCACCGCAGACAACAGCACATGCACCTGTTTCGGCACGCTGCCATCAGCATTGACGGCCTTGAGCTTGACGGTCAGGGGCTGCTTGGGACGCATCTTCTCCGGCGCCTGCAGGCTGACCGCCAGCTTGCGCTCGGCACGGTCCAGCGGCAGGTGCAGCACACCGACGGCGCGCTTGGGCGTGGCATTGACCTTGCGCTCGCCCGGACGAATCACCAGGGCGCTGATATAGAGGTCGTGACGGGCCCATTTCTTGTCCAGCTCGACCTCGAAGGTCTTGCCCTCGGCAGGTACGTCGATTTCCTGCCACCACAGCGGGCCGTCGCTCGACTCGATCATCAGGTAGCCGCTACCCGCGGCAGGCGGCGTGACGGTGACCTTGGCGGTAGCACCGTCGGCGTAGGACGGTTTGTCCAATGCCAGCTTGACCTGGTCCGGGCGTACCGCGCCGCCTTCGGCGTTGTCCTGGGCGCGGTAGCCGGCCCAGAAGCGCTCGCTGGATACCAGCCCAGTCTCGGGGTCTTCGACCTCGACGCGGTATGGGCCCCATTCCACCGGGAAGGTCAGCTTGGCGGTGGAACCGGCCTTGATGCTGACGGTTTCTTCGCTCTGGGTGAGGAATTTCTCGTTGTAGTTGTAGCTCCAGCCATCGCTCTGCGAGTAGTTCCAGTAGTAGTCGCGCCGCTCACGGATCAACCGCACCTTGAGGTCGTCGGCGGCGAGCTTGTTGCCGTCGCGGTCGGCGACCAGCACCTCGAACTGCACCGGGGCATCGCTGTCGGTCTCTTCGCCATCGAACAGGCCGCGCAAGCCCGGCAAGCGATCGGCCGGCCAGATCGGCTGCTCCAGGCGGCGGGTGATCGGTCGACCGCCAGACTCCTGCAGGCTGGCCTGCACAGTCAGTTGTAGCGGCGAGCGGGCCTCGGCCCAGCGGCTCTCGATATCGACAGTGGCCTTGCCGGCCTGGTCGAGGGTGACTTCATCGAGTTCCAGGTCCTGGGTCAGCTCGCTCTCGGTGACCGAGCCGAACTGATAACCCGGCAGCGCCGGCACGGCTTCACGCAGCGGGCGGATGTAGGCCTGGCCACTCAGGCGATTGCCGGCGGCAGGCGCGCCATAGAGGTAGCGACCATTGACCTGGATGCGCGCGGTTTGTTCGGGGCTGAGCGGTGTCTTGCTGCCCTTGAGCTCCAGCGCCAGGCGCTCGGGCAGGAAATCTTCGACGAGGAACTCGTAAACCTGCTTGCGGCCGCCGCCCAGGTCGAGCAGCAGCTGCCAACGCCCGGTGGGCGCTTCGCTGGCCAGTTGCAACTGGTACTGGAACAGGCCGTTCTGGTCAGCCTCCCAGACGAACTTGCGGCTGACCTGCTCATCAGGGCGACGCACTTCGACCGTCACTGGCTGGGCCTTGACCGGCTTGCCGTCCTGGTCGCGCAGCAAGCCGTTGAGCAGCACGGTTTCGCCGGGGCGATACAGGTCGCGCGGGCCAAAGATGAAGAACTGCAGCGGGTTGGCCTGGGGGCCGGTGATGTCGAACTCGGCCAGGTCCAGTGCGGCGGTGTTCAGGCGAAGCAGCGTGGTGTGCACGCCCTGGGTGGCGATCAGGGTGTCGGCCTTGGCCGTGATCGGCAGCTCGGCATGGCCCTTGCCATCGGTCTTGGCCTGGGCCAGCAGCTTGCCCTTGTCGTCGTGCAGTTCGAGGGTCACGTCACTCAGGGCCTTGCCGCCTTCGAGGGCCTGGGCGAACACGTCGAGGCGGTCGCGGTAGCGGTGGGCGGACACGCCGATATCACTGAGGGTGAACAGGGTCGCCGGTTGCGAATAGTCGTAGGTACCGGAGGCGCGCATCACCGCCAGGTATACGCCCGGTTCCTGCAACGGCTTGATCCCGGCGATCGGCAGCAGCACGGTTTCGCGGGTGTTGCGTGCAGGGTTCAGGTCGAAGCGGCCGCTGTAGACCAGCTCGGCCATGTCCAGGGTTTCCTTGGACTGGTAGTAGTACAGGCTGCTGTTACGGCCCCAGTTGACCAGGAAGGTCGAGAGCATTTCCGGTTTGACCCGGAAGAACTCGACATCGACCTTGTCGACGTTCAAGGCGATGACCGGCAAACCTTCGGCCAGGCGGGTAGGCAACAGAGAGCCACGGCTGGCAAAGCCGACGGTCGGCTGCATGTCGCGGGTTTCCAGGCGGCTGACCGACTCGCCCTGAAGCGTCTTGCCGTTGACCGCGAGCAGGCCCTTGTCGACGGTCAGCACCAGCTTGCGCTGCGGCTCGAGGTGGCGCAGGCGCAACTCCATCTGATTGTCGGACAACTCCCAGGCGCCGTCGAGCTTGCCCTTGACGGTATCGACCAGGTGCACCTTGGCGGCGAAGTCCTGATTGGCATCGAGCGGCACCGAGAAGCTGATCGACAGGGTACTGGCACCGTCGAGCTGGACCTCCGAGACGTCCAGCACGTTGAGCTCACGGTCGGCGTAGCGCTTGGCGAGCGCTGCCGGGTCCTCGCGCTTGGCGGGCTTGGCTTCGGCTGGCGCGCTGGCCGCGGGCTTTTCCGCCGGCGCGGGGGCGTCCTTGGAGGAGGAATCACAGGCACTGAGCAGGGCCAGCGCGCAGGCCAGCAACAATCCTTTGTTGAACATGGGAGAGAGGACTCTTCGGCAGCAGGGTGGTGAGGGCAGGAACTATAGCGCAACCTAAGGCAGGCTACCTGCGCTGCAGTGGCAAATGAGACCGCGTTCGCACGGATTGGTTGCCTGGCCGGTACAATGGCCACCAGCCGAAAACCGGGGCCGCCGTGCGCCCCTTCGCGGGCAAGCCCGCTCCCACAGGATAAGCGCTCCCGCATGCCCTCACTGCTCACCGACTGGCAGCACCGCCTCACCCACCGCAAGGTCTGGGCCCTGGCCGCGCCGATGATCCTTTCGAACATCTCGGTGCCGCTGGTGGCACTGGTCGACAGCACGGTCATCGGCCATCTGCCCCACGCCCACCAGCTCGGTGCCGTCGCCGTCGGCGCCACACTGTTCACCTTCATGGTCGGCCTGATGGGGTTCCTGCGCATGGGTTCGACCGGCTTTGCCGCCCAGGCCGCCGGTCGCGCCGACGGCGCCGCGCTGCGCCAGGTGCTGGTACAAGGGTTGCTGCTGGCGCTGGCGTTCGCCGTGCTGATCGGCCTGCTTGCCCTGCCGTTCAGCCAGTTCGCGCTGCACATGATGCAACCCGGCGAAGCATTGCACAGCGCCACCGAAGACTTCTTCCATACCCGCCTGCTCGGCCTGCCAGCGGCACTGGCCAGCTATGCCCTGGTCGGCTGGTTCCTCGGCACCCAGAACGCCCGCGCACCGCTGGCGATCCTGCTGACCACCAACCTGCTGAACATCGTCCTCAACCTGTGGTTCGTGCTCGGACTGGACTGGGGCGTACTCGGTTCGGCGCGGGCCTCGGTGATCGCCGAATGGAGCGGGGCGCTGCTGGGCCTCGCCCTGACCCGCCCGGCGCTGCGCGCCTATCCTGGGCGCATCGCCTGGGCCGCGCTGAAACGCTGGCAGGCCTGGCGCCCGCTACTGGCGGTCAACCGCGATATCTTTCTGCGCAGCCTGGCCTTGCAGCTGGTGTTCCTGCTGATCACCGTGCAGGGCGCGCGCCTGGGCGAGGCGACGGTCGCGGCCAACGCGCTGCTGCTCAATGGCCTGCTGCTGACTGCCTATGCCCTGGACGGCCTGGCGCATGCGGTCGAGGCCCTGTGCGGCCACGCCATCGGCGCACGTGAGCGCGACACCCTGCGCCGCTCGCTGGTGGTCGCCTGTGGCTGGTCGCTGATCGTCAGCCTGGTCTTTGCCGGGCTGTTTCTGCTGGGTGGGCACCTGTTCATCGATTTGCAGACCGATATCCAAAGCGTGCGTGACGCGGCCTACCCCTACCTGCCTTACCTGGCGCTGCTGCCATTGGTAGCGGTGTGGAGCTACCTGCTGGATGGCCTGTTCATCGGAGCGACGCGTGCCCGCGAAATGCGCAACGCGATGCTGGTATCGGTGGCGATCGCATTGCCGCTGGCATTCGCCCTCAGAGGATTCGGCAACCATGGACTGTGGCTGGCGTTTCTCGGATTCATGGGATTGCGCGCGGTGACGCTGGGGTGGGTGGGGTGGCGGTTGCAACAGCGGGCGGCATGGATCGGTTGAAGCAGGGCCGCTCCTGCAAACCTTGCAGGAGCGGCCCGCCGATCAGGACGACAGGTACGAAGAACGGGTCAGGCCCAGACGCAGCGCATCCAGGAACTGAGTCCGCTCACGGGCGGTAATCTTGGCGCTGGCGACCTTGTCGCGGTAGTGAGTCATCAACTCCTCCGGCGACAGGTGCACGTAGCGCAGCATGTCCTCGATGGTGTCGTGGGTCTCGATGCCGGCGTGGTACACGCTACCGTCAGCGTTCTGGTAGATGTTCACCGAGTCGGTGTCACCGAACAGGTTGTGCATGTCGCCGAGAATCTCCTGGTAGGCGCCGACCAGGAACACACCCAGCAGGTAGTCCTCCCCTTCGCGCACCGCATGCACCGGCATGCTGGTTTCGATGCTCTGCTCGTCGACGTACTGGTTGATCTTGCCATCGGAGTCGCAGGTCAGGTCCTGCAGCACCGCGCGGCGCATGGGCTCTTCGTCCAGGCGGTGCAGCGGGATGATCGGCAGTACCTGGCCGATGGCCCAGGTGTCCGGCAGGCTCTGGAACACCGAGAAGTTGCAGATGTACTTGTCGGCCAGCTTGTCGTTGAGCTCGTCCAGCACCTGGCGGTGCGAACGCTGGCGAGCCTTGAGCGAGTTGTGCAGGCGACGGCACACAGCGAAGTAGCATTGCTCGGCCAGGGCTTTTTCGGAGAGGCTGATCTTGCCGTCGGCATACTGCGCAGCCACGTCACCCATGTAGTGGGTGGCGCGCCAGTAGGTCTCGGTGACCATCTCGATGTCGGTCGGGCCGAGCAAGTCGGCCAGCCACTGCACGGTCTCGGGCAGCGCCTCCTTGTTCTCGATGGTCGGCACTTCGTCGTTGTGGCTTTCGACGTCGGTGACCTGGATCACCAGCATGGCGTGATGCGCAGTCAGCGAGCGACCGCTCTCCGAGAAGATGTGCGGGTGCGGCAAGCCTTGGGCGTCGCAGAACTCCTTGAGCATCCCCACCACCACGCCGGCATAGTCATCCATGTCGTAGTTGATCGAGCTGGCGTTGCGCGAGTGGGTGCCATCGTAGTCGACGCCCAGCCCGCCACCGACGTCGATGTGATCGACCGGCAGGCCCAGGCCGCGCAGCTCGCCGTAATAGCGGATGGCTTCCTTGAAGCCGTGCTGGTAGTCGGCGAGGTTGGCGATCTGCGAGCCCATGTGGAAGTGCAGCAGGCGAATACCCTGGTCGAGCCCGGCATCACGGAAGCGGCTGACCACCGACAGCAATTGCGCAGCCGACAGGCCGAACTTGGATTTCTCGCCCCCGGTGTCGGCCCACTTGCTCGACGCCAGCGACGACAGGCGCACGCGCAGGCCGACCTGTGGCTTGACCTTGAGCTCGGCGGCCTCCTCGATCACCAAAGCGACCTCGGATTCCTTCTCGATGACGATGAACACGTTGTGGCCGAGCTTCTGACCCATCAGCGCCAGGCGGATGAACTCGCGGTCCTTGTAACCGTTGCAAACGATGGTGCCGCCCTTGGGCGCCAGCGCCAGCACGGCCAGCAGCTCGGGCTTGGAGCCGGCTTCGAGGCCGATCGAGACGTTTTGCGTGGCGATGATGTTCTCGACCACCGCTTCCTGCTGGTTGACCTTGATCGGATAAAGGGCCGTGTACTGGCTCTGGTACTCCAGGCGCGCAATGTTGGCGTCGAAGGCACCGGTCAGTTGGCGTACGCGGTCCTGCAGGATGTCCGGGAAGCGGACCAGCAGTGGCAGCGACAGGCCACTCTGGCGCAGCTCGTCGACCTGCTCGAAGAGATCGATCGGCGCGCTGTCGGGGCCGTTGGGGCGTACTTCGACACGCCCGGCTTCATTGATGGCGAAATAACCAGCGCCCCAATGGCGGATACCATAAACACTGCGGCTGTCGGCCACGGTCCATTGGCTGCCATCGTCCTTGCGTGTGCGTCGTACGGACATTCAAGTCCCCTATAGATAAGTCAAGACACTGCCCCGCGATGGGTGCGGGCGCAGTGTAGAAGCTGAAAATGACGATTCGTCCGTCTTCGGGGGTAGACCCCGGCAACGGAAACGAGTTTAGAAAGCACTGGGCAAAAAATCCTGCGGGCTGGCTCAGCCGCCGGACTTCTTCGCCTTGAAGCCCTGCTTGATCAGTTCGGCGAGCAACAGCTCGACGTGATCACCCTGGATCTCGATGACGCCGTCTTTGAGGGCGCCACCGGTACCGCATCGACGCTTGAGCGTGCTGGCGAGATCCTTGAGCTGCTCGAGCGGCAGCGGGACGCCGGTAATGGTAGTGACGGTCTTGCCGCCACGCCCTTTGCTTTCACGACGTACCCGGGCGATGCCATCGCCTTCGGGGATGAGTTGCTGCTTGCAGACACACGCGTCCACCGGCTTGCTGCAGTCGGGACAGTGCCGACCAGCGTCGGTGGAAAACACGAGACCGCCGAGGGCGGAGAAGGAAGAAGCTTTCTTGGCCACTTTTGTTCCTCTTGCTGAGGACAAAAACTGGTCGGACCACAGGGGGACTGGACCGACCGCGAAGCCCCACTCTGGCAGGGGCGGCGCTACTGTCGCAGGTGTTGCGACAGCCCGAAAAGGGCGCGCAGTGTAACGATAAATCCTTGGCTTGCTAAGTACTGGATTGCGGCATTTTGCGAATGTTTTGCGACGTGGTGGAGCGCTGGCTGCTAAAGGCTCGCCTTGTAGCGCTGCAACGCCGCCAGCGAGTCCGGACAGAAGTCTTTCTCCCGGCTCTCGGCCTCTGCCTGCTCCACAGTGACGAAGCGCGCCTCTATGACCTCTTCAGGCTGCAACCGCAGCGGCGCATCGGACACAGCCGAGAACACCGCGCACCATAGCCGGTTGCCCGGCTGGTCGAAGTAGAACTTCTCGTGAAAGCGCAACGTCACGCCGGCGATGCCCAGTTCCTCCTCCAGCTCGCGGGCCGCTGACTCGGCGTACTCCTCGTGCGCCCCGACCATGCCACCGGCCGCCACATCCCAGTACCCGGGATACAACGCCTTGCTCAAGGTGCGCCGGTGCACGCACAGCTCGCCCTGGCTGTTGAACAGCAGAATGAAAGTGCAGCGCCCGATCAGCCCACGCTCGCGCAACTCGGCCCGCGCCAGTGCGCCCAGGTACTGGTCGTGCTCGTCCACCCAGGCCACCAGCTCGGCATCGGAGGCCGCGCGGTGCGCGACCTCGGCGGGATTGATGGTCATCCTTGCGAGAGCAACTGACGCAGGTCGATGACTGCGGCGTTGGCCCGGGAGATGTAGTTGGCCATTACCAGCGAGTGGTTGGCCCACATGCCGAAGCCACTGCCGTTGAGTACCATCGGGCTCCACAGCGGCTCCTGCGAAGCTTCCAGCTCACGAATGATCTGACGCACGCTGACGGTGGCGTTCTTCTTGGCCAGTACGTCGGCGAAGTCGACCTCGATGGCGCGCAGCAGATGCGACAGCGCCCAGGCCTGGCCGCGGGCTTCGTAGAAGACGTTGTCGATCTGCAGCCATGGCGTCTCGACGATTTCCTCGTCGACCTGCGGTGCCTGGCCGGCCTGGACGGTTTCGGTCTTGAGGTTGCTGTTGAGCTTGACCCGTCCCACGCTCGCCGACAGACGCTGGGACAACGAGCCCAGACGCGTGGCAACGTCGCCCAGCCAGTTGTTCAGATTGTCGGCGCGGGTGTAGAAGATCGCGCCCTGGTCGCCAGCGGCCAGGCGCACCTGGTAGCGGTTGAGCGACTTGATACCTTCCTCGAACTCCGACTCGCTGGAGGGCAGGATCCAGCTCTTGTTGTCGAAGTTGAAGCGCGGCTCGGCCTTGGCCAGGTCGGCGTCTTCGGTCGATTGCGACTGTGAGCGAGCGAAGTCCTTGCGCAGCGCACGCGACAGGTCGCGCACCTGGACCAACACGCCATATTCCCAGCTCGGCATGTTGTCCATCCACAAACCCGGCGGGAAGCGGTCGTTGGAGATGTAACCGCCCGGCTTGTCGAGCAGGGTGCCGGCAACGTTCTTGAGGGTTTCGATGGTGGTATAGCCCACCACCATCTGCTGGCCGTTACGCTCGGCCGCAGCCTGGGCGTTCTGTTGCACCGGGAACAGGTCGGGCTCTTCGCTCCAGTACCAGCCAAGGCCGATGCACACCAGCAGGTACAGGCCGATCAGAGTGCCCAGGGCGCGGCTCCAGAGGCCGCCGAGGTAGCTACGGGTGGCGGCGCCACGGCCATCGGCGCGCTCAGGGCGCTCGGCCTTGGCCTCACGGTTTTTCCAGTCCAGCATGGCGTTGTCCTTAATCAATCATGACGGTTCAGGGGCTTGGACCACAGGCCTCGGCCAGGGTGCCACGGCAAGCCCGCGTCCCAGCACTATAAAGCAGACGCCGCCATACGCATAAGCGACCAATGGGTCGGAAACTGAATAATCGGGCCTGAACGCTTTGTTGATTCACAGCACTCGCGAGCCGGAAAAGACCTGCTAGCATAGAGCCATCATTGAACCTGCACCCTAACCTCCAACAAGCAGTCAGGACATGACCCAGCCAGCCGAGCCCAGCCACGAGCGCTTGAAGCAGCATTTCGCCCAGCGGGTCATCCATCAGGCCCGACAGATCCTCGAGATCTGGCAGCGCCTGCAGCGTGGCGAGTGGTCGAGCGCAGGGCTGGGCGAGCTGAGCGACGCCAATCTGCGCCTGCAACGCTACGCCGATCGTTTCGAACAGCCCGAACACGGCAGCCTGTCGACTGCCATCGAGCAGACGCTGAGGGCCATCGAAGCGAACAGCACGCGGCTCAATTCAGAACTGATCGGCGAGCTCAATCGCCTGATGCAACGCTTGTCGCGCACCGGCCTGCGCAAGGGCGACCAGCTCGATCATGTGCCCCTGCCGCCCTTGCGCAAGCCGGTGTACATCCTGCTGCAGGACCATGACCGCGCCGAACGCCTGGCGCAACAGCTGGAGTTCTTCGGATTGGGCGTGCAGGCATTGGGCAACGCCGATGCCTTTCGTGCCTCGATGAGCGAACGCCTGCCTTCGGCCATCGTCATGGATGTCGATTTCAGTGGCCCCGGCCAGGGCCTCAAACTGGCCGCCGAAGCCCAGCAAAGGCTGGAGCTGCACATTCCGCTGCTGTTCTTCAGCCTCCACGAGACCGACACCCCGACCCGCCTGGCCGCCGTGCGCGCCGGCGGCCAGGAGTTCCTCACCGGCACCCTGGAAGCGTCCAGCCTGCTGGAAAAGGTCGAACTGCTGACCAGCGCCGCCCAATACGACCCGTTCCGGGTGCTGATCATCGATGACTCGCGCGCCCAGGCCATGCACACCGAGCGCCTGCTCAACGGCGCCGGCATCATCACCCGCACGCTCACCGAGCCGATCCGCACCATGGCCGAGCTCGCTGACTTCCAGCCCGACCTGATCATCCTCGACATGTACATGCCCGACTGCACCGGCACCGAACTGGCCAAGGTGATCCGCCACAACGACCGTTATGTCAGCGTACCGATCATCTACCTGTCGGCCGAGGACGACCTGGACAAGCAGCTCGACGCCATGAGCGAAGGTGGCGACGACTTCCTCACCAAGCCGATCCGCGCCCGCCATCTGGTGACCACCGTGCGCAACCGCGCCGCCCGCGCCCGTCATCTCAAGGCACGCATGGTGCGCGACAGCCTGACGGGGCTGTACAACCATACCCACATCCTGCAACTGCTCGAAGACTGCAGTTTCCGCGCCCGCCGCGAGGAACACCCACTGAGCTTCGCCATGCTCGACATCGACCATTTCAAGAAGATCAACGACCGCCATGGCCATCCGATGGGCGACCGGGTGATCAAGAGCCTGGCGCTGTTCCTCAAGCAGCGCCTGCGCAAGACCGATTTCATCGGCCGCTATGGCGGTGAGGAATTCGCCATCGTCATGCCCAACACCGGGCTGGAAGCTGCGTACAAGGTGCTCGACGAGATCCGCCAGCGCTTTGCCGAAATCCACTATCCCGCCCAGCCGAACGACCTGCAGTGCACCTTCAGCGCCGGGGTGGTGCAACTCGATGACACGCTGGACGCGCTGACCATGGCCAGCGCGGCGGATGAGGCGCTGTACCGGGCCAAGCACGCGGGGCGTAATTGCGTGGTGAGGGTCGAGCCCTAGACTGGCACTCTGCCACTTTTTTATGGCGCCACCCCGTCGTCGTCATCACCCGGTCACAAAATCGCAATAACTTCAGGCACCTACCTCTCCATTCCCGCAGGAAGTTCGCGGCTATGCGCCTGAAGTGGCTGACCAATTTCAACACCCTCTTGCTGGTGACCGTGTGCTTCGCCCTGGGCGCAACCCTGTGGTGGTCGCAACGTGCACTCGAGCGGCCCTACCAGATGATGGAGCGCTACTTGGGGCTGTCCCAGCAGTTCCAGAACGAGGCCGCCGCCAATATCCAGGCCTACCTGGCCAGCGGCGACGCCCTGCGCCATGCCTCGGCCGTGGAGGCCAACAAGCAGCTGCACAGCGCCCTTGGAGAATGGCCAGACGCACTGGCCGCCAAGCTGCGCCCGAGCCTGGACAGCCTGCAGGGCTTCACCGCCAACGAATTGCTGGCCGCCGGCAAGCTGGCCGGAGATCCGCAGGCACTGCTGCTGCAAGCCGAGCGTGAGCTGGGCGCCAACCTTGAGCAACTGGCCGGTTATGCCCGCGACAGCGGCAGCGCCGAGGCTGGCCGCTACCTGGCCCCGCTGATGGACGCCTCGCTGCACCTGGGCCGCCTGGCACTGGCCCGCGACAAGCTGGTCAGCAGCGGTCGCGCGGAACTGGCCGACGAAGTGGAGCGTGAACTGCAACAGATCCGCGCCCAGGCGCAAATCATCGACAGCCTGCCGTTACTGGGGGTGACCCGCGCGGCCGAATCCAACGCCGACGACTTCGCCGCGATGATGGGCCTGCAAAGCCAGGGCAGCGAGCAGAAGGAGGACGTTGCCGTGAGCCTCAAGCGTGAATTGCAGAGCTTGCTCGGTCGCTATCCGGCCGAACTGCAGCGCACCCGTGAACAGATCGAGCGTCGTGCCGCACTGGCCGCCAGCACCAGCGAGCGCCTCGAAGCTGTGCGAAAGGCCATCGCCGGACTGGAACCAGAGGTGCGTGGTCAGCACGCGAAGATCGCTGGCGAGGTCCGGGTCATCCAGGGCCTGATGATCGGCCTGATCCTGCTGATCGCCCTGCTCATCGACACCTTGCAGCGCCGCCTGACACGCACCCTCACCAGCCTCGCGCCGGCCCTGTCGCGCTGGGCCGAGGGCGATTTTGCCCAGCCGGTCGCCCTTGGCAAGACCAACCTCGAACTGCTCGACATCCAGGAGTCGCTCAATCGCTTGCGCCAGTACCTGGTGACGCTGGTCGGCACCATCCGCCACAACGCCGAGCAGGTCGCGGGCAGCAGCCATGCCCTGGCCGGCATGAGCAGCGCGCTGCATGACGGTGCCGAACGCCAGGCAGGCGATACCGCACAGATCCGCGATGCCCTGGGCGAGCTCGAAGCGACCATCCAGCAGGTGGCCGGCGATGCCAGTTCGGCCGCCGATGCCAGCCGCGACGCCGGGCGCGCCGTGGAGCACGGCCAGGCGGTGATCGGCCACAGCCTCTCCGGCCTGCGAGCGTTGGTCGATGAGGTGCAGGGCAATGCGCAGTTGATCGAACAACTGGCCGAGGAGTCGGCAACCATCGGTGGCGTGCTGACGGTGATCCGCTCGATCGCCGAGCAGACCAATCTGCTGGCCCTCAACGCAGCGATCGAAGCGGCCCGTGCCGGGGAAATGGGCCGCGGCTTTGCCGTGGTGGCCGACGAAGTACGTTCGCTGGCCCAGCGCACCACCGGCGCCACCGGCGAGATCCAGACGCTGATAGACCGCCTGCAGCAGGCAGCGCGCGAATCGGTGAATGGCATGCGCACCCAGCTCGAACACGCCGAAGCGACCGCCAGCCAGGCCCAGGCGGCGGATGGGGCGCTGGATGAGATCGTCAGCGCGATTCGCACCATCTCCGATACAGCGGTGAGGATTGCCGACGTCACCGCACAGCAGAGCGGTGCAGTGAGCGAGATCCGCGACCACAGCGAGCGGATTCATGCGCTCGGTGAAGACAACCTGCAACGCATCGGCGAAGGGCGCGAGCAGGGTGAGCAGTTGCTGCAACTGGGGGGTGAGCTGAATACCGCGGTGGGGGCCTTCAGGGTGTGATCGGCAGGCCTGGCCCCTTCGCGGGCAAGCCCGCTCCCACTGGGTAGCGGCGAGGAAACCTCCTGCTGGCGCGGTTCCTGTGGGAGCGGCGGTTCGCCGCTGCGACTTGCCCGCGAAGGGGCCAGGCCTGCAAGCAGCCGAACCTGCGACCACCTGTCATCCCCGCCTCCAGCCAACTCCGTTATCATGCCGGGCACGTTCCGCCTCGCGAGTCCGCCATGCGCCGCCTGTTCCTCCTGCTGTTCCTGCTGCTGGCCAGCCCCACCTTCGCCTCGGGCCTGCTCGACAACCGCCCCAGCGCCACCCTCGGCGCCGCCTCGCTGTCCAACAGCGCCGACTTCCTGCCGGTCCACGAAGCCTTCAAGCTCGACCTGATCAGCGCCGATGCCCAGTCGATCAAGCTGCGCTTCGTCGCCACCGAGGGCTATTACCTCTATCGCCATCGCTTCCAGTTTCGCAGCGAGCCGGCCGACATCGCCCTCGGCAACGCACGGATTCCCCAAGGCAAAGCCAAGCACGACGAGTTCTTCGGCGATGTCGAGGTCTACCATGGCATCGTCGACATAGAGGTACCGCGCACCGACTCGCGCACCTTCACCTTGCTGGTCGGCTACCAGGGCTGCGCCGACAAGGGATTATGCTATCCGCCGGAAACCGCACGACTGTCGATTCCCGGCGAAGGCAGCACCTTGTCCACCACCACGGCCGAGGGCTGGAGCTGGCAGACCTTGCTGCTGTTCTTCCTCGCCGGTCTGGGCCTGACCTTCACCCCCTGCGTGCTGCCGATGCTGCCGATTCTCTCGGGTGTGGTGCTGCGCGGCCAGGTGGGTGGCTGGCGCGGCTTTAGCCTGTCGCTGGCCTACGTGCTGCCAATGGCTGCCAGCTTTGCCGCGCTCGGTGCGCTGATGGGCCTGTTCGGTGCCAGCCTCAACCTGCAGGCACGTCTGCAGTCGGCCTGGGTACTGGTGCCCTTCGCCTTGTTCTTCGTGGTGTTCGCCCTGGCGATGTTCGGCCTGTTCGAACTCAAGTTGCCGCACGCCCTGAGCCAACGCCTGGACCGTGTCGCGAGCAATACCCGCGGCGGTTCGCTACTGGGTGCTGCGGTGCTGGGCGTGCTTTCCAGCCTGCTGGTCTCGCCCTGCGTGTCGGCACCACTGGCCGGTGCCCTGCTCTATATCAGCGCCAGCGGCGATGCCCTGGGCGGGGCACTGAAGCTGTTCGCGCTCGGATTGGGCATGGGCGCGCCACTGCTGCTGGTGGCGACCGGCGGTGCCGCCTGGCTGCCCAAGAGCGGGGCGTGGATGAACACGGTGAAGAACGTGATCGGGGTCCTGCTGCTGGGCGTGGCGCTTGGCCTGCTCAGCCGCGTGTTGCCGGGGCCGGTGACCTTGCTGCTGATCGGCCTGTTGTCGGCAGGCGTGGCGCTGTTCCTCGGCGCGCTGGAGTTCGTGGTCAAGACTCCACGTCAACGCCTGGCCCAGCTGCTGGGGCTGCTCTGCCTGGTCTATGCACTGGCGTGCTGGTACGGCGCACTCGCGGGTCAGGGCGATCCTTTGCGTCCATTGCCCGGCCCCGGCGTCAGCACCTCGACCCCCGCCACCCCCCAGGCAGATGCGTGGCAAACCCTCACCACCCCTGCCGCCCTGGACGCCGCCTTGGCCCAGGCCAAGGCCGCAGGCCAGCCGGTGCTGCTGGACTGGTACGCCGACTGGTGCATCAGTTGCAAGGTGATCGAACATGAAGTACTCAACGCGCCACAGGTGCAGGCCCAGCTGAACGGCTTCAAGCTGCTGCGGTTCGACCTGACCGAGAGCAACGCCGAACAACGCGCCCTGCTCGACCGCTACACGCTGTTCGGCCCACCCGCCTTGTTGTTTTTTGCCGCAAACGGCAGCGAAATGACCACTGATCGGGTGGTAGGCGAGGTGAACGCCGACGAATTTGCGAAAATTCTCACCGGCATGCGCAGCAAACTCGGTCTATAACTTCCCGCGCACCGGTGACTTTCTCCAACGAAGTGACCAGAGCTGATCATCTGGTCACATACTTTGCGCGAATCTCGGTCATCGTGCTGGCTATTGCAGGGAACTGGACACTCGCTAGTCTCTTGCGGCATAGTCGCCGCGCTATGTCGAATTGCCCTACAAAACCAAGGAAACCGCAGATGGCCACCCTACTGGTGCTGCACGGCCCCAACCTCAACCTGCTCGGTACCCGCGAGCCGGGAGTCTACGGCGCCGTCACCCTCGCCCAGATCAACCAGGACCTCGAGCAGCGCGCACGCGCCGCCGGCCACCACCTGCAGTACCTGCAGAGCAATGCCGAGTACGAACTGATCGACCGTATCCATGCCGCGCGCAACGAAGGCGTGGACTTCATCCTGATCAACCCGGCCGCTTTCACCCACACCAGCGTCGCATTACGTGACGCATTGCTCGCTGTGAGCATCCCATTCATCGAAGTGCACCTCTCCAACGTGCACAAGCGTGAACCGTTCCGTCATCACTCCTACTTCTCCGATGTGGCAGTGGGCGTGATCTGCGGCCTGGGCGCCAGCGGTTACCGGCTAGCCCTGGAGTCTGCTCTGGAACACCTGGCTGCCAACGCACAGCCCTGATGACGCAAAGCCCAGGCCTACATGCCTGGGCTTCGAAACACTACGAAGAAACGTTTTCGACACGTTTTGATAATTAAGTCCCCGACCGAACCTTGGGAGTTGCTGATTAATGGATATCCGTAAAGTCAAAAAGCTGATCGAACTGCTGGAAGAGTCCGGCATCGACGAACTGGAGATCAAGGAAGGCGAAGAGTCCGTTCGCATCAGCCGTAACAGCAAACAACCTGCCGGCGCCCAGTACTTCGCCCCCCCAGCGCAATTTGCCGCTCCAGCCCCTGCCGCCGCAGCCCCCGTGGCCGCCGCCCCGGCTGCCGAAGCTGCTGCAGCACCGGCCCTCAAAGGCACCGTGATCCGCTCGCCGATGGTCGGTACCTTCTACCGCAAGCCTTCGCCAACCTCGCCGAACTTCGCTGAAGTCGGTCAGTCGGTGAAGAAAGGCGACACCCTGTGCATCGTCGAAGCCATGAAGATGATGAACCACATCGAAGCCGATATCGGCGGTGTCATCGACGCCATCCTGGTAGAAGACGGTCAGCCGGTTGAGTTCGACCAGCCGCTGTTCACCATCGTTTGAATCGCGGAGAGCCAACGATGTCTGGGAAGCTCGAAAAAGTCCTGATCGCCAACCGCGGGGAAATTGCCCTGCGGATCCTGCGTGCCTGCAAAGAGCTGGGCATCAAGACCGTCGCGGTCCACTCCACCGCTGACCGCGAACTGATGCACCTGGGCCTGGCAGACGAATCGGTCTGCATCGGCCCTGCATCGTCGAAAGAATCCTACCTGCACATCCCGGCGATCATCGCTGCCGCCGAAGTGACTGGCGCCACCGCCATCCACCCGGGCTACGGCTTCCTCGCCGAGAACGCCGACTTCGCCGAGCAGGTGGAGAAATCCGGTTTCGCCTTCATCGGCCCCAAAGCCGACACCATCCGCCTGATGGGCGACAAGGTTTCGGCCAAGGATGCGATGATCAAGTCGGGCGTCCCAACCGTGCCGGGCTCTGACGGCCCACTGCCGGAAGACGAAGAAACTGCACTGGCCATCGCCCGTGAAGTCGGCTATCCGGTGATCATCAAGGCCGCCGGTGGCGGTGGTGGTCGCGGCATGCGCGTGGTGCACAAGGAAGAAGACCTGATCGCCTCGGCCAAGCTGACCCGTACCGAAGCCGGTGCGGCGTTCGGCAACCCGATGGTCTACCTGGAAAAGTTCCTGACCAACCCACGTCACGTGGAAGTTCAGGTACTGTCCGATGGCCAGGGCAACGCCGTGCACCTGGGCGACCGCGACTGCTCGCTGCAGCGCCGTCACCAGAAGGTACTGGAAGAAGCCCCGGCCCCCGGTATCGACGAGAAGGCCCGCCAGGAAGTCTTCAAGCGTTGCGTCGATGCGTGCATCGAGATCGGCTACCGCGGTGCAGGTACTTTCGAGTTCCTGTACGAGAACGGTCGCTTCTACTTCATCGAGATGAACACCCGCGTCCAGGTCGAGCACCCGGTTTCGGAGATGGTCACCGGCATCGATATCGTCAAGGAGATGCTCAGCATCGCCGCTGGCAACAAGCTGTCGTTCCGCCAGGAAGACGTAGTGATCCGCGGTCACTCGCTGGAGTGCCGGATCAACGCCGAAGACCCGAAGAAGTTCATTCCGAGCCCAGGCACCGTCAAGCACTTCCATGCCCCGGGTGGCAATGGCGTGCGGGTCGATTCGCACCTGTACAGCGGCTATTCGGTTCCGCCGAACTACGACTCGCTGATCGGCAAGCTGATCACCTACGGCAAGGACCGCGACGAAGCCATGGCGCGCATGCGCAATGCCCTGGACGAGATCGTTGTCGACGGTATCAAGACCAACATCCCGCTGCACCGCGACCTGGTGCGTGATGAAGGTTTCTGCAAAGGCGGCGTCAACATCCACTACCTCGAGCACAAACTGGCCAACCAGGAGTGATCGCTTGTTGAGGTAGCACGCCCGGCAACCGCTGCGATGCCAGCCATTGGCCTTTCAGAAAAGCCGGGGATGCCACAAAAAAAACCGATGCCAGAATCTGGCATCGGTTTTTTTTGCTATCTACCCAGGACAGAGCAGGTCACCTAGGCGCGCATGAGCGCGATATCCGCTTGTCAGAGGCTCACCACTGAGATCGCCTGCAAGGCTAGTTCGTCCGGGGCCGGCGCCAATCCGGCAGCATCTTCCACAACTCCGCTTGGCCGCTCATACAGCGGGCGGGCCCGGAAACGGCTTTGGAATCTGTGGGCGCGAGCGGGCACCCCCTTCAACCGGAAATTAGCCTGCTTCATGATCGGCGTCAGCACTTGCTCGACCACGCTCATAGGCGTTCGGTAAACACGCGTAACGCCGCTCCCCAGGTTCAGCGTCATGCCATAGCTACCGCCAAAACACGACGAGAACGACCAGTGCTGCCAACTTGCCTGGATTCCCTGGCGCCTGAGCAACGCCCGCACGACGCCGCCGATATCCGTACCGCCCAGCCAGTCGCCACCGGCCATGACTGCCCTGACGCCCGCGCCATCCTGCGCAGCGCCGATTTGCGTCAGCACTTGCCGCAGTGCAGGCTCGATCAGGCTACGGACATTGTGATCGATATGCAGCACCGCACCTGCACGTGTTGCTGGGTTGTACAAGGATACCGCCACACAGGACTGCGCATTGACGGTATACAGGTAGTCATCCGCCGCCCCCACGTATCGCGCCACCACGGCTTCTCCCTGCAGAGCGCCACGTATTTCCGATGGCGCTCCCTCGCCATTGGTAATCTGCCTTGCCTGCGTCAGGGTTCCAGCATCCTGCACATGATTGCCGCCGCGAAGGCCGGTGCTGTTGGCAATCCATCGGCCATCTTCATGCAATCGCACTGCCGGGCGATGGTAGCTCTGCGGGCGATTGGCCTTGAACACCCGTAACGTAGCGTGCTCAGCGTCGTGTACGACCTTGTAATAACGACCGCCCGAGCGGATGAAATGCTCTGCGTTGGTAGCGTCCTTGGCGCCGCTACGGTAGGTGCCTTTCCAGATACCGTCCTCCGTCACCTTGTGCAGATCGCCAGGCTTGCTCTTGACTGCCCAGGACTTGTCGAACTGCAGGGAGGGGGTTCGTGTCGCACCCGTCACCTGAGGGCGGCGAACAACTGCCTGGCGCAAGGGCGCAAGCACTGACTTGAGCATTCCCAGGCTCACTCCTGGCAGACTCAACACCGCCCCCAACAAACCCCACGACGCTTCCAGCCAGTTCTGCAGGGCCACTGCGGTTTCCCATCGAGTATGGGCGACAATGGCCTTTTTCAAAGCAGAGGCGGTCATGAAGGCCCCAAACGCTATGGCGAACGGCGGATACACCAGCAACGGCAGTGCGCTGAACAGAACGCCTTTGAACACCTGGGCGCGAATGACCTCGGCTTTGCCAAGGGTCGCATCCTCGACATCGGCGAGCGCATGCTCGATGAACACGTTGTACTCCCCGACCACCGTCACCACCTGGTTGAGCCCACGCAGGGAATCACGATGACTGTCGCCACTGGCCAACCTCTTCAGGCGCGTGCTGACCTTGGATCTGGAGGCCAACGTAACCCGGTTGAGCAGATAATCGTAAAGCACGCCCGTACCTGTGGCGTTCAAGGACTGATAGGGGCGCAGCAGAACACCATCCGGGGCATCCGGGGTATACAGCCAGTCAGTCGCCACTTTGTCTGCCACATCGCGCAGGACATAGGCGCCCAGTACGAAACAGCCGTCGATCGACAAACGAAACACCCCCGAACTCTCGACCACCGTTTCCGATTCACTGAAGATGTCGGGCTGGCTCAACGTCCGCCCCAGCGCCGTCACCAGTGCAATCAGTTTCGTATAGGTCGCTTGATCGAGTTCAGCCTTGATACTGGCCAGGCGCAAATCGCGGTCCATCGCCGAGATCAGCGCACGACCGAACATCTTCCGGCGAGCCTCATAATCCGCCGAGGACTCGTTCAGATAGTGTTCGCGTATGTGTGTGATGTACGTCTCGCCAACGTAAGCGCGACGTGCATAGCGCGTAAAATCGTGGCTGCGTAGAGCGCTCAGGTCCTGGCCAACCAGGGAGCGCACGCCCTTTTTCGGGTTGTCCAGGCCGGAATTGTCGTCATATCCATAGCAGACCAGATCGACCAGGTTCATCGTCAGCGGCGTATCCGTGTCTGTGGACGGCAGATCGAACAGAATAGACTCCGGGTCGACCTGTTCGGTGATGCCCTTGTCGTCCAGGTAAGGCTTGATGGCAGTCTCGACGGTACGCCGGGCGAACGCGTGAAAACCTTCATAATCCTGCATCGACGCGGTAAACACGTGCTCAGCTTGCAACGCCACCTGCTTTTCCAGGTTGATCACGCGCTTTTGGCCAATGTTCAGGTTAAGTGCGTAATACGGCGCAATAGTGGCCTCGATCTCATCCTCGGCCTTTTTATTGCTCAAGCGCACCCGCTCGGCCAAGCATGCCTCGTACCCCGTCAGGGCTCTCCTACGATCCAGACTCAGAGACCATTCGGAAGGTTTTTCCACGATGCTCAGGATGGATGCACTGACCGTGGCTCGTTGATCGAAGGGAACCTGGCTCAACAGATAATGACGACCCGTTTCCTCCGCCAACCAACCACCGATTTCACTGTTGAGCGCGCGCTGTGATACCAGCTCTATCCACTCCTGGCCATCTGGTTTACCAGGGGCATACAGCACAAAGGCGTCATCTGCTACGGCGAACAACAACAAGTCACTGCAATCTGCGCCCGCCCACAATTGCAGAGGACAGATCTCATCGCCTGGCGGCTCCTGGGCGAGCAATGCCAAGACCTGATCATGACGCGCATCCGACAGGTGCCCTTTCTTGCTGGCAATCAGCAGGCTATAGCGCAATTGCGAGTCATAGAGCTCTAGCTGCGCCAACTCGACTTCAGCGTCCTGATGGCGCTGCTTGAGGGTCGCGATGAAGCTGTGCGGGACATCGAGTTCGCTCAACAGACCCTGTAGTTGCTCAGCGGAAGGTGACTTGCAATGCAGTAACGGCATGCTCACCTGCAGCGACTTGTACACCTGTGTCACGTCAATTGCGCCTTCCATCACCAGCTCGGTAAGGGTCAGCGTCCTGACGCTCACATTTTCCGTAGCTGACGGTTCACATTTGACGGTGATGAGGTCGGCAGATAATGGCAGGTCGAAATGCTCATGCAGATAGGCGGACGCCAGGCTGCCCGCATGCTCACGCAACGAGCGCGCACTACCAAGCAAACTTTCGAGTGTTGACTGCGCTCCCTCGCAAACGCCCTGAGCGGCAGTCAGCGCCGCGACGTCCTCGGCATTCAAATTGCGATACCACTCCGGCAGGTGCTTGCGGACAAGCCTGTCGAGCACTTGCCTCTCATCGTCATCGGCGAGAAACAACAGCGCAGGCTGCGCATGCCAGTCCCGCTCCTGCTCCCGAATCAGCGCCCGCACCTGGGCACTGGTCATCGCGGCAACCTGTGGCGCGCCCAGCGCGGCTTCAAGATCAATGCAGTGCTGCTCGCAACGTTGGCTGATTCGCTTCTGGTACTCGAGCACATCACTCAAGCCCTGGGGCTTCGCCTCCCAGTGGCGGGTGAGGTAATCCCGGTAGGTTTCAACCATGCGCCCGCCGATGCCCTCCACCAGTTGCTCGACCTGCTGGCGCCGTTCCAGCGGCACTTCACGCGGCTCCCCGTCGCTGATGTGATAGATGGCATGTTCTGCTTCGTCATAGAGCACCGGCTGCTGGGTGACCATGCGCTGTAGAGCGGCATCAAGCAGGTCCTGGATGAAATTCGGGTCGATATCTTCGGTGTAGTAGGTGCGCAGTTGCACAAGCGCGTCGCTTTCGATTGCCTCGATAAAGCTCAGCTGGGAGTTGCGTCGTTGCTCGAAGGCCGCACTCCAGCGCCCGAGTCGCTCGATGATGGAGTGGGCCGACGAATCGTCAATGGGGGGAATGGGTAGCGGGCTGATCGTTCATGACGCTATACCTCGTAGGCTTGGGGCCCGAATTCTAGGTAGCGCCGCGGCACGACCAGCGGTAGTTATTTGTTCGACGGATCATCCTGCGGCCTGTCCGTATGGGATGCGCTCGCGTAAAATGCCCGATTTGGCAGTCGCAGACTGCCTCTTCGATCACACCGAATCACATTTAAGGTGCCCGCCATGCCCTGGCTGCAAGTACGTCTGGCCATCAGCCCGGAACAAGCCGAAACCTACGAAGACGCCCTGCTCGAAGTCGGCGCCGTCTCGGTCACGTTCATGGATGCCGAAGACCAGCCGATCTTCGAACCGGACCTCAACACCACCCCACTGTGGTCGCACACGCATCTACTGGCCTTGTTCGAAGCCGATGCCGAGCCCGAAGCGGTATTCGCCCACCTGCAGTTGCTGACCGGTGCAGCGCTCCCCGAGCACCAGGCCGAGGTCATCGAGGACCAGGACTGGGAACGCAGCTGGATGGACGGTTTCCAACCGATGCGTTTCGGCCAACGCCTGTGGATCGTGCCGAGCTGGCATGAGGCCCCGGAGAAAGACGCCGTCAACCTGCTGCTCGACCCGGGCCTGGCCTTCGGCACCGGCACCCATCCGACCACCGCTCTGTGCCTGGAATGGCTCGACGGCCAGTCGCTCGCAGGCACCCAGGTGCTCGACTTTGGCTGCGGCTCGGGCATCCTGGCCATTGCCGCCCTGCTGCTGGGCGCCCGCGAAGCGGTGGGGACCGACATCGACGTGCAGGCCATCGAAGCCTCGCGTGACAACGCCCAGCGCAACGGCATCGCCGACGAGAAGCTGGCGCTGTACCTGCCCGAACACATGCCGGCGATGCAGGCCGACGTGCTGGTCGCCAACATCCTGGCCGGCCCGCTGGTCTCACTGGCCCCGCAGTTGTCCGGCCTGGTACGCCCTGGTGGCCTGCTGGCGCTGTCGGGCATTCTCGCCGAGCAGGGCGAGGAAGTGGCTGCTGCCTACGCCGCCGACTTCGACCTCGACCCGATCGTCGTGCGCGATGGCTGGGTGCGTATCAGCGGCCATCGTCGCTAGGCTACAGTTCGTAAAGAACCAGACTCCAACCCTGCACAACCCCCGGATCGCCGCATGACCGACAGTTTCGTCACCCAGTGCCCGCATTGCCAGACGCGTTTTCGCGTCACGTATCACCAGTTGAGCGTGGCCCGTGGGGTGGTGCGCTGTGGCCAGTGCCTGCAGGTGTTCAATGCCGCGCGGCAGTTGCTCGAACAGAGCCAGGGGGCTGCGCCAACGCCGGTTGCCACGACACCGGTAGCGCCAACGGTGCCAGCAACGCCTGCGGTCGAGCCACCCGCGCCGAGCCAGGACGACTGGGCTGCCACGCTGGATGCCATGGATCTGGACCAGGAGCTTGCGCGCCTGGAGCGACGAGGCCCTCGCCCCGAGCGCCAAAACGCCGAGCGCGACGAGTCCTTGCAGGCGCGGCGTGACGATCAGCACCCGGAGCAACATGGTGACGAGCCCTTCGGCACCGCAACCGATGACCGCCTCGAGCCCGACTCGCAACCCACACCGGCACCTGCACCAGTTCTGGTCGAGCAGGAGCCACTCGACCTGGAACCGATAGCCCAGGAGCGTACCGAGCCAACCCTCGGACAGACGCTTGAGCTCGACGACGAAGCCCCCCCCGCACACTTGCCCGCCGAACGCGACGAACCAGCCACCGAGCGGCTCTCGTCCCCCGACGAGCCTCGTCCGGAAAAAGGCCTCTCGGCCCTGGACGACGATGTCGCGAATCTGCGCCTGTCGGCACGTGACGACCACGACGACGCCGAAGACGACGAACGGCTGGAGCCGGTCCTGGCCAGCAAACCCTCGCGCGCGCGCAAGGAACCATTGGTCGATGTGGTCGACGACCCGCTGCAACTGGACTGGCAAAAGCCCGCACCGAACTGGGGCAAGCGCCTGCTTTGGGGCTTCCTGGCGCTGCTCGCCGCTGGCCTGCTGGCCTTCCAGTACGTCTACTACCACTTCGATGAGATGGCCCGGCACGATCGTTACCGGCCGCTGTTCCAGCAACTGTGCCCGATCGTCGGCTGCCAGGTACCCACCCGAGTCGACATCGCTCGTATCAAGAGCAGCAACCTGGTGGTGCGCAGCCATCCGGACTTCAAGGGCGCGCTGATCGTCGACGCGATCATCTACAACCGCGCCTCCTTCAGCCAACCCTTCCCCTTGCTGGAGCTGCGTTTCGCCGACCTCAACGGGCAGTTGATCGCCAGTCGTCGGTTCAAACCCAGCGAGTACCTTTCGGGCGAGCTGGCCGGGCGGGGCGAGATGCCTAGCCAGACACCGATCCACATCGCTCTGGACATCCTCGATCCAGGCCCCAAGGCGGTGAACTACAGCTTGAGTTTCCGCTCCCCCGAGTAGCACGCCATACCTGAGGGAGCGCGGTGGGCGACATCACCAACCTAAATGTCATAAGCCCACAACTGTTCAGATTTTATCCAGTTCCATCTTTATCCGGTCACCGAGAGCGGGTATCATGCCATCCCTTTTTCGAACTCCAATGATCCGGCCCCACAACAGGGAACACCTATGTCGGCGGTACGCATCGGCCCATATACACTGCAGAACAACCTGATCCTCGCGCCTATGGCCGGGGTGACGGACCAGCCTTTCCGCACGCTTTGCAAACGTCTGGGGGCGGGCATGGTGGTGTCGGAGATGGTCACCAGCGACATGAACCTGTGGAACAGCCGCAAATCGCGCCTGCGCCGCATCCACGAAGGCGATCCCGAACCGCGTTCGGTACAGATCGCCGGTGGCGATGCACAGATGCTGGCCGCGGCAGCGCGAGCCAACGTCGAGTCCGGTGCCCAGATCATCGATATCAACATGGGCTGTCCGGCAAAAAAAGTCTGCAACAAAGCGGCAGGCTCTGCTTTATTGAGAGATGAAGCGCTGGTCGCTGAAATCCTCGACGCGGTGGTCGGTGCGGTCGATGTGCCGGTCACCCTGAAGATTCGCACCGGCTGGGATCGCTCGAACAAGAACGGCCTGAACGTGGCGAAGATCGCTGAACAGGCCGGAATCCAGGCGCTGGCGGTGCATGGCCGCACACGCGCAGACCTGTACACCGGTGAAGCCGAGTACGACACCATCGCCGCAATCAAGCAGGCGGTGTCGATCCCGGTTTTCGCCAACGGCGACATCACGTCGCCAGAAAAGGCCCGGGCGGTGCTGGATGCCACAGGGGCCGACGGCCTGCTGATCGGCCGTGCCGCCCAAGGGCGGCCATGGATCTTCCGCGAGATCGAGCATTACCTGCGGACAGGCGAGCATCTTCCGGCTCCCGGGCTGGATGAAGTGGAACGCATTCTGCTGGAGCACCTTGCCGCGCTGCATGCCTTCTATGGGGATGTGATGGGCGTACGTATCGCCCGCAAGCACGTGGGCTGGTACCTGGCAACACGCACGGGCGGCAGGGAGTTTCGCGCCCGCTTCAATGCCTTGGAAGATACCCAAGCGCAGTGCGCCAACGTTCGGGCGTTTTTCGCCGAACGTCGACAGAGCCTTGAGACAGAGGACGGACAAGGGGTGGCCGCATGACGATGATGACCGAGACATTAGTGAGTGGAACAACGCCCGTGAGCGACAACGCCAACCTGAAGCAGCACCTGAACACGCCGAGCGAAGAGGGCCAGACCCTGCGCGACAGCGTCGAAAAGGCACTGCACAACTACTTCGCCCACCTGGAAGGCGCCACCGTCACGGACGTGTACAACCTGGTGCTCTCGGAAGTCGAGGCACCGCTGCTCGAGAGCGTGATGAACCACGTCAAGGGCAACCAGACCAAGGCCAGCGAGATGCTCGGGCTCAACCGCGGCACCCTGCGCAAGAAGCTCAAACAGTACGACCTGTTGTAAGCCAGAATCCCAATCAGAAAAGGCGGCTCCGTTGAAAGAGGCGCCTTTTTTGCTGACTCCACCGCGTTATGGAATCCGAAATGACCGACCAGACTACCCGCCTGCCGATCCGCCGCGCCCTGATCAGCGTCTCCGACAAGACCGGTATCCTCGAGTTCGCCCGTGAGCTGCAACAGCTCGGTGTCGAGATCCTGTCCACCGGCGGCACCTACAAGCTGCTCAAGGATAACGGCGTGAACGCGGTGGAAGTGGCCGACTACACCGGCTTCGCCGAAATGATGGACGGCCGGGTCAAGACCCTGCATCCGAAGATCCACGGCGGCATCCTCGGCCGTCGCGGCACCGACGACGCCATCATGAACGAGCACGGCATCAAGCCGATCGACCTGGTCGCGGTCAACCTGTATCCGTTCGAAGCCACCATCAGCAAGCCAGGTTGCGACCTGCCGACCGCCATCGAGAACATCGATATCGGCGGCCCGACCATGGTGCGTTCCGCGGCGAAGAACCACAAGGACGTCGCCATCGTGGTCAACGCCAGCGACTACGCCGGCATCGTCGAAGGCCTCAAGGCCGGCGGCCTGACCTACGCCCAGCGCTTCGACCTGATGCTCAAGGCCTTCGAGCACACCGCCGCCTACGACGGCATGATCGCCAACTACATGGGCAGCATCGACCAGTCCAAGGACACCCTGTCGACCGAAGGCCGCAGCGAGTTCCCGCGCACCTTCAACAGCCAGTTCGTCAAGGCCCAGGAAATGCGCTACGGCGAGAACCCGCACCAGAGCGCGGCGTTCTATGTCGAAGAAAAGAAAGGCGAGGCCAGCATTTCCACCGCCGTCCAGTTGCAGGGCAAGGAACTGTCGTTCAACAACGTGGCCGACACCGACGCCGCGCTGGAGTGCGTGAAGAGCTTCGTCAAGCCGGCCTGCGTCATCGTCAAGCACGCCAACCCGTGCGGCGTGGCGGTGGTCCCGGAAAACGAAGGTGGCATTCGCAAGGCCTATGACCTGGCCTACGCCACCGACACCGAGTCGGCGTTCGGCGGCATCATCGCCTTCAACCGCGAACTCGACGGCGAAACCGCCAAGGCCATCGTCGAGCGTCAGTTCGTCGAAGTGATCATCGCACCGAAAATCTCCCAGGCCGCCCGCGACGTGGTCGCCGCCAAGCAGAACGTACGCCTGCTCGAGTGTGGCGAATGGCCTGCCGAGCGCGCTGCTGGCTGGGACTTCAAGCGCGTCAACGGTGGCCTGCTGGTGCAGAGCCGCGATATCGGCATGATCAGCGCCGAGGACCTGAAGGTCGTCACCAAACGCGCGCCGACCGAGCAAGAGATCCACGACCTGGTGTTCGCCTGGAAAGTCGCCAAGTTCGTCAAGTCCAACGCTATCGTCTACGCCAAGAACCGCCAGACCATCGGTGTCGGTGCCGGCCAGATGAGCCGCGTTAACTCCGCTCGCATCGCTGCAATCAAGGCCGAGCATGCTGGTCTGCAGGTACAGGGTGCGGTCATGGCTTCGGACGCGTTCTTCCCGTTCCGCGACGGCATCGACAACGCCGCCAAGGTGGGTATCAGCGCTGTGATCCAGCCGGGTGGCTCGATGCGTGATGCAGAAGTCATCGCCGCCGCCGACGAAGCCGGTATCGCGATGGTGTTCACCGGTATGCGCCACTTCCGCCACTGATTTATGGCAATCGGCCGCACTGAAGCAGGCATCTGCTGCGTTGGGGCCGGTTCCGCTGATGCTCATTGCCAGAAGGCAACTCCGCTCATCGGAACCGTCCCCGCCTTGCATCTACCTGCTTCATTGCGACCTCGTACAGCGAGAAGCATTGTCTCTCGTTCGACAGATTTCGAGGTTTTGACATGAAAGTTTTGATCATCGGCAGCGGCGGCCGTGAACACGCCCTGGCCTGGAAAGTCGCCCAGGATCCACGCGTCGAGAAAGTCTTCGTGGCCCCGGGCAACGCCGGCACGGCCATCGAAGCCAAATGCGAGAACGTCGCCATCGACGTCTGCGCCCTGGAGCAACTGGCCGATTTCGCCGAGAAGAACGTCGACCTGACGATTGTCGGTCCTGAAGCGCCACTGGTCATTGGTGTGGTCGACCTGTTCCGCAGCCGCGGCCTGGACTGCTTCGGTCCGACCAAGGGCGCAGCGCAGCTCGAAGGCTCCAAGGCCTTTACCAAGGATTTCCTGGCTCGCCACAAGATCCCGACCGCCGACTACCAGAACTTCACCGAGATCGAGCCGGCGCTGGCCTACCTGCGCGAGAAAGGCGCACCGATCGTGATCAAGGCCGACGGCCTGGCCGCAGGCAAGGGCGTGATCGTCGCCATGACCCTGCAGGAAGCCGAAGACGCCGTGCGCGACATGCTCGCCGGCAACGCTTTCGGTGAAGCCGGTTCGCGCGTGGTGATCGAGGAGTTTCTCGACGGCGAGGAAGCCAGCTTCATCGTCATGGTCGATGGCCACAACGTGCTGCCAATGGCCACCAGCCAGGACCACAAACGTGTCGGCGACAAAGACACCGGCCCCAACACCGGCGGCATGGGCGCCTACTCGCCGGCCCCGGTGGTCACGGCCGACGTGCACCAGCGCGTGATGGACCAGGTGATCTGGCCGACCGTGCGCGGCATGGCCGAGGAAGGTAACGTCTACACCGGTTTCCTCTATGCCGGCCTGATGATCGACAAGGCAGGCAACCCCAAGGTCATCGAGTTCAACTGCCGCTTCGGCGACCCCGAGACACAACCGGTCATGCTGCGCCTGGAGTCGAGCCTGGTGCTGTTGGTCGAGGCCGCATTCGCCAAGGCTCTGGACAAGGTCGAAGCACAGTGGGACCCACGCCCGAGCCTGGGCGTAGTGCTGGCCGCTGGCGGTTACCCGGGCGACTACGCCAAGGGTGACGTGATCCACGGCCTGGACGCTGCTGCCAAGATCGAAGGCAAGGTGTTCCACGCCGGTACTGCACTCAAGGATGGCCAGGTGACCACTAACGGCGGACGCGTCCTGTGTGCCACCGCCATGGGCAGCACCGTTGCCGATGCACAGCAGCAGGCCTACCGCCTGGCCAAGGAAGTCAGCTGGAACGGTAGTTTCTACCGTACCGACATCGGCTACCGAGCCATCGCCCGCGAGCGCGGTGAACACCAGCAGTAAATTGCGGCCCGCAGGTCGTAGCGCCTTGGCGCACGGCCTGCGGCTCGTCGACAGGGCCCCATCGGGGCCTTGCCTTCGGCGCGGCACGCCGCGCATAGTTGTTATCCGGCTTATCAGCCAAGAAAGGATCTCGTCGTGCGTCGGCTTCGGATTGCCACTGCCCTGATCGTCAGCATGCTGACCCTGCTCTGCCTGCTTCCGGCTGCGGCCGAACAAGGCGGCGGGTGGTCTGTGCTGCTCGATGAACAGGCAAGCCTGCAGCTCTCCGACGTACGCTCCGACCGCTATCGCAACCAGTTCAGCCCGCTGCAACTGGATGAGCTGGATGCCGCCCTGCCCGACCAGGCCCTGTGGCTGCACTACCGTCTGGAGCCCGCCGACCAGGAGCGCCTGCTGCGCATCTTCGCCCCCGACCTGTCACGCCTGGACCTCTACGCCCTCGACGGCAGCACGCTGCTGCGCCAGTTGCACCATGGTCGACAGTTGGGCAACGCCAGCCCCACCCTGCGCGGCAGCGACCACGTTCTGCCACTGCCCAACGCCACACAACCGCTGGACATCTACCTGCGCCTGGTCTCCGAGCACCAGTTGCGCCCGGCGATCTCTCTGGAATCGGCGGCCAGCGCGGCCATCGACCAGCGCCAGCCGCTGCTGTTCGGCCTGCTGTTCGGCGGCCTGGTGATGCTGATCCTGCACAACCTGATTCGCTTCTTCTACACCCGTTCCAGCACGACCCTGGTGCTGGCGCTCTACCACGCGTTGATGCTGCTCAGTGCCTTGATCCTGCTCAACCTCAGCGGCCCGTGGTGGCACCTGTGGCACAGCGCGCAAACGCCTGCTGCCTACCTCACGCTGGTCCTGGCAGGGCTTTGCGGGTTGTACTTCACCCAGCGCTTCTTCTCGCCCTGCGGTTCCGCGCGGCTCACCCGCATCCTGCAGGCAGAAATGCTGATCGCCGCGATCAGCGGCTTGCTCCTGCTGTTCATCGACACCCTGCCGCTGAACCTGACCACCTACACCCTGCTTGCCCTCGGCAGCCTGAGCATGCTCCTGGCCAGCGCCTACTACTGGTACAAGGGCTACAACCCCGCCCGCCTGTTCACCTTGGCCATGCTGGTGTTCAACCTCGGTGGCCTGGTCCTGCTGCCGGCGCTGCTCGGCCTGACCCGCACCCCCACCCCCTGGCTGCTGGTCATCCTGATGGGGCTGACCGTGGTCAGCGGCCTGTTGCTGAACCTTGCCGTCAGCGAGCGCCTGCGCAAGATCAACGAGGAGCGCGTGCGCGCCAGCCGAGCCCTCGCCGCCAGCGACGCCGAGATCAACGCCAAGGCCGAATTCCTGGCCAAGATCAGCCACGAGATCCGCACGCCGATGAACGGCGTGCTGGGCATGACCGAGCTGCTGCTGGGCACACCGCTGTCGGTCAAGCAGCGCGACTATGTGCAGACCATCCACAGCGCCGGCAACGAGTTGCTCACGCTGATCAACGAGATCCTCGACATCTCCAAGCTCGAATCACGACAGATCGAGCTGGATGATGTGCAGTTCGATCTCAACGCACTGATCGAAGACTGCCTGAACATCTTCCGGGCCAAGGCCGAACAGCAGAACATCGAGCTGATCAGCTTCACCCAGCCACAGGTGCCACGCGTGATCAGCGGCGACCCGACGCGGTTGCGTCAGGCGCTGTCGAGTCTGCTGGACAATGCCCTGAAGAACACCGACCAAGGCGAAATCCTGCTGGTGGTGGCCCTTGACCAGCGCGGTGACGCTCCGCGCCTGCGTATCGCCGTGCAGGACAGCGGCGAGCCGATGGCCAGCGCCGAGCGCGAGGCTTTGCTGCAGGCCGAGCTGCACAGCCACCACTTCCTCTCCAGCAACAAGCTTGGCGGACACTTGGGGCTGGTGATCGCCAAGCAGTTGATCGGACTGATGCACGGCGAATTCGGCATCAAGACCAGCACCAGCCTGGGCAATACGCTATGGCTGACACTGCCGCTCGATCCACTGCGCCTGGAACAGCCGCCCGCCGACCTTGACGGTCCGCTGCGCGATGCTCGGGTGCTGGTAGTGGACGATAACGACACCTGTCGCAAGGTGCTGGTGCAGCAGTGCAGCGCCTGGGGCATGAACGTCAGCGCCGTGCCTTCCGGCAAGGAGGCACTGGCGCTGCTGCGCACCAAGGCACACCTGCGCGACTACTTCGATGCCGTGCTGCTGGACCAGAACATGCCCGGCATGACAGGCATGCAACTGGCAGCCAAGATCAAGGAAGATCCGAGCCTGAACCACGACATCCTGGTGATCATGCTGACCGGCATCAGCAACGCGCCCAGCAAGATCATCGCCCGCAATGCCGGGGTCAAACGCATCCTCGCCAAGCCGGTAGCCGGCTACACGCTCAAGACCACCCTGGCCGAAGAGCTGGCCCAGCGCGGCCGCGAGCCGGCGATAATTGCCGCCCTCGGTGGCACGCCGACGCCGCTGAACCTGCCTGCCGACTTCCGTATCCTGGTCGCCGAAGACAACAGCATCTCGACCAAGGTGATCCGCGGCATGCTCGGCAAGCTCAACCTCGAGCCCGACACTGCCAGCAACGGCGAAGAGGCGCTGGAGGCGATGCAGGCCACGCGCTACGACCTGGTCCTGATGGATTGCGAGATGCCGATACTCGATGGTTTCTCCGCCACCCAACGCCTGCGTGACTGGGAGGCGGCCAACCAGCGCCAGCGCACCCCAGTGGTGGCGCTGACCGCGCATATTCTCAGCGAACACAAGGAACGCGCGCGCCTGGCCGGCATGGACGGGCACATGGCCAAACCTGTAGAGCTGTCGCAACTGCGCGAACTGATCCAGTTCTGGGCGAACCAGCGCGAGGCCGTGACAGATCACCTGCACGCCCCCTGACAAATCCAGCGACCCTGGTCCGCAAGGCCGCCGGATACAAAGGTTTCAGCTTTTCGCGAGCTTAACGTTGCGCAGGAAGTCCCCCCCCTTCCCATACACCCGTTGACGCACGAGCGCTTTGTACTTGTCACGGAACAGCCTCAGGTTGAATCGCACCAACTCCACCCGCACCTTCGAGAAGTCCAGCCCAGGATTCTGATTCATGAACAGCGTTCCGATGTTCCAGCGGGCAGTCACTCCTCCCTCCATGTGATAGATCACCATGTCGAAGTAATCTCCCGAATGCCTTACACAGGGCAGCAACTGGAAATGGATCTTTTCCGTCTGGCGCAACGAGTAAGAAAAGATCTCCAGCGCCTCGGCATCCTGCGCCAGACCCTCCAGCGCCTGCTGGGTCGCATCTGCCATCGCTGCGCTGCCGTACTGGCTGATCAAGGCCTGTGCATCCTTCTTGAGGCTGTCCCTGTCCGGTCCAGGCAAGATCACACCTGGGGCAGGCGTGGCATCCCATCCGAGGAATTTCAGCTTGCGTCTGTAGCAATCGAACCAGTCCGTGACCAGACCTGCACCAAACTCCTCGCGGGTGGTGAGCTGGGCATACAGGTTACCCAGCAAGATGTCCTCGCGCTCGTCAGGACTCACTCCCGGCAAGAACACGGCCAGACTACCCGGAGCCGCGCTGGCGCGAACTGCTTTGTCGTTATCCACACTCATGGTGCTCTCCTTTGTGCCAAGGCTGCGCCTGGTGCGGTCGCGTGACACCCGCGCCAGGCGCGAGCAGGTGGGATCAGGCCTTGAGTTTCATGCTCAACAGCGACTTGCGGCTGTTCGAGGAGACACGAGAAGTCAGCACATCACGCACCGACTCGTACAGACCGTGATGGAAGACCAACGCAGCACTGTTGGTCACGGTGAGATTGGTATGAGACGTCCAGTTGAACAGCAAGCCTTTGTAGTTGGTCACAGGGTCGCCGTCACTCTGGATCGACACGATGAACATCACCACCTCACCGCCAGGCGACTGTTCACACTGGGCCAGCGTCAGCGCAGTGTTATCGATCTCCTTGGCCTCGATATCGAAGACCGTGACGGCATCCGGCGAATTGGCAATCGCATCCATCGCAGCTGTACCGACTTTCTGCACGGTATCTTTCACACCGCCAGAGAGATAACTGGCAGCCAGCTTCAAACCCTTGCCTACAAGGTTGCTGGCGGACATCGACTTGCCGCCATCAGTGACGGTTTCGGTCTTGTAGTTGACCGGCAGCCAGCCGGCCTGCTGCATGACCGACGTATAGTTCTGGAACCATTCTGCCGCCTGAGTGACCGGATTGAACTCTGCCGACGCCGCGCTCATGGCGAATACGTGACACTCCTTGGCAGCATCCCGGTTGCGCATGTCCATGGTATCGGAGAACACGAATACGTTACGTTTGGGCAAGATCTCTATATCGTGGTTTTCAGCAGTCATGACCGTTGTTCCTCTCTTGGTTCAATTGATGTCCGAGGCCTTCTGGCCTCGGCTACCAACCTAATGAGAAGAACAGGATGCGGGCGCTGCGTAACCCTTCCCCGGCGGGCAAGCGCTCCCTCAGGAGTCGCGGCCGTACCAGCGAGGGGTGTAGACCCAGCGCCCCCCTCCGACCTTGTCGATACAGCAAGTGGTCGAGGATCCAACCAGCACCATCGTGCGCATATCGACCATCTCCGGCAGCAGCTCTGCCAGCGTGACGACCTTCAGCGTCTGCCCCGGCCTACCGATATCGCGACCAAGGACTACGGGCGTGTTGCCCTGTCGATGCCGGCGTACCACCTCCAGCGCCACACCGAGCTGGTGCGGTCTGGACTTTGAAATCGGGTTGTAGAAGGCCAGTACCAGGTCGGCTTGCGCCGCGAGGTCCAGGCGCTTCTCGATGATCGACCAAGGTTTGAGATTGTCCGACAGTGACATGACGCAGAAGTCATGCCCCAGCGGAGCTCCGGCCTGGGCAGCGGTGGCCAGGGATGCGGAGACGCCCGGCAGGATCTGCAGATCGACCCGGTGCCAGGCCGGATCGCTGGACTCGTGCAGCGCCTCTAACACGGCGGCTGCCATGGCGAACACCCCCGGATCGCCCGACGACACCACCACCACCGAACGCCCTTGTGCGGCAAGTTCGAAGGCATGGCGCGCGCGCTGCATCTCTTCGCGATTATCGGTGCAGTGCAGCACCTGGTCGGCACGGAAAGGGCCGGCCATGCGCACGTAGGTTTCGTAACCCAGCACATCCTCGGCGCGAGCCAGTTCGGCCTTGACCGCCGGCACCATGAGGTCGGCGGCGCCAGGGCCCAGTCCGATCACTGCCAGGCGGCCGCGTAGACGGCCGACCTGTTGTGGAACGATCGGCGACGGCGTCACGGCGATGGCCAGTCCGCACTGTTCGATGACCTGTGCTCCATCCAGCGCCTGCGTGGCCATCTCGGTCAGGCTTGAACGTGACGACGCAAACCGCAGCGGCACACCAAGGTCTCGCGCCGCCTCATGCAAGGCTGGCTCGGCCATGTCATCCTCACCCGCCAGCAAACACGCTAGCGAGGCTTCAGCGATATTCGCCGCAGCCAGGGCAGCACGCACACGGGCGGGGAGGTCTGGCTGGGCGACATCCACCGCCACCAACACCGAACGCACATGGATCAGCAGTTCGTCGCGGCTAGCCGGGCGTGCCTGCCAGCCGACATGAATACTGCGTCGGGCTGCTGCGTCTTCGGGCAGTTGCGCCTGGGCCAGCCAGGGCGCCGCGCCTTCGATGCGCACGCTCTCGCCGGCCAGCAGGTCAGAGACGAAGCGCTTGCCCTGCTCCAGGTCCGCCAGGGCGTAGCCTGTCGGCGGATTGAGCAGGCAGGTGCCGAAACGCAGCTCACCGCTGGTGGTGATGGCCGCCGCCACCCCCAGCACCTCGCCGATCTCCCGCGCCATGACATTGACGCCGCTCAGGCCGCCCAGCAGCGGTACCACGGCGCTGCCGTCCTCCGCCACCGCCAGCACCGGCGGCTCGGCGCCCTTCTCGCCAAGCAGGGGCGCCAGGGTGCGAATGACGATCCCGGCCGCGCACAGGGCGATGATCGGCGCACCCTCGCGGTACAGGCCGCGCAGGGTGTCGCCGAAGGATTCGTAGCAGTGCTCGACACCTTCGACCCGGCCGCTCAGGCCGTAAACCCGCGCCTGTGGATAACGCTGCTGGATCCGCTGGGCGGTGGCCAGGCTGCCAGGGCCGAGAATGACGATGGCCGGTGCCTTGTCGCTGTTCATCCCTGCCATTTTTCACCCGGTACCACGATCAGCGAGAAATACGGCGAAGACTGCGGATCAACCGCGTCCAGCGCGACGATCTTCTGGTTGGCCATGGTTGCGCGCTCCACGTACAACGCGCGACCGTCCAGGCCCAGCTCGGCAAGCACCTCGCGCACCTTGGGGAAGTTGCGCCCAAGCTTCATGATCACTGCGGCGTCGGCATCGGCCAGACGGCGCTTGAGTTCTTCGTGGGGCAATACACCGGAGAGCACGGTCAGGGTCTGGTTGCGGTAGACCAGCGGCGCACCGAGTACGGACGCCCCGCCGAGCATCGAGCACACGCCCGGGATCACCTCGGCCTCGTAGCGCTGGGCCAGGCGATCGTGCAGGTACATGTAGGAGCCGTAGAAGAACGGATCGCCTTCGCAGATCACCGCCACATCACGACCGGCGTCCAGGTGTTCGGCCACCTGCACGCTGGCTTCGTCGTAGAAGTCGCTGATCACCTGCTCGTACGACAGCGGTGCCGGCAGTACCTCGGTGGTGACCGGATACACCAGCGGCAGCAGGGTCTGCTGCGCCTGCAGGTGCGCCTCGATGATACCGAAGGCATTGCCGCGCTTGCCCTTGGCCACGAAATACGCCACCACCGGCGCCTCGCGCAGCAGGCGCAGGGCCTTGACCGTGATCAGTTCCGGGTCGCCAGGGCCAACCCCCAGGCCGAGCAGACGTCCACGGGGCTGCATCATTCCACCTCCGTGGCGAGCGCATTGACAGCAGCGGCGGCCATGGCGCTACCACCCAGGCGCCCCTGCATGATGACGAACGGCACACCACGGCTGTCGGCGGCCAGCATCGCCTTGGACTCGGCAGCGCCGACGAAGCCTACCGGAAAGCCCAGGATCAACGCAGGCTTGGGTGCACCGGCGTCAAGCATTTCCAGCAAGTAGAACAGCGCGGTCGGGGCATTGCCGATCACCACCACGCTGCCCTCCAGATGCGGGCGCCACAGCTCGAGGGCCACCGCCGAGCGGGTGTTGCCGGCGTCCTTGGCCAGGCCCGGCACGCTGGGATCACGCAGGGTGCAGATGACCGGGTTGTCGGCCGGCAGACGCGCGCGGGTGATACCTTCGGCAACCATGTGCGCGTCGCAGAGAATCGGTGCGCCCTTGGCCAGGGCCTGGCGCCCCGCCGTTCCGGCACCTTCGGAAAACTGCAGGCCGTCGATGGCCTCGACCATGCCGCAGGCGTGGATCACCCGCACCGCGAGCTTTTCCAGATCGGCCGGAATCCGCTCCAGGCGGGCCTCCTCGCGAATGATGCGGAAGGAATTGCGATAGATCTCCTGACCATCGCGGATGTAGTCAATCATCTAGGTGCTCCGTCGGCAGGTCGAGCATGGCGCCTGCTTCTTCTGGGGTAAGGTCGGATGCGCGCAGTCGGCCGAAACCCGGCAGGCGTGCATCGCGAAAATAAAGGTCATAACGGCCCGGGGCGCGGGCCAGCAGGGTGGCCGGGGCGACATGGGCCACGGCACAGGAACGCGGGCAGCCCGACAGGTGCAAACTGGCCGGGGCGCCATGGTGCAGCAGGCCGGCGATCACCTGCGCATCGGCCTTGGTGTCGGACTGGCCCTTGGCGCAACCACTGGAGCCGGTGCAAGCGCTGATGCGTGCAAGTGGCTGCAAGACGTCGTTGATCATGCCCAGCGCCTTTGTCTCGGCTTGGGCCTGCCCGAGCAGCGATGGATCGAAGTTCGGCAGCACCAGGCTCTGCCAGGGTGTGAGCCGCAGGCTGCCATCACCGGCCTCGCGCGCAAGCCTGGCCAGGCCGCGAAGCATGGCGGGCGTCAAGCGCCCCAGCGGCGGCGCCACGCCGAATGCACTGCCCTCACGCTGGGCCAACACACCGAGCCAGCGCGGTGTGGCAGGCACACGCCGCCATTGACGCACAGCGCTGTCGCGACGAATCGGCAGGCCCAGCCCTTCGACGAAATCCTGCACGGGGCAGGTCTGCAGCAACTGGCGCATCCGTGTCTGCTCGGGCGTGGCCAGGTCGAGGAAGCGCTCCAGCACCGCCTGCACCAATGCCACCCCCTGCTCCAGCGGGACGGCGCCAACGGTTGCGCCATCCCCCGGGCAGCCCGCCAGCCCAAAGGCCAGCCACACCTGCCGGTCAAGCAACAGCGCCGACAGCCACAGGTCATGGGGGTGCGCGAGCATCGCCAGGGACTCCCCCGCGTCGAGCTGCACGGCGAACTTGGCCGACAGTTCATGCAGCCGCGGGGTGGTTTCCAGCAGGTGCAGGATCTGCCCGGCCAGGGGCCGAATGTCGATCAGCATCGCCGGATCGACACCGGCCAACGGGCTGAGCATCAGGTTGCGGACATCGTCACCGGCCGCCTCGCGCGGGCCGAGGCCGGCATCGAGCAGGTGCCCGACCAGCGCCAGGTGGTGGTCGCCGATACCGCGTATCTGCAAGTTGGCGCGGTTGGTTGCCTCGATCACCCCGCCGGCGAAGCGCTCGGCAGCCTCGGCCACCGCCTCTGCCTGCTCGGCCAGCAGCAGGCCGCCGGGGAGTTTGATCCGGCAAATGCCGCCATCACGCGCCGCGACGATGCGCCACAACCCCGGGCAAGCCGAGGGGCGGGGCGAAACGGCGGGTGTGTGGGGTGGCTTCAAGGGGGATTCCGGCAATCGTGAAGACGCGCTTCAGTGTAGAAGGCGCGGTATTATGCCTGCTTTGTCCGGCGGCATGAAAAGCCGATGGTCGAGCAATGCATCAGGACCGTGTCGTCCTTTTCGCGGGCAAGCCCGCTCCCACAGGTATCCTGCAGGTCCGGATAGCTATGGGAACGGCGGTTCGCCGCTGCGGCTTGCCTGCGAAAAGGGCGACACGACTCCCAACACGACGGAAATGATCAGATGACCCCCTGGCTGACAGTAGTAGGCATCGGCGAAGACGGCTTCAGCGGCCTGGGCAAGCAGGCCCGGCGCGCGCTGCTGTCTGCTGCTCGTATCTTCGGCAGCCCGCGCCAATTGGCCCTGTTGCCGCGCTGCGTGGTCGGTGAGCGCCTGGCTTGGCCCAGCCCGTTCTCCCTCGGCCCTGTGCTGGCCCTGCACGGCGAGCCCGTGTGCGTGCTGGCCAGCGGCGACCCGATGTTCTACGGCGTTGGCGCAAGCCTCGCGCGCCAGGTCCCGGCCGAACAGATGCAGGTGCTGTCGATGCCCTCCTCCTGCGCCCTGGCCGCCGCCCGTCTGGGCTGGCCGTTGCAGGAGGTGCAGGTCGTGTCGGTGGTCGCGCGGCCGCTGGCGGCGCTCAATGCCCAACTCTACAGCGGTGTGCGCCTGCTGGTGCTGAGCAATGACGGCGACAGCCCTGCGGCCATTGCGCAGTTGTTGCGTGAACGCGGCTTCGGGCCGAGCCGGATGCAGGTGTTCGAACACTTGGGCGGCCCCGATGAAAAGCGCCTGAGCGGCAGTGCAGAGGACTGGCCACACGCCCAGGCCGCAGCACTGAACCTGGTCGCCATCGAATGCCAGGCCGCGCCGGACAGCCCGCGCCTGTCGCCCATCAGCGGCCTGCCCGACAGCGCCTTTCGCCACGACGGCCAGTTGACCAAACGCGACGTGCGCGCCATCACCCTGGCACGCCTGGCACCACAGCCAGGCGAACTGCTGTGGGATGTCGGCGCCGGCTGCGGCTCAATCGGTATCGAATGGATGCGCGCCCACCCCAGCTGCCGCGCACTGGCCATCGAGGCCGACGAAGGTCGCCAGGCGTTCATCGAATTCAACCGCGACCAGCTCGGCGTTCCTGGCCTGCAGTTGATTCGCGGCAAGGCGCCACAAGCCCTGGCCGATCTCGAACGCCCCGATGCCATTTTCATCGGCGGCGGCGTCACCGGCGATGGCGTACTGCCCTTGTGCTGGGAGCGTCTGCGCCCTGGAGGGCGGTTGGTAGCCAATGCCGTGACCCTGCAAAGCGAACTGGCCCTGGCGCATTTTCGTGAGCAGCATGGCGGCGAACTGACCCGCATCCACGTGGCCCAGGCCCAGGCCCTGGGCAGTTTCGATACCTGGCGCCAGGCCTTGCCTATCACGCTGCTCGAGGTGGTGAAACCCCTCGATGCGTGAAGAAACCCGCGAACAGCCCGCGCCACTTCGCAGCGGCCTGACCACCGGCAGCTGTGCCACCGCCACCAGCCTGGCGGCAGCACAGTTGCTGCTCACCGGCCAGTCCACCGACGCCGTGCAGATCACCCTGCCCAAGGGCAAGCAGGTGCAGATGCGCCTGGAATTCTGCCGCCGAGACGGCGAGCGCGCCGAGGCCGGCACCGTGAAAGACGCAGGCGACGATCCCGACGTGACCCACGGTGCCCTGCTCTACAGCCAGGTGCGCCTGATCGACGAGCCGGGCGTGCGCTTCGTCGCCGGCCAAGGCGTGGGCACGGTGACACGTCCCGGCCTGGTCCTGGCGGTCGGGGAGCCTGCCATCAACCCGGTGCCGCGGCGGATGATCAGCGAGCACCTGCAGCGACTGGCAGGCGAGTGCGCCTACGCGGGCGGATTCGAGGTGACGGTGAACGTGCAGGGCGGCGCGGAGCTTGCGCTCAAGACCATGAACCCGCGGCTGGGCATTCTCGGCGGGCTGTCGATCCTCGGCACCAGCGGCATCGTCCGGCCGTTTTCCTGCTCTGCCTACATCGCCTCGATCCACCAGGGCATCGACGTTGCCCACACCAACGGCTACACCCACATCGCCGCCTGCACCGGCAATGCCAGCGAAGACACCATGCGCCGGGTCTATGGGCTGCCGGAAATCGCCCTGATCGAAATGGGCGACTTCGTCGGCGCGGTGCTCAAGCACCTGCGCAAGGTACCGGTGCCACGCCTGACGCTGTGCGGCGGTTTCGGCAAGATCAGCAAGCTTGCCGCGGGCCACATGGACCTGCACAGCCGTCATTCGAGCATCGACCTGCCGCAACTCGCAGGTTGGGCAGCCGATATCGGCGCAGACGCCGTCCTGCAGGCGGCGATCATCGGCGCCAACACCAGCCAGCAGGCGCTGGCTCTCGCCCATGCCGCCGGTATCGCCCTGGGCGATGCCGTCTGCGCCCATGCCCTGGCATTCGCCCGCAGCGTGGTGCCTGCACAGGTGCAGGTCGAGGTTTTCGCCATCGACCGCCAGGGCGGTGTCGTCGGCAAGGCGGGTGTGCAATGAGCGGCCGTATCTTGTTGCTGGGCGGCGTCACCGAGGCGCTGGCCATCGCCCGGTTGCTGGGGCCGGAGCATGTCTACAGCCTCGCCGGTATCGGCCGTATCCCACAGGACCTGGCCTGCCAGGTGCGGGTGGGCGGTTACGGCGGGGCCGACGGCCTGGCCGACTACCTCCGGCGCGAACGGATCGACCTGCTGATCGACGCCACCCACCCCTATGCCGCACAGATCAGCGCCAATGCCGCACAGGCAGCGAAGGCGGCGGGCATTCCCTGCTGGGCCTTGCGCCGCCCCGCCTGGCAGCCACAGCCGGGCGACGACTGGCGCGAAGTCGAGGGCTGGGATGCGTTGATCGACGCATTGGCGCCTTTCAAGCGCCCGTTATTCACCCTGGGGCGCGAGCCGCTGCAACATCTCGAAGACATTCCGGCCCACCAGTTCTGGACCTTGCGTGCCCTGGAAACCTGCGCGGGCAATGAACGTTGCGAGGTGATCGGCGCACGGGGGCCGTTCCACCTCGAGGATGAACGAGCACTATTCGAGCGGCGCCAGATCGATGTACTGGTCAGCAAGAACAGTGGCAGCGCCGCGACCGAGCCAAAGCTTGAAGTGGCGCGCGAGCGTGGCGTGCCGGTGCTGGTGTTGAAGCGACCGGAACTGCCGGAGGTGGATCGGCTGTTCGGATCGGTGGCGCAGTTGCGCGAAGCCTTGTCGATATGAGCAGGGCAGTCCACTCTGCCGGTGCGGTTCGCCGCTGCGACTCGTCCCGCGATGGGCTGCGCAGCAGCCCCGGCCGTTTCCGGCGCCGCCATCCTCCACTGCCAATAGTCTTCCCGCGTCCCCTGCCGTAAACTTCAAGCCCCCTCACCGCAAGGCCCTGCCCATATGGAAATGCAATGGTGGATCTGGCTCGTCTTCGGCATCGCCCTGGTCCTGCTCGAACTGGTCCTGCCTACGTTCTTCATTCTCTGGTTCGGCATCGGCGCCATCCTGGTGTCGCTGATCGCCCTGGCCGCCCCGGCCCTGCAACTGGACATGCAGGTGCTGCTGTGGGTGGCATTCTCCTCCCTCACCACCCTGCTGTGGTTCAAGCTGTTCCGGCGCAAGAAGCCGGACGTGCGCTGGACCGCCGACAGCGTGATCGGTGAAGTCGGCCTGCTGACCGCGAGCGTGTCGCAGTTCCAGAAAGGCCGGGTGCGCTTCCAGAAGCCCATCCTCGGCAACGAGGAATGGACCTGCGTCGCCGACAGCGACATCCCTGCTGGCGAGCGCGTTCGCCTGGCCGCCATCGAAGGCAACACCGCGCGGGTTACCCGCCCCTGAATCCGTACTGAAAGGAAGCTTGCAATGACCAGCCTCATCGTCGTCGGCGCCATCGCCCTGTTCGTTCTGATCACCCTGTTCAAGGGGGTGCGCATCGTGCCCCAGGGCGAGGAATGGATCGTCGAGCGTCTGGGCCGCTACCACAGCACCCTCAAGCCCGGCCTGAACATCCTGGTGCCGTACATGGACGTGGTCGCCTACCGCCTGCCGACCAAGGACATCATCCTCGACGTGCAGCAACAGGAAATCATCACCCGCGACAACGCGGTGATCGTCGCCAACGCCCTGTGCTTCGCCAAGGTAGTCGACCCGCAGAAGGCCTCCTACGGCGTGCAGAACTTCTCCTTCGCCGTCACCAGCCTGACCATGACCTCGCTGCGTGCCATCGTCGGCGCCATGGACCTCGACGAGGCGTTGTCGAGCCGCGAGCAGATCAAGGCGCGCCTGCGCGAGGCGATGTCCGAACAGACCGAAGACTGGGGCGTGACCGTACGCTCGGTGGAGATCCAGGACATCAAGCCTTCGGAAAACATGCAGAAGGCCATGGAGCGCCAGGCCGCAGCCGAACGTGAACGAAAGGCCGACGTGACCCGCGCCGAGGGCGCCAAGCAGGCCGCCATTCTCGAAGCCGAAGCTCGCCTGCAGGCCGCCAGGCTGGACGCCGAGGCGCAGATCAGCCTCGCCGAAGCCTCGGCCCGGGCGATCACCCTGGTGCGTGAAGCGGTGGGCAACGAGACCACCCCGGCCATGTACCTGCTGGGTGAGCGCTACATCGGCGCGATGGAGAACCTGGCCGGCAGCGACAACTCCAAGGTGGTGGTGTTGCCAGCGGACCTGCAGGAGACCGTGCGCGGGTTGCTGGGGCGCGGCAAGGCCTGATACCGGCGGTGACTGCTTCGCGGGCAAGCCGGGGCGCCGAACCGCCGTTCCCACAAGCCCGCGAAGAACACAACACCGATTTCAAGCGCTGCGCACCGACAACTGCGGCACTTCACCGCACCCCCGCATTTTTACCTATACTCCGCCGTACAATAGCCACCTGATTCCTGACCGGATCTCTCCATGCCCCCACGTCGGCACATCGCCTGGATAGCCTGCCTTGCAGTGCTGTTCAACCTGCTGGCCATGCCGCTGTCTTCTGCCGCGCCCAAGGGCCCGGCCGAACAGCTGCTGTGGGGTGCCTTCTGCTCGACTGGCGCGGGCAAGGCCAAGCTCGATGTCCAGGCCCTGGCCAAGATCGACCTGGGCCAACAGGACGACCACTCCAACATGCAGCACTGCTGGTGCTGCTCGGGTGCCTCGCCTGTGCTCGCCCTGGCCAGCCACGCACCGCAACTGCACAGCCCGCTGCAACTGCGCTTCGGCCAGGCACCACCACTCGCCACGCACCAGCCCACGCCGCGCCAGCTCTGGCCGGCACTCAATCCGCGAGCCTCTCCGTTGGCCTGAGTTCAAGACGCTGTTCCTGAACCTGTACAGACCGGAGACTCACCATGCTCAAGCAAGCCCTCATCCTGGCCACCCTGCTGCTGCCCAGCGCCTTCGCCAACGCCCACGAATACAGTGTCGGCGACCTGCATATCGCCCACCCCTGGTCGCTGGAGCTGCCACCGAACGCGCCCAATGTCGCGGCGTATTTCATCGTTCACAACAACGGCAAGGTCGATGACCGCCTGTTGAGTGTCGAAAGCCCCGTCAGCGATGACGCCCAGTTGCACGAACACGCCAAGACCGCTGCCGGCGCCATGAAGATGCAGCAGGTACAGAGTGTGGTCGTACCTGCAGGCAAGGACCTGACCTTCGCCCCCAGCGCCTATCACGTGATGCTGATGCAGCCCAAGGACCGCAGCCTGCTCACTGACGGCAAGCGCTTCCCGCTCACCCTGCACTTCGAGAAAGCCGGCGACATCACCGTCGACGTCGCCGTGCAGAAGCAGCCGCCCGCCGACCAGGCAGGACACGAACACGCGCACTGACCGCTGACAGGCGCTCGTCATGAGCTTGCCGCGCAACAGCACAGCCCGCAGCACCCGCCCTGATCGCAGGCGCGTCGGTGGCGGCTGGCTGAGCCTGTTCGCCATGTGGATGATTTTCATCGGCCCGCTGATTTCCCAGTCGATGCCGATGGATCACCACGCCGGCATGAACATGAGCATGGCCATGGACATGCCCATGGCCGCGGGGCACCCGCATGCCGGGCAAGACCACCACGGTCACGGCAACGACGGCCAGCTACACACCGATTGGGAGAAATGCGGCTACTGCAGTTTGCTGTTCAACTGCCCCGCCCTGCCCCAGACCCTCAGCCCACTCAGCCTCGCCAGCACCATCCCGAGCACCCTCGCCACCTACCCGACCCGCCAGGGCCATGCCCTGCAAGCGGTGTTTCCCGGTGCCCGCAGCCGCGCCCCACCTCCATCGATCAACGTCTGACCACCCCGTTTCACGCCCGAAGCCAGGAGGCTTCGCGCTTACTCATGACTGATCGACTGGAATCATTATGTCCGGCTGCACCCCTGTTTCTGCCCTGTCCCGCCATGGGACCCTCGCCATGCTCTGCGGCTCGCTGCTGAGCCCGCTGGCGCTCGCCGTCGAGCCTGGCCACGAAGGCCATGACGCCCCGGAGCTGAGCCCGACGGTAATCACCGCCATCGCGCCCAGCTCGCCGCTGACCGTGGTCACCAACCCCAAGGATCCACGTCAGCCGGTGCCAGCCAGTGACGGCGCCGACTACCTCAAGACCATCCCCGGCTTTTCCGCCATCCGCTCCGGCGGCACCAACGGCGACCCCGTGCTGCGCGGCATGTTCGGCTCGCGCCTGAACATCCTCACCAACGGCGGTGTGATGCTCGGCGCCTGCCCCAACCGCATGGACGCCCCGACCTCGTACATCTCGCCGGAAACCTACGACCGCCTGACCGTGATCAAAGGCCCGCAAAGCGTGATCTGGGGCCCCGGCGGCTCGGCTGGCACCATCCTCTTCGAGCGCGAGCCGGAGAAATTCGGCACCCTCGGCAGCCGGGTCAACGCCAGCCTGCTCGCGGGCTCCAACGGCCGCTTCGACAAGGTGCTCGACGCCGCCGCCGGCAACAGCCAGGCCTATGCGCGCTTCGTCGGCAATCAGTCGCGCTCGGACGACTACAAGGACGGCAATGGCGATACCGTGCCTTCGCGCTGGGACAAATGGAACGGCGACGTGACCCTCGGCTGGACCCCGGACACCGACACCCTGCTCGAACTCACCGCCGGCAAGGGCGATGGCGAAGCGCGCTACGCCGGACGCGGCATGGACGGCTCGCAGTTCAAGCGCGAAAGCCTGGGCCTGCGCTTTGAAAAGTCCAACCTCGGCGAGGTGCTCGACAAGGTCGAGGCGCAGGTCTACTACAACTATGCCGACCACGTGATGGACAACTACAGCCTGCGCACACCCTCGGGCAGCGGCATGATGGGCATGCCCATGGTCAGCAACGTCGATCGGCGCACCCTCGGCGCACGCATCAAGGCGACCTGGCGCTGGGCCGACGTACAGTTGATCAGCGGCATCGACGCGCAGACCAACGAACACCGCAAACGCGGCGGCATGGGCGTCGATGCGCACAAGGGCAAGCCCTGGACCAAGGACGCCGACTTCCATAACTACGGCGTGTTCAGCGAGCTGACCTGGTACGCCACCGGCGAAGATCGCCTGATCAGCGGCGCGCGCCTGGACCGCGCCTCGGCCCGCGACTTCCGCCAGGCCAGTGCCACCCATGGCGATACCCGCGCGGATACCCTGCCCAGCGGCTTCATCCGCTACGAGCATGACTTGGCGGCGATTTCCGCTACCACCTATATCGGCTTGGGCCACGCCCAGCGCTTCCCCGACTACTGGGAGCTGTTCTCGCCAACCAACGGCCCGCGGGGCTCGGTCAACGCCTTCGACAGCATCAAGCCGGAGAAGACCACCCAGCTCGACTTCGGCATCCAGTACCAGGACGAACGCCTGCAAGCCTGGGCCTCCGGCTACGTCGGACAGATCCGCGACTACATCCTGTTCGACTACCGCAGCATGATGGGCATGAGCAGCACCCAGGCGCAGAACATCGACGCCCGCATCATGGGCGGCGAGCTGGGCGCGGCGTACAAGCTCGACGAAAACTGGAAAGCCGACGCGACGCTGGCCTACGCCTGGGGCAAGAACAGCAGCGACGGCAAAGCCCTGCCGCAGATGCCTCCGCTGGAAAGTCGCCTGGGCCTGACCTACAGCCGCGATGCCTGGAGCGTCGGTGCGCTGTGGCGCCTGGTCGCGGCGCAGAACCGCATCGCCCAGAACCAGGGCAACGTGGTGGGCAAGGATTACGAGAAGAGCGGCGGTTTCGGCGTGTTCTCGCTCAACGGTGCCTACAAGGTCAACAACAACCTCAAGCTCAGCGCGGGCGTCGACAACCTGTTCGACAAGGCCTACGCCGAGCACTTGAACCTGGCCGGGAACGCCGGGTTCGGCTACCCGGCGGCAGACCCGCAGCCGGTCAACGAGCCGGGCAGGACCTTCTGGACCAAGGTCGATTTCAGCTTCTGACAATAACAACCGGGGCGCGGGCCTGACCGCGCTCCACCTGGTCGAACGGGAGGCTCCATGAGCAAACCAAAGCAATCCTTCTACAACCTGGCCTGGCGCTGGCATTTCTATGCCGGGCTGTTCGTCGCGCCCTTCATGATCCTGCTGGCGATCACCGGGATCATCTACCTGTTCAAGCCCCAGCTCGACCCGTGGATGTACCGCGAGCTGATGGTGGTCGAGGCCGGCCCGCAGCGCCAGAGCGCCGACACGCTGCTGGCCCAGGTGCGCCAGGCTTATCCACAGGGCCATGTCGGCCAGTACCTGCCACCGCTGGACGCCGAGCGCAGCGCGCAGTTCGTGGTGCATGACGGCGGCCGCGAACTGAACGTGTTCGTCGACCCGTACAACGCCAAGGTGCTGGGCGCGCAGGACGGCAAGCAGAACCTGCAGGCAATCGCCCGCGCCCTGCATGGCGAGCTGATGGTCGGCACTGCCGGAGATCGGCTGGTGGAGCTCGCCGCAGGCTGGGGCGTCGTGCTGGTGGTGTCCGGGCTTTATCTGTGGTGGCCACGTGGCCGCAACCGCCGTGGCGTACTGTGGCCACGCCTGTCGGCACGCGGGCGCGTGCTCTGGCGCGACCTGCATGCGGTCAGCGGCTTCTGGGGTTCGGCACTGCTGTTGCTGATGCTGCTCAGCGGCATGACCTGGACCGGGCTGTGGGGCAAGCAGTACGCCGACCTGTGGAACCGTTTCCCGGCGGCGATGTGGAACGACGTACCGAAATCCGACCAGCAGGCCGGCGCGCTGAACAGCGCTCATCGCCAGACCGTGCCCTGGGCCCTGGAGAACACGCCGATGCCAGTGTCCGGCGCGCATGCCGAGCACATGGGCCATCACGACATGCACAGCGCCCCGGCCGCGCCGCAGATTACCCTGCAGCAGGTCGAGGATCTGGCCAACGCCCGCGGCGTGGCGCCGGGCTACAGCATCACCTCGCCGAGCACCGCTGAAGGCGTGTTCACCATCGCGGTGTTCGCCGACGATCCACGCAACGACGCCACCCTGCATGTCGACCAGTACACCGGCAAGGTCCTGGCCGACGTGCGCTGGCACGACTACAGCCCGGTAGCCCGCGCCACCGAGCTTGGGGTGATGCTGCACGAGGGCAAGATGTTCGGGCCGCTCAACCAGATCGTCATCCTGCTGGTGTGCCTGATGATCCTGCTGGGCTCGGTGAGCGGGTTGGTGATGTGGTGGAAGCGCCGCCCGTCCGGTGGGCTTGGCGTACCGCCGCTGCGGCATGACCTGCCGCGCTGGAAGACAGCGGTGACGGTGATGCTGGTGCTGGGTGTCGTGTTCCCGCTGGTGGGGGTGTCGATGGTAGTGATGTGGGTGGTCGACAGCCTGGTGGTGCGGCGCGGGCGGGTCGCGGTTCAGGCTTGAATCGCGTCGGCCTTTTCGCGGGCAAGCCCGCTCCCACGGTACGGCGCAGACTCGGGTTCAGCGCTGTACCGTGGGAGCCGGCTTGCCCGCGAAAAGGCCAACCCTTGACTGCGGTCAGTCAAAAATCCCCACTGCACCGCCAAGATCGTGGCGATCTGTCACGCCCGCACCTTTGCAGTGCGTGTTAGCCTAACCGGCTTTCGCTCACAAGAAGACTGACCCTCAATGGAATGCAGCCTATGACCCGGACCTCATCCCCCCAGGCAGATGACCAGCATCTGCAGCGCAACCTGACCAACCGCCACATCCAGCTCATCGCCATCGGTGGCGCCATCGGCACCGGCCTGTTCATGGGCTCGGGCAAGACCATCAGCCTCGCGGGCCCGTCGATCATCTTCGTCTACATGATCATCGGCTTCATGCTGTTCTTCGTCATGCGTGCCATGGGCGAGCTGTTGCTGTCGAACCTCAACTACAAGTCGTTCATCGATTTCTCCGCCGACCTGCTCGGCCCCTGGGCCGGCTACTTCACTGGCTGGACCTACTGGTTCTGCTGGGTCGTCACCGGCATCGCCGACGTGGTGGCGATCGCCGCCTATACACAGTTCTGGTTCCCCGACCTGCCGCAGTGGATACCGGCGCTGACCTGCGTGGCGGTCCTGCTGTCGCTGAACCTGGTCACGGTGAAACTGTTCGGCGAGATGGAATTCTGGTTCGCCCTGATCAAGATCGTCGCCATCCTCGGCCTGGTCGCCACCGGCCTGTACATGGTCATCACCGGCTTCCAGTCGCCGAGCGGCCACACGGCCAGCCTGGCCAACCTGTGGAATGACGGCGGCATGTTCCCCAATGGCCTGTTCGGCTTCTTCGCCGGTTTCCAGATCGCGGTATTCGCCTTCGTCGGCATCGAGCTGGTAGGCACCACCGCCGCCGAAGCGAAGAACCCCGAGCGCACCCTGCCACGGGCGATCAACTCGATCCCGATCCGCATCATCGTGTTCTATGTGCTGGCGTTGATCGCGATCATGGCGGTTACACCATGGCGCGACGTGGTCCCGGGCAAGAGCCCGTTCGTCGAACTGTTCGTGCTGGCTGGCCTGCCGGCAGCGGCAAGCATCATCAACTTCGTGGTGCTGACCTCGGCCGCTTCGTCGGCCAACAGCGGCGTGTTCTCCACCAGCCGCATGCTCTACGGCCTGGCCCAGGAAGGCGATGCACCGAAGGCCTTCGAAAAGCTCTCGCGGCGCGCCGTACCGGCCAACGGCCTGTACTTCTCCTGCCTGTGCCTGCTGCTCGGCGCGGTGCTGATCTACCTGGTGCCGAACGTGATCGAAGCCTTCACCCTGGTGACCACGGTGTCGGCGGTGCTGTTCATGTTCGTCTGGACGCTGATCCTGCTGTCGTACCTGAGCTACAGCAAGCAGCGCGCGGCGCTGCACGAGAAGTCGATCTACAAGATGCCTGGCGGGCGTTTCATGTGCTACGTGTGCCTGGTGTTCTTCGCCGGCATTCTGGTGCTGTTGAGCCTGGAAGCCGACACCCGTTCGGCGCTGGTGGTCACGCCAATCTGGTTCCTGCTGCTGGCCGTTACCTACCAGTTCGTACGCAGCAAGCGCCAGCCACGGGCGGTGGTGCGCGACAACTGATCTGCACAGGGCTGCTCTGCAGCCCTTTCGCGGGCAAACCCCGCTCTCGCAATCATGGTGTGTAGTTTCACGTCGCCCCCAGCGCGCTGCGCAGAAACTGCTCACCCTCTGGCCCCAATCCTGTGCAGGCTCGCCGAGCAAGCACCAACCTGGCCCTCCTCAAGGCCCCGCATCGAAGCACAACCCTTCTAATCTGCAGCCTCGCGCACCACGGCACAGCCTTTGCAATCTCCCCTCTGCCAACACCACAACAACTCAGCGGAGAGAGCACATGAAGCGACGCAGTCTGATCAAGGCCTTCACCCTCAGCGCATCGATCGCGGCGATGGGCCTGAGCTGGAGCATCCAGGCGGCCGAGACCATCAAGGTCGGCATCCTGCATTCGCTGTCCGGGACCATGGCCATTTCCGAAACGTCACTCAAGGACATGGCGCTGATGACCATCGACGAGATCAACGCCAAGGGCGGGGTCAATGGCAAGCTGCTCGAACCGGTGGTGGTCGACCCGGCCTCGAACTGGCCGCTGTTCGCCGAGAAGAGCCGCCAACTGCTGACTCAGGACAAGGTCGCGGTGGTGTTCGGTTGCTGGACCTCGGTGTCGCGCAAGTCGGTGCTGCCGGTGTTCGAGGAGCTCAACGGGCTGTTGTTCTACCCGGTGCAATATGAAGGCGAGGAGATGTCGCCGAACGTGTTCTACACCGGCGCTGCGCCCAACCAGCAGGCGATCCCGGCGGTGGAATACCTGATGAGCGAAGACGGCGGTGGTGCCAAGCGCTTCTTCCTGCTGGGCACCGACTACGTCTACCCGCGCACCACCAACAAGATCCTGCGCGCTTTCCTGCACAGCAAGGGCGTGGCCGACAAGGACATCGAAGAGGTCTACACGCCGTTCGGCCACAGCGACTACCAGACCATCGTCGCCAACATCAAGAAGTTCTCCGCAGGCGGCAAGACGGCGGTGATCTCCACCGTCAATGGCGACTCCAATGTGCCCTTCTACAAAGAGCTGGCCAACCAGGGCCTGAAAGCCACCGACGTGCCGGTGGTGGCCTTCTCGGTGGGAGAAGAGGAACTGCGTGGCATCGACACCAAGCCGCTGGTCGGCCACTTGGCGGCGTGGAACTACTTCGAGTCGGTGGAAAACCCGGTCAACCAGAAGTTCGTCGCCGACTGGAAAGCCTACGCCAAGGCCAAGGGCCTGCCGGGTGCCGACAAGGCGGTGACCAACGACCCGATGGAGGCCACCTACGTGGGCATCCACATGTGGGCGCAGGCGGCCGAGAAAGCCAAGTCCACCGATGTCGACAAAGTGCGTGAGGCCTTGGCCGGGCAGAGCTTCCAGGCGCCGTCCGGCTTCACCCTGACCATGGACAAGACCAACCACCACCTGCACAAGCCGGTGATGATCGGCGAGATCCAGGAAGACGGGCAGTTCAGTGTGGTCTGGCAGACCGAGCAGCCGCTGCGTGCGCAGCCGTGGAGCCCGTTCATACCAGGCAATGACAAGCGGCCTGACTATGCAGTGAAAGGTAACTGAGTGCATGGGGCCGCTTTGCGGCCCATTCGCGGGCAAGTCGGGGCGCCGAACCGCCGCTCCCACAGATCCCGGGAACACCGCTGAACCTGTGGGAGCGGGCTTGCCCGCGAAGAATCCACCTCCGATTTCCAGGATTGCTCGCATGCTCAGACTCCTGCTCACCCTCCTCCTCCTGCTACCCCTAGCCACTCAGGCCAGCGAGGGCGAATTCTTCCTCGGCGCCAAGCCCGCCGAACAGGCCAGCCTGCTCGAAGGCTGGGCCGCACAACCCGAACCGGCCCGCCTGGCGCTGCTGGAAAACCTGCGCGAAGGGCGCATAGCCGAAGACGACACGCGCAAGGTGCGCCTGAACAATCGCCTGCGCGGCCTGATCGACAACGCCCTGGCCAGCCATCAACTGCTCAGCGCCGACAGCAACCTGCGTCTGGCCGCAGCACGGCAACTGCAAAAAAGCGCGCAACCGGCGCAGATGGCGCTGCTCGACCGTGCCTTCGCCAGCGAACCGGACGCCGCCGTGCACGCCGCCCTGGGCCTCGCCCTGGCCAACCTGCAGCTGGGCGCCAGCGAACCTCGGGTACGCCTGGCCGCAGTGCGCCTGCTCGGGGAAACCGGCGACCCGCTGGCGCGTACCCGTCTGGAAGCTCTGTTGCAGCCTGGCGCAGAACCCGACGCCGGGGTGCGCACCGCCGCCGAGACCAGCCTGGCCCAGGTCCAACGCAAGCTGCTGTTCGGTGAGATCCTCGGCCAGGCGTTCAGCGGCCTGTCCCTGGGTTCGATCCTGCTGCTGGCGGCCTTGGGCCTGGCGATCACCTTCGGCCTGCTCGGGGTGATCAACATGGCCCACGGCGAAATGCTGATGCTCGGTGCCTACAGCACCTACCTGGTGCAGGTGCTGCTGCAGCGCTACGCCCCCGGCGCCATTGAGTTCTACCCACTGATCGCCCTGCCGGTGGCCTTCGCCGTCAGTGCCGGAGTCGGCATGGCGCTGGAACGCACCGTCATCCGCCATCTCTACGGCCGCCCGCTGGAAACCCTGCTGGCGACCTGGGGCATCAGCCTGATCCTGATCCAGGCGGTGCGCCTGCTGTTCGGCGCGCAGAACGTCGAGGTGAGCAACCCGGCGTGGTTGTCTGGCGGCATCCAGGTGCTGCCCAACCTGGTGCTGCCTTACAACCGCCTGGTGATCATCGGCTTCGCCCTGGCAGTGGTGCTGCTCACCTGGCTGCTGCTCAACCGCACACGGTTGGGGCTGAACGTGCGCGCGGTCACGCAGAACCGCAGCATGGCGGCCTGCTGCGGCGTGTCCACCGGGCGCGTCGACATGCTCGCCTTCGGCCTGGGCTCGGGTATCGCCGGGCTGGGCGGGGTCGCCCTGAGCCAGGTCGGCAACGTCGGCCCTGACCTGGGCCAGAGCTACATCATCGACTCCTTCCTGGTGGTGGTGCTCGGCGGCGTCGGGCAACTGGCCGGCAGCCTCTGGGCGGCCTTCGGGCTGGGCATCGCCAACAAGCTGCTGGAACCGCAGATCGGTGCGGTACTCGGCAAGATCCTCATCCTTGCGCTGATCATTCTGTTCATCCAGAAACGCCCGCAAGGCCTGTTCGCCCTCAAGGGACGGGTAATCGACTGATGAACCAGCCACTGCTTGTCACTGCCACGCAAAAGGTCGGGCCACGCCTGTCACTGGCCATCGGCGCCATTGTCATCCTGGTGCTGCTGGCCCTGCCGCTGCTGTCGCTGCTACCTGACGGCCATGCGCTGCAGGTCTCGGCCTACACCCTGACCCTGGTCGGCAAGATCCTTTGCTACGCCATCGTCGCCCTGGCCCTGGACCTGGTCTGGGGCTACGCCGGGCTGCTGTCGCTGGGCCACGGCCTGTTCTTCGCCCTCGGCGGCTATGCCATGGGCATGTACCTGATGCGCCAGGCGGCCGGCGACGGCCTGCCAGGCTTCATGACCTTCCTGTCGTGGAGCGAGCTGCCCTGGTACTGGGCCGGCACCCAGCACTTCGCCTGGGCGCTGTGCCTGGCGGTACTGGCGCCGGGGATGCTGGCACTGGTGTTCGGCTGGTTCGCCTTCCGTTCGCGGATCAAGGGCGTGTACTTCTCGATCATGACCCAGGCCCTGACCTTTGCCGGGATGCTGCTGTTCTTTCGCAACGAAACCGGGTTCGGCGGCAACAACGGCTTCACCAGCTTCCGCACCATCCTGGGCTTCGAGATCACCGCACCGGGCACCCGCGCGGTGCTGTTCCTGCTCACTGTCGCACTGCTGCTGGGCAGCCTGTACCTGTGCTGGTGGCTGACGCGCAGCAAGTTCGGGCGCTTGCTCACCGCGCTGCGCGACGCCGAGAACCGCCTGATGTTCTGCGGATACGATCCACGCGGCTTCAAGCTGCTGGTGTGGGTGCTCAGCGCCGTGCTGTGCGGCCTGGCCGGGGCGCTTTACGTGCCGCAGGTGGGCATCATCAACCCCAGCGAAATGTCGCCGACCAATTCCATCGAAGCCGCTGTCTGGGTTGCCCTGGGCGGACGCGGCACGCTGATCGGCCCGCTGCTTGGCGCAGGCCTGGTCAATGGCATGAAGAGCTGGTTCACCGTGGCCTTCCCGGAGTTCTGGCTGTTCTTCCTCGGCGCACTGTTCATCCTGGTCACCCTGTACCTGCCCAAGGGCGTGGTCGGGCTGCTGAAGAAAAGGAGCCAGCCATGAGAGGCATCCCTGCGGTTCATCCGGAATTCATGCTGGAGCCGGTCTTCGATCAGGTGGGCACCGGCCGCGACGCCATCGGCCTGGGTCAACCGCGCAAGGCTGGGCTCGACACCCGCCACGGCACGGTACTGAGCCTTGAAGACATCAGCGTCAGCTTCGACGGGTTCAAGGCGCTCAACGCGCTCAACCTGTACATCGGCGTCGGCGAGCTGCGCTGCATCATCGGCCCCAACGGCGCCGGCAAGACCACGATGATGGACGTGATCACCGGCAAGACCCGCCCCGACACCGGCAGTGCGTTCTTTGGCGATACCCTGGACCTGACCCGCATGAGCGAGTACCAGATCGCCCAGGCGGGCATCGGCCGCAAATTCCAGAAGCCCACGGTGTTCGAGGCGCTGAGCGTGCATGAAAACCTCGAGTTGGCGCTCAAGACCGACAAGTCGGTCTGGGCCAGCCTGGCGGCGCGCTTGAGCGGCGAGCAGCGTGAACGAATAGAGCACGTACTGACGACCGTGCGCCTGAACAGCCTGGCCTCGCGCCAGGCCGGGCTGTTGTCACACGGCCAGAAGCAGTTCCTGGAGATCGCCATGCTGCTGGTGCAGGAGCCGCAGTTGCTGCTGCTCGACGAGCCGGTGGCGGGCATGACCGACGCCGAGACCGAGTTCACCGCCGAGCTGTTCAAGGGCCTGGCGGGCACGCATTCGCTGATGGTGGTGGAGCACGACATGGGCTTCGTGGGCAGCATTGCCGACCATGTGACGGTGCTGCACCAGGGCTCGGTGCTGGCCGAGGGGTCGCTGGCACAGGTGCAGGCGGACGAGCGGGTGGTCGAGGTTTATCTCGGTCGTTGAACAGTGGGAATTGTGTCGGCCTTTTCGCGGGCAAGTCGGAGCGCCGAACCACCGCTCCCACAAGACAGCGTGAACCCGTAGGAGCGGGCTTGCCCGCGAAAAGGCCGGCACAGACAAAACAGTTTTACTAGGAACCCAACATGCTCAAGATCGACACCCTGCACCAGTACTATGGCGGCAGCCACATCCTCCGAGGCCTGTCGTTCGAAGCCAGGATCGGCGAAGTCACCTGCCTGCTGGGCCGCAACGGCGTGGGCAAGACCACCCTGCTCCCACAAGACAGCGTGAACCCGTAGGAGCGGGCTTGCCCGCGAAAAGGCCGGCACAGACAAAACAGTTTTACTAGGAACCCAACATGCTCAAGATCGACACCCTGCACCAGTACTATGGCGGCAGCCACATCCTCCGAGGCCTGTCGTTCGAAGCCAGGATCGGCGAAGTCACCTGCCTGCTGGGCCGCAACGGCGTGGGCAAGACCACCCTGCTGCGCTGCCTGATGGGCCTGGTGCCAGCCCGCGAAGGCAGCATCGAGTGGGAGGGCAAGCCGATCACTGCGCTCAAGCCCCAGCAGCGGGTGCATGCCGGCATCGCCTACGTGCCCCAGGGCCGCGAGATATTCCCGCGCCTGACCGTGGAGGAAAACCTGCTGATGGGCCTGTCGCGCTTCAGCGCCCGCGAGGCGCGGGAGGTGCCGGCATTCATCTACGAGCTGTTCCCGGTGCTCGAACAGATGAAGCAACGCCGTGGCGGCGACCTCTCCGGCGGCCAGCAGCAACAGCTGGCGATCGGTCGCGCCCTGGCCAGCCGCCCGCGCCTGCTGATCCTCGACGAACCCACCGAAGGCATCCAGCCGTCGGTGATCAAGGAAATCGGCGCAGTCATCCGCAGCCTGGCCCAGCGCGGCGACATGGCCATCCTGCTGGTCGAGCAGTTCTACGATTTTGCCGAAGAGCTGGCCGACCAGTACCTGGTCATGGCCCGCGGTGAAATCGTCCAGCGCGGCCGCGGCGAAAACATGCAGGCAGAAGGTGTACGTGGGCTGGTAACCATTTAATCTGCAGCATCGACTTCGCGAAGACACTGCCATGAGCTACCTGATCCGTGATGCCCTACCCGACGACGTGGCGGGCATCCTCGACATCTACAACGACGCCGTGCGCAACACCACGGCGATCTGGAACGAAACCCCGGTCGACCTGGCCAACCGCCAGGCCTGGTTCGCCGCCCGCGCCGAGCAGGGTTACCCGATCCTGGTCGCGGCCGACGCAACCGGCGTACTGGGCTACGCCTCGTTCGGCGACTGGCGGTCGTTCGAGGGTTTTCGCCTCACGGTCGAACACTCGGTGTACATCCGCAGCGACCAGCGCGGCAAGGGCCTGGGTCCGCTGCTGATGCAGGCGCTGGTCGAACGCGCCCGACAGTGCGGCAAGCACATGATGGTCGCGGCCATCGAGAGCGGCAACGCGGCCTCGATCCGTCTGCACGAGCGACTGGGTTTCATTACGACCGGGCAAATGGCCCAGGTCGGGGTGAAGTTCGGTCGCTGGCTCGACCTGACGTTCATGCAACTGGCGTTGGACGACAACCGCGAACCACCTCGAAAGGACTGATTCATGAACGCCGCACAGCTACAGCGCGTCACCCACGAGAGCCTGACCTACTACCGCGACAGCCTCGTGGCGCTGTTGCTCGATGCGGTACGCAATGGGGCTTCGGTGGGGTTTCTGGCGGACATCGACGAGGCCCAGGCGCTTGCGTATTTCGCTGAAGTTCGCAGCCGGCTTGTCAGCGGTGAGCAGTTGCTCTGGGTGATCGCCCAGGGGCAGGAGGTGCTGGCCAGCGTGCAGTTGGGGCTGTGCCTGAAACCCAACGGCCTGAACCGCGCCGAGGTGCAAAAGCTGCTGGTGCACAGCCGTGCCCGGCGGCGTGGGCTGGGGCAACAGTTGATAGCGGCGCTGGAGGCCGATGCCCGACGTCTGAAACGCGGGATGCTGTACCTGGACACCGAGGCAGGGTCGGGTGCCGAGGGATTCTACCAGGCACTGGGGTATGACAAGGCCGGTGAGATCCCGGACTATGCCTGCGGCCCGGATGGTGTGTATCGGGCGACCGCGCTGTACTACAAGGTGCTGGCTGGCGCTTGAGAACACCGCAGTTCTACATCTGGGTGAATCGCCCCAAACGCTGCCTCAACATGCTGTTCTCACTGCGCAACTGCTGCACTTCCTGCAGCAACTCCAGCGCCAGCGCCACCCCTTCCCACTCCAGTTCCAACTCCTGGTGCAGCTTTGCCGCACGCTTGGCCAGCAGCGGCGCCTGATCGTCGAATAACCAGTCCTCCGGGGTGCGCCCGGTGGGTTCGACAATGCCGTGCTCGACGATTTCGATCACGCAGTCGGCCGTGACATCGGCCTCCTGACACAAGGTTCGCATGTCCAGTTGAACGATCAGGGTGCTGCTCATGGTCACTTACTCCATTGTGTCCTCGGGTTGAACGCGGCCTTCTCGGAGAGTTTGGTCCAGAGTTCGCGAGTGGTCGCATCGGAGGTGCTCGGCATGACCACCTTGAGCTGGGCGTAGAGATCGCCACGCTCGCCCTGCTTGTTCGCAAGGCCCATGCCCTTGACCCGCAGGCGCTGGCCGCTCTGGCTGTCGGGGCGGATGGTCAGGTTGATCTTGCCGGTCAGGGTCGGTACCGCCACCTTGGTGCCCAGCGCTGCCTCCCAGGGAGCCAGCGGCACGGTGATGATCAGGTCGTGGCCTTCGACATCGAACAGCGGGTGCGGCGCCATGCGGATGGTCAGGAACAGGTCGCCGTTGGCACCACCGCCGACACCCGGAGCGCCCTGGCCCTTGAGGCGAATACGCTCGCCGTCGGTCACTCCGGCCGGGATCTTCACGTTCAGCGTCTTGGTGGTGAAACCGGTGCGCTGCCCGGCAGCGTTGGTCTGCGGCACCTGGAAGCTGATCTGTTTGGACTCCTTGCTCAGGGTCTCTTCGAGAAACACCGCCAGTTCCAGTTCCACGTCCTGCCCTCGCCTGCCGGCACTGCGCTGCTGGCCGCGTGCGCCGCCAAAGGGATTGCCGCCACGGGCACCGAAGATCGAGCTGAAGAAGTCGGAGAAGTCACCGCTCTCGAAGCCGCCGCCACCGCCGCGACTTTCCCAGCCTGGCGGCGCCTGGAACGGCCGACCATGCTGGCCGCCGTACTTGCGGATCTCGTCGAATTCAGCGCGTTTCTGCGCATCGCCCAGCACTTCGTAGGCCTCGTTGGCCTCTTTGAATTTCTCCTCGGCGTCACGCTCCTTGCTGACGTCGGGGTGATACTTGCGCGCCAGCTTGCGGTACGCGGCCTTGATCGCCTTCTCGTCCGCGCTGGGCTCGACGCCGAGTATCTTGTAATAGTCTTTGAAGTCCATCTAAGGATCACCAGTAGGAATTTTCGTGTTGCATCTGAAGATTGGGGTCAAGCATAGCCTTTCAAGGTTCGCTTGGGTTTGTCATATGGCAGACGATCGGTCTTGATTCTGTCGGCCACTGGCATAAACTGCGCGGCCGTTTGGCCTCCGGAAGCCCCTCCCCATGTCTGACCTATCCCCGGCTCGCGCCCTTGGCATCGACTTCGGCACCTCCAACTCCACGGTGGGTTGGCACCGCCCTGGCGTCGAATCGCTGATCGCCCTGGAAGAGGGCAAGATCACCCTGCCGTCGGTGGTGTTCTTCAACATCGAGGAGCGGCGCCCGGTATATGGCCGTCTGGCCCTGCACGAGTACCTGGAAGGCTACGAAGGCCGCCTGATGCGCTCGCTCAAGAGCCTGCTGGGCTCCAAGCTGATCAAGCATGACACCAGCGTGCTCGGCAGCGCGCTGCCTTTCAAGGACCTGCTGGGCATGTTCATCGGCGAACTGAAGAAGCGCGCCGAGGCCAATGCCGGGCGCAGCTTCGACCAGGTCGTGCTGGGCCGCCCGGTGTTCTTCGTCGACGAGGACCCGGCGGCCGACCAGGAGGCCGAGGATACCCTCGCCGAGGTGGCACGCAAGATCGGCTTCAAGGACGTGTCGTTCCAGTACGAACCGATCGCCGCAGCCTTCGACTACGAGTCGGGCATCAGCCGCGAAGAGCTGGTGCTCATCGTCGATATCGGCGGTGGTACTTCGGACTTTACCCTGATCCGCCTGTCGCCCGAACGGCACCTGGTCGATGAGCGCCAGGATGACATCCTCGCCACCGGCGGCGTGCACATCGGCGGTACCGACTTCGACAAGCAACTGAGCCTGCAAGGCGTGATGCCGCTGTTCGGCTATGGCAGCCGCATGAAGAGCGGCGCGCTGATGCCGACCAGCTACCACCTGAACCTGGCGACCTGGCACACCATCAACGCCCTGTACTCGCAGAAGTCGCAACTGGCCCTGGGCAGCATGCGCTACGACATCGAGGATGCGCTGGGCATCGACCGCCTGTTCAACCTGATCGAACAGCGCGCCGGACACTGGCTGGCGATGGAAGTGGAGGCCAGCAAGATCGAGCTGACCGACCAGGTCAGCCGGCGCATCGACCTGGGCCGGGTGGAGCCGGGCCTGGCGGCGGACCTGACCCGCGGCCTGTTCGAGGACGCCATCGACGGCCTGTTGCAGCGGGTCCGTGGCAGTGTCAGCGAGCTGCTGGCCAAGGCCGGGGTCAGTGAAGCGCAGGTGGATACGGTGTTCTTCACCGGGGGCTCGAGCGGCATTCCGGCGCTGCGCAACAGCGTTGCGGCGATGCTGCCCAATGCGCGGCATGTGGAAGGCAATATCTTTGGCAGCATTGGCAGCGGTCTGGCCATTGAGGCGCGCAAGCGGTACGGGACAATCTGATCCTTTGCCTGTACTGGCCTCTTCGCGGGTAAACCCGCTCCCACAGGATTACCTATGCCTTGAAGGCAGCGGTGGACCTGTGGGAGCGGGTTTACCCGCGAAGAGGCCGGTACACGTTCAAGCAACCCCTCAGACCAGCTCCATCCGCCTGAGCTCACTCTTCAGGTAGGCATAGTAGATCGGCCCCGCCACCACCCCCGGCAAGCCGAACGCCGCTTCGAACACCAGCATCGCCAGCAACAGCTCCCACGACTTGGCACGGATCTGCCCACCGACGATCCGCGCGTTGAGGAAATACTCGACCTTGTGGATGACGATCAGGTAGCCCAGCGCCGCCGCCGCAACCCAGATCGACAACGACAGTCCGACGATGGTGATCAGGGTGTTGGACATCAGGTTGCCGATCACTGGCAGCAGCCCGAGCAGGAAGGTCAGTACGATCAGGGTCTTGGTCAGCGGCAGGTGCACGTCGAACAGCGGCAGCACCACGGCGAGGAAGATGCCGGTGAACGCGGTGTTGAGCAGCGAGATCTTGATCTGCGCAAAGACGATATTGCGAAACGCCTGCACCAGCAGGCTCAGACGCTCGAACAGCGCGGCGGCCAGCGGCTTGCGTCGGGACAGGTCGGGCAGCCGTTGCAAGGCGATGATGGCGCCGAGGATCATGCCGATCAGCAGGGTCACGAACATGTGTGCCATGCCCTTGCCCACCAGTTGCAGGTCGCTCAGGTGGCTGCGGATCCAGTCGCCGATGGCCACCTTGAACTCTGCCGCGCTGGCCGGCAGGTAACCCTCGATGAACGGCGGCAGCTGCCCCCGGGCGCGCTCCACCAGGCCCATGAACTTGTCCAGCGAAGCGCCGGGGTTTTCGGCTTCGTGCAGCAGGAAGCTGAAAGCGCCGGCGATCAACAGCGTCAGCGTGCTCACCACCAGGGTGCCGAGCAGCGCCACCGCAAGCCATCGCGCCCGTTGTCCGGCGATCAGTGGCTGCAAGCGTGGGGTGAGCATGTTCACCAGCTCGAACACCAGCAGGCCCGCGAGCAGGCTCGGCAGCAGCTTGAGGGGCAACGCAAGGAGCAGGCCGGCAACGACGATGATGCAGCTGGCCAGGGTGATCTGGCGGGGAGTGAAAGTCATACAGCCTCGGCGGCAGACAGCGGAAAGACCCGCAGTCTGCCAGCCTTCAGGCGCAAGGCATAGGCGCAGGTCACTTCTTCTTCAGGCATTCGCTCATGAAGGCCTTGCGCTCGTCGCCCTTGAGCGCCGTGGCCTTCGGGTCGGCGTTACAGGCCTTCATGCGCTCCTGCGGCGTGGTCGGCTTGGCAGGCTCGGCTTTTTTGAGGCAGTTGCTCATGAACGCCTTGCGCTCGTCGCCCTTGAGGGCCTGAGTGGTAGCGTCGGCGTTACAGGTCTTCATCTTTTCCTGTTGCGGCGTAGCGGCGAATCCTTGCCCGGCGATCGACATCCCCAGTACCAGCAATGACACATGCAGCATCTTCATGGAGTGGTCTCCTTGTCCCGCGCAGGATGCACGGTCGTCGAGCTGAGTGTAGACAACAATTCCTACATCCCTGATCGCACGCGGCGCCGGTATTGCTCAGGCGTGCACCGAGCCTGGCGCTGGAACATGGCGATGAACGCGGAGGCGCTGCTGTAGCCCAGGTCGAAGGCGATGCTCTGGATCGGCGTGCCGCTTTCCAGCGCTTCGATGGCGCGCAGAAAGCGCAGGCGCAAGCGCCACTCGCCAAAGCTCATGCCCAGCTCGCGGATGAACTGGCGGGCCAGGGTACGCTCGCTGACATGCACCTGCGCGGCCCAGTCACCGAGCGGTCGGTTATCGCCGGGCTCGGCGTGCAGGGCCTCGAGCACCTGACGCAGGCCGTCGCTGCGGGCGAAAGGCAGGTAGCAGGTTTGCGTGGGTGCCAGCCGCAGTTGGTCGAGCAGCACCTGGACCAGGCGCTGGTCCCGTTCGTCCTGGGCGATCTTGAGGTCGCGACGGGCAAAGTCGCCGAGGATCGCCTTGAGGATGTCGCTTATCGCCAGGCTGCAAGGCTGGGCCGGCAGATCGACGCATAGGCTGCGGTCGAGGTAGACCGAGCGGAAGACGACGGCCTGCGGGTTGTAGCAACCGTGCTCATGATCAGGAGGAACCCAGACCGCGTGGTTTGGCGGCGAGATGAAACGCTGGCCGTCGACATCCAGATGCATGACGCCATGGGCGGCATAGTTGAGCTGGCCCCACGGATGAAAGTGCGGGGCGCTGACCGTGTCGGCACCGAACTCGTCGTAGCGAAAGTACACCGGCGCCGGGAGTTCGGGGAAACTGGGATGGTCGAGGTATTTGGCGGACATGCTGTCTGCTTCACGGGGTGAGTTGTCTGGATGGGAGTATAGCCTTGTGGACAGACAGAGCATAATGGCGGGCATCTGCGGTGTTCTTTTCGCGGGCAAGTCGGAGCGCCGAACCGCCCCCCAGAAGCGTCACACCGAAACAGCAATTCCCACGAGTCAAAGCCTCATGAACTACAGCTTCCCCGTCCTGGCGATTCTTATCTGGGCCGGCAACACCGTCGTCACCAAGATGTCCGCCGGGGCGATCTTTCCCGCCGAGATCGGCTTCTACCGCTGGCTGCTCGCAGGCCTGCTGTTCACCCCGTTCCTGCTGCCGCAGGTGTGGCGCAATCGCACAGCGATCCGCCCGCTCTTGGGCAAGCTGTTCGTCCTGGGGGTACTGGGCATGGTCATGTACCAGAGCATGGCGTACTTCGCCGCCGGCATCACCAGCGCCACCAACATGGGCATCATCCTTTCGCTGATGCCACTGATGTCGCTGGCCCTGTCGATCGCCTGGCTCGGCCAGCGCCTGACCTACGGCGCCTCCCTCGGCGCCCTGGTGTCGTTCTTCGGCGTGCTGGAGGTGGTGTCCGCCGGCAATCCCGGCGCGCTGCTGCACCAAGGGCTCAATGGCGGTGACCTGCTGATGCTGGTCGCCACCTTCGCGTATGCCCTGTACAGCGTGCTGTTGAAGAAATGGCAATTGCGCCTGCCACAGATGCAACTGCTGTATCTGCAGATCTGGATGGCGATCCTGGTACTGCTGCCGATGTACCTGCTGTCGGAGAAGACCGGGCTGACCGCGAACAACATCGGCCTGGTGCTGTATGCCTGTGTGCTGGCGTCGATGATCGCGCCGCAGTTCTGGATGCAGGCCGTGCACAGGCTCGGGCCGGCCCGCACGACCCTGTTCTTCAACCTGTTGCCGGTGGTGACTGCCGTGATCGCTGCTGGCGTCCTGAACGAACAGTTGGCCAGCTATCACTTGTATGGCGGCCTGCTGACCCTGGCCGGGGTCATCCTCGCCGAACGCTGGACCACTCCCGTGCGCCGCGCGCTTACAGCCCGGCAGCCTTGAGCCGGGCAGCGTGCTCGGTGAACAGGCGCACCGGGTCGGCGCCCTTGCCCACGGCACCGAACTGCTGGTTGACGATGTCCAGGTGATCGAGCGGGTAATCATCGCCGATCACCTGGCCCAGGTGCGAGCTGTAACGCCCGACCATGCCATCGCATTGGCCTTTTTCCCGAATGAAACTGCGGGCGAACAGTCGGCAGAAGCGGTTGCTGCCATCGAAGCGATTCCAACCCTTGTCGGTTCGCCCAGGCTGCAGGATGCCGGACCAGGAGTAGTAGCGCACGCCGTCGACCTCGGCAGCGCCCTCGCCGCCCCAGTGCTGCGGCAAGCCCTGTGGATAAGCCTGGTTGAACAGCGCCACGCCCGAACAGGTCAGCGACTGGTGCGAGGCGTGCACATCGATCGGCAACGGATCACGACGCCAGCCGGTTTCCAGCCACACCAGCAGCAGCGCCAGGCCATGCAGTGCAGCCTTGAGCAGGCGCCCCGGTGGCGAATCGCCGGGGGCGCTGCGTTCAAGATGATCAGCCAGTTCCGAGCCGTGGTTGGGACCGGCAACAGAAGTGACCGACGCCACTCGCCCAGGCCTGCGCGCTGCGGCATAACGCGCGCTCAAAGCGCCCTGGCTGTGGCCGATGAGGTTGACCTTGTCTGCCCCGGTGCGCTGGCAGATGTCTTCGATGATCACCAGTAACTGCTCGCCACGCACCTCACTGGAATGCAGCGGCGAGACCTGCACCGCGAACACCTGTGCCCCACCCCGGCGCAACGCCGGCACGATGCCAAACCAGTAGGGGTAGAGCAGCAAGCGCACGAAGCCGAGCATGCCCGGTACCAGCACCAGTGGGTAGCGTGTGGCCAGTTCGTTTGTCATCTGCCGTTCCTCTCCCTGAACCCTGCCCTTCTCAGGGTAGTCGCCGCTTCGCCTGATGAATCGAACTCTTGACGCGCCGTGCGGTTCCAACCTTGACAGCCACCCGCAACGGACCTTTCTGCAAGGAGCGGAACCATGAACAAAGCGATCCTGGCCATTCTTGTCGCAAGCACGACCCTCGCGGCCTGCGGCAGCCGTCCGGAAAACCCGGCGGACTACGTCACCTACCGCGACGAGCCGCTGGTCAAGCAGGTCGAGCACGGCATGACCACGCAAAAGGTCATCGCCATCGGCGGCAGCCCATCGAACATGAGCGACCTGCCCAACGGCGGGATCTGCAACGACTACATCCTCTACAAGGATGGCAAGCAACAGCCCTACTACGTGCGCTTCGACGCCAGCGGGCATGTCGACGCCAAGGGATTCAAGACCTGCAAACAGCGAGAAGAGGACCGCAAGGCCTTACCCGGCCAGTAAGCCCTCCCGCCCACTTACCCCCTGATCTGTATGGAGAGAATCATGAGCAACGTTAAACTGACCGATATCAACACTTTGCGCCAACGCGCACGCCAGCATGTAGAGCAAGGCGCCGTCACCGAAGGCTACAACGCCGACCGCGAGACCATCATCCGCCTGCTCAACGAGTCGCTGGCCACCGAGCTGGTCTGCACCCTGCGCTACAAGCGCCACTACTTCATGGCCAGTGGTATCAAGGCCAGCGTCGCTGCCGAGGAGTTCCTTGAGCACGCGAACCAGGAGTCCGAACACGCCGACAAGCTGGCCGAGCGTATCGTCCAGCTGGGCGGCGAGCCGGACTTCAACCCGGACAACCTGAGCAAGAACTCCCACGCGCAGTACGTGGCCGGCAGCAATCTCAAGGAGATGGTGCTCGAAGACCTGGTTGCCGAGCGTATCGCCATCGACAGCTACCGCGAGATCATCCAGTACATCGGTGACAAGGACCCGACCACCCGTCGCATCTTCGAAGACATCCTGGCCCAGGAGGAAGAGCACGCAGACGATATGTCGGACCTGCTGCAAGGGCTGTAGGAGCGGGCTTGCCCGCGAAGAGGCCGTCGCGGTGCCCGGCACCGCGACAAGCCCGCTCACCCCTCTCAGCGGAACCGCGCAAAGGCCCGCCACATCTCCCGGGCAAAGATCTGCGGCTGCTCGAACGCCGCGAAGTGCCCGCCGTGCTCGGCTTCATTCCAGTAGAACAGTTCAGCGTAGGCTTGCTCGGCCCACTTGCGCGGCGGCTGGAAGGTCTCGGCGGGAAACACCGTGGCCCCCATCGGCAACTGGATGCGCTCTGAAGACGCACGCACCGCCGAGAAGAAACTGCGGTCGCGAATGGTGCTGCCCACACCCTCCCAGTACAAGCGGGCGCTGGACGTACCGGTGCCGGTGAACCAGTACAGCGAGATGTCATCGAGCATCTGGTCGCGGCTCAGGGCATCTTCCGGGCGCCCCTTGTTATCGGTCCACTCCCAGAATTTCTCGTACATCCACATGGCCAGCGCCAGCGGCGAGTCGTTCAGTGCATAGCCGATGGTCTGCGGCCGGGTGTTCATCTGGTCGGCATAGCCGGACATCTGGTCCAGGTAATGATCCACGTCACTCAGCGCCCGCAGCTCGGCCTCGGTGGGATGCTTCGGTGCGTGCTCGGGCACCACCAGCAACAGGTTCACATGGGCGGCGAGCAAGCCCGCCGGCTGCTGACTGGCCAGTGCGTGGGTGATCGCCGAACCCCAATCACCGCCTTGGGCGACCCAGCGCGGGTACCCGAGCCTCTCGGTCATCAGCACGGCCCAGGCACGGGCAATCCGCTGTGGATTCCAGCCCTGCTCGGTGGGCTTTTCCGAGAAGCCATAGCCGGGAATCGACGGCACCACGACGTGGAAGGCGTCTTCGGCACGGCCGCCGAAGCGGGTCGGGTCGGTAAGGCGCTCGATGACGTCGAGAAACTCCACCACCGAACCCGGCCAGCCATGGGTGAGCAGTATCGGCATCGCCTGGGGATGCGGCGAGCGCGCATGGATGAAGTGAACAGCGACGCCGTCGATCTGTGTGTGGAACTGCTCGAAGCGGTTGATGCGAGCCTCGAACTGGCGCCAGTCGTAGCGGTTGAGCCAATGGTCGATCAAGCCCTTGGCAGCCTCCAGGGGCACGCCCTGGGACCAGTCGGCGACCAGTTCCGGATCGGGCCAGCGGATGGCGCGCAGGCGCTGGTGCAGGTCGTCGATTGCAGCCTGCGGGATATCGACCTTGAATGGCTCGAGGGTGGAAAGCGTGGACATGTTCAACTCCGGATGAAAACGAACCTGTAGCGGTCACTACAAACCCTAAGCCGCGCCTCCGAACACTGTCAACGAAAAACTTTAACGACTGCTACAAATGCGATAGAGTGCCGCCCATGACACGAAAAATCTCATTCGACTATCAGCAAGCCCTGGCCAGCGCCACGGACTTGTTCTGGAAAAACGGCTACGCCGCCACCGGCCTGCGCGATCTGCTCAAGGTCATGGGCATCGGCGAGGGCTCGTTCTACAACACCCTCAAGAGCAAGAAGCAGCTCTACCTGGCCTGCGTCGAGCGCTACAACGAAGAGGTGGTCGGCAAGCGCGAACAGGCTCTGTTGGCCGCACCGACTGCGGCCCTGGGCATCCGTGCGTTCTTCGCCGATGTGCTCGACAGCCTCGACAACCCACAAACGCCCTCGCGCCTGTGCCTGCTCGCGGCGATGGAGACCGAGGAAGTGTTGGTCGACGACGAGCTGAGGTTACGCGCCGAGCAGGCGCTGGCGGACTTGAAAGCCATGTTCGCCTTGCGCCTGGCCGAGGACCGCGAGCGTGGGGAGTTGCCGGCGAGCCTGGACCCGCAATTGAATGCAGCGATCATCGCCACCTACCTCAAAGGGCTGTGGCGCATGGCGTTGGTGGAGTATGAGCGGCCGGCGTTCGAGCGGCAGATCGATGCCTTCCTGACGGCGCTCGGGCTGTAGCCGATTATTTGGCTGGGCCGGCCCTACCGCGGGACCAGTCGGGGCGCCGAACCGCCGTGCCGCGCCCTCTACTTCTTCGGCTTCACCGCCGCAGGCGCCTTGCCGGCCTTCATCCGCTCCAGCAGCGGCGTGCACTGGTTGGGCACATCACCACTCGGAGCGATCAGCGCCAGCAACCCGGCGGCCGGCCCGATCGCCACACCCAGCGCTACCATCCCTGCGCCACGCAAGGCCAGCGGCACCGCTTGCACGCCAGCACTGGGCTTGGCGAACGGCCCACGCACATACAGCGGTGAGCGCAGCGAGAACAGGCGCAGCCCCTTGGATTCCGGAGTGACCTTCAGGTCCAGTTGCTCGCTGGCGAAATTCGCCGTGCCATCGATGTAGATGATCGCGTTCTCGGTGTCGAACACGAACAGCCGCGTGGTCGCCAGGCCATCCTTGACACCGACGTCGGCCGCCGCGCAGTTGATCTTCACATCCTCGTCGCCAAACAGCTTGTCGACCACGTAGTTGCCGACGTTGAGCCCGGCGATCTCCATCAGGCTGCGGCTGATCGCACCATCATTGATCAGCAGGCGCAGGTCGCCGTTGGAGGTGCCCAGCAACGCCGCCACAGAGTTGCCGCGACCGCTCAGGTCGGCGTCGCCGTTCAGCTCGCCGAAGCTGGTCTGCATCGGGGCAAAGGTCGGGAACAGCTCCTTGAGCTTGAAGCCGCGGGCAGTCAGGCGGGCCCGGCCCTGCATCGGCACCGAGCGGCCATCGAGGCGAATATTGGCATCGAGGTTGCCGCCGGCCACGCCAAAGCGCAGCGGGACCATACGCAGCAGACCGTCCTCGAGCACCACATGGGCAGACAGATCCTTGAACGGCAACTGCTCGCTATGCACGATGCGCTTGCCAGCGAACGTCACGTCGGCATCCATCGCCCGCCAGCGGTCGGTGCGGAACTCCTCTACCGGCAGCACCTTGCCGGTCGGCTGCTTGCTGGCGCCACCACGGGCTTTTTGCTCGGCATTGGAATCGGCGCCGATCAGTGGCGCCAGGTCCTTGAACAGCAACTGATTGGAGACCAGGTTGCCGGAGAGCTTGGGGCGTGGCTGGCTGGCGACGAAGGCCAGGTCGCCATGGATGTCGCTGTCACCGATCTTGCCGTTGAAGCCTTCGTAGCGGAAACGCGCGCCCTGCGGATCATGCAGGTTGGCGCTGAGGTGGCCGTCGGTGGAATACGCAGGGGTATCGGGCAGGGTCACACCGGTCAGCGGGTAGAGGTTGCCCAGGCTGCTGCCGGAAAGCTTCAAGCGCAGGTCCAGAGCGCCGAGATTGCGTGGGTCGGTCAGGGTGCCGGCGACGGCTGCGCGGGTGTCGCCTACGCGCGCATCGACCTGCAGCGGGAATGGCTGCCTGGCGTCCTGCAGCGCCAGCAAGCCGCCGATCTTGCCGGTCGCGGACACTGGCTGGCCCTTGTAGCGGCCTTCGGCCTTGAGCCCGAACGCGTAATCCTGCGCGCCACCGGCTTTTTCCGCGCTGGCCTTGCCGACGATCTCGCTGAACGGGATCGGCTTGCCCAGCGGGTCGATCTGCACCTTCATGTCGGTTTTCAGGGTCTGGTCGTCGAAGCGCACATTACCCTGGTCGAATCCGATCGCCCCGATATCGAGCACCCACCTGGAAGGTTCGGCGTTCTCGTCCTTGGGCCCGAAATCGAAAGTCCAGTTAGCGCGGCCGTCAGCCAGGCGCGTGAGGCTGGCGGTGGGATGAGTAAGGTCGATTCGGGGGATCGAGATCTGCTGGAACAACAGCGGCAGCGGCGACAGGCGAAACTCGACACGTTCCAGGCCGACCATCTGCGGCTCCTTGAGCCAGTCGGGATTGCCCAGGGTCAGGTCTTCGGCCACGAAGCGCGGCCAAGGCACCCAGGCGCGCCAGCCGCCCTCATCGGGCTCGCGTTGCCAGTGCACGGCGAGGTTGCCATTGATGGCGAACGGGCGGTGCAGCGCTTCGGAGACCTTCTCGTTGAGCAGCGGCTTGATACGGTTCCAGTCGAAGGTGGCAATCACCACCACCAGTATCACCAGCAAGGCCGCGAGGCTGGCGAGGATCCAGGTGAAGATTCTGGCGGGGCGCGTCATTGCGGGGCTCTCCTGACTGCAAGACTTGAAGCGGTGCGGCAAAGGCATTCATTACTTCGGACTGATGAAAGCCCGAGGGGTTTTATCGACGACGGCAATGATAGCGAAGTTTTTTCTGACCCATTTCTCAGCTTTGTGGGTGGAATCGACCTGGATGTTACCGGTAAAACGCGGTAGCACGTAGCCACCAACCACCCCGAAATCACTGATCCAGAGCCTTCCCGACCAACCATCATTTGCGTCGATTGTTACCATTAGCCATATGAACTTTTTTCTTGAGTTACCAAGCGTAGCATTGCCCCCGTACCCACTTTCCAGCGTCCCACGAGGAGCACCGAATCATGAAACGCCAACTGCTGCTGAGTCTGAGTCTTTCCATCCTGGCCGCCAACGCCTTCGCCTTGCCGGCTGCCGACCAACACCTGAGTGCCGAAGCCCGTTCCAGCTCGGCAGTGATTTCCCAGCCCCTGAAGACAGTTGCCGAAGGTGGCTCGGATCGTCTGATCGAACGCAACAACCGCGTTGCCGAAGGTGGCTCGGATCGCCTGATCGAACGCAACAACCGCGTTGCCGAAGGTGGCTCGGACCGTCTGATCGAACGTAACAACCGCGTTGCCGAAGGTGGCTCGGACCGTCTGATCGAACGCAACAACCGCGTAGCCGAAGGTGGCTCTGATCGTCTGATCGAACGTAGCAACCGCGTTGCCGAAGGTGGCTCGGATCGCCTGATCGAACGCAACAACCGCGTAGCCGAAGGTGGCTCTGATCGTCTGGTCGAAATCCGCCGCGTGAGCTGATGCCCATGGCTGATAACGACAACTCGACATACAGCGCTTGCTCCCCTCCAAAGCCCGGTCCATTGACCGGGCTTCGTTTTTTTATCTAGAGTGCCAAGCCGTACAGTCACAGAATCCAGAGCCCCATGCTGCCGCGTGCCGAACAGAAGCAACAGACCCGCCAGGCCTTGCTCGACGCCGCCTGCCAGCTCATGGAGAGTGGCCGGGGCTTCGGCAGCATCAGTCTGCGCGAAGTGGCCAAGGCGGCCGGTATCGTCCCCACCGGTTTCTACCGGCATTTCCCCGATATGGATGCCCTGGGCCTGGCGCTGGTCGCCGAGGTCGATGCCACCTTCCGCCAGACCATTCGCCTGGTGCGCCACAACGAATTCGAACTCGGTGGCATCACCGACGCCTCGGTACGTATCTTCCTCGATGTGGTAGCGGCTCACCGCGCCCAGTTCCTGTTCCTCGCCCGTGAACAGTACGGCGGCTCGCAGCCCGTGCGCCAGGCCATCGCCCGACTGCGCCGGGATATCAGCTCTGACCTGGCTACCGACCTTGCACGCATGACCCGCTGGCAGCATCTGGACAGCGCCGCCCTCGGGGTGATGGCCGACCTGGTGGTCAAGACCGTGTTCGCCACCCTGCCAGAGCTGATCGACAGCCCTGATCCGGCTTGCCCGCAGGCGCTGACCGCGCAGGACAAGATCACCCAGCAACTGCGCTTCATTTTCGTCGGGGCGCGGCATTGGCAGGGGTTGGGGAATCCGGGCTGAAGCCTGCGAAGCGGCCGGCACAATCAACCCCTCCCCCAGTTCTGCTACCATGGCGCCCTGCCCGATTGCGACGAGCGCCTTCATGTCCAACCCCCGCCCTACCCCGTCCGAGCTGAGTACCTGCCTGGCTTCTGTGCGCGAACATTTCGCCAAGCGCATCGTGCCCTTGTGGCAAGGTCCCGGTTGGAACGCCGACATGGCCCTGCCCTTCGAAGCCCTCGACGCCGAACACCACCCCCTGCCGGTGCAGCGCTACCGCGCCATGGCCTGCGCACGCCAGCTGTACCTGTTCAGCAGCCGCATCGAGCAACCCGGTGCCGCCGAGCGCGCCGCCGCCCTGTTCCGCTCGCTGCAACGGCATTTTCACGATGCCGAGCACGGCGGCTGGTTCTACAGCATCGATGCCGACGGCAAGCCACTGGACCGACGCAAGGACCTCTACACCCACGCCTTCATCGTCTTCGCCTGCGCCCACTACTGGGGCAAGGTCCGCGAAGGGCTGGTCGAGTCGGCGCTGAACGCCGCCCTGGAAATCATCGAGGAACAGTTCGCCCGGGATGATGGCCTGTACGAAGCCGTACTCGGCGAAGACTGGTCCGATCTTGGCAGCGGCCCGCTGCAGAACCCGCAGATGCACCTGGCCGAAGCCTTCCTGCAGACCCTGGCCGTACGCGAGGACGATGCCGCGCAAGCGGCCCTGGTGCAGTTATGCACAGCCCTGCAGGCGCAGTTCATCGATCCGGCCCACGGCGTGATGCTGGAGAAACCCCGCGGTGCTGTGGATAACTGGTTCGAGCCTGGGCATCAGTTCGAATGGTTCTACCTGCTCGACACCTCGCCACTGCTGCGCGGCACACCGCTGCATGCATCGATCAGCCGGGCATTCGAGTACGCCGAGCGCTGCGGCGTGAAGGACGCGGCGGTGCTCGCTTCGCTGGATGTCGAAGGCAAGGTGATCGATGCGACCCAGCGGATCTGGGCCCAGGCCGAATATCTGCGGGCGCTGGCATTGAAGCCAGGCAACGAGGCGAAGCTGATGACCCAGCTCAAAGCCCTCGAAGACAACTTCCTGCATGCCGGCGGCTGGCACGAATGCCGCGACGGCCAGGGCGCAGTCAGCCGACACGACATGCCGTCCACCACGCCCTACCACCTGGCCACCTGCCTCGAAGGCCTGCAACGCCTGCTCTGATTGATGTAGGAGCAACTGTCCTGCTCAAAATCTAAAGACCAGCCCAATCCCTGTGGGAGCGGGCTGGTCCCGCGAACACGGGCGTAGCCCGTGCCAGGCAGCGCGGTGTCTCTTTCGCGGGCAAGCCCGCTCCTACAAGGGCTGGCGTGGAACCGTTCTCAGCCCTTGGCCGAACGGTCGATCGAGAACCCAGCCCAGTCCTGACTTACCGGCATCAGCTCAAGGTTGTTGATGTTGATGTGCGCCGGCTGGTTGAGCACCCAGAAGATAGTGTCAGCGATGTCCTGCGGCTGGATCGGCTCGGCGCCCGCGTAAGTAGCGTCGTAGCGCGACTGGTCGCCACCGAAGCGCACCAGCGAGAACTCGCTTTCGCACAGGCCCGGCTCGATGTTGGTCACCCGTACGCCGGTGCCGCGCAGGTCGCAGCGCAGGCTCAGGGAGAACTGCCCGACAAAGGCCTTGGTGCCGCCATACACATGGCTGCCCGGATAGGGATAGTTACCCGCCACCGAACCCACATTGAGGATGCTTGCGCCACGGCCATGGGCGATCAGGCGCGGCAACAGCAGGCGGGTGGTGTACATCAGGCCCTTGATGTTGGTGTCGACCATGGTTTCCCAGTCGTCCAGGTCGCACTGCGGTGCCGGGTCTGCCCCCAGGGCAAGCCCTGCGTTGTTGACCAGGCCCTGCAGCTTGTCGAAGGCCGGCGGCAGGCTGGCAATGGCCGCCTCCATCGCCTTGCGGTCGCGCACATCGACCACCAGGCCGAGCACCTCGGTCTTGGCCGACAGCTCGGCGCACAGGGCATCCAGGCGCTCCTTGCGGCGACCAGTAAGCACCAGCTTCCAGCCAGCGTCGGCGAAACGACGGGCAGTGGCTTCACCGAAACCGGAAGTGGCACCTGTGATGAATACGGTGGACGTCATGCTGTTCTCCTTCGCTGTAGGGGTCGTCGCAGGCCTTGCAGCATGCCCTCGGCGCACGCTGGCAGCAAGCCGTTTTCGGTACTGGTCAAAAAACAGGCAACGCCTCGAAAGCCTTGCAGCACAAGGGCTGGTGCAGGCTATACGCATCTTATCCACAAGGCTTTCCCCATGGATTGGGGGCAACTCGTCGGTCAAAGGGAACCCTTTGACCTGGATAAACTCATTCAGAACGCTCAGGTGATGGCGCAACGCTTTCAACCATGCCGTGTCCAGCAGTCTGTCCAAGGGTTGCGCACAGACTTATCCACAGAAAGGCAACAGCGATTTCGAGCCGCGATTCATGGGCAAAAGCGCGACGCAATAGTGCACAAAGCGTGACTGATCAAATATTGACCAACGCCATGCAGGCCTTTGGATACGTGGGTTTCAGCGACATGCCACCATGTTTTCCACAGGCGGTTCCACATTAATCGTGGAAAACATCGTGCCTGTGGAAACAAGGGGTTATGCTGGGAATCTACGGTGGTTCAAGCGGGATGTGCGACAAGTTGTCCACATTGGCGACCGGGGCCGCAAAGCAGCCCCTGCCACACCTTAATGCCCACCCAGATATGCGCTACGCACCTCTTCGTTGACCAGCAACTCCTGCCCGGTCCCGGTCATGCGGATCTGCCCGTTGACCATCACATAGGCCCGGTCCGACAGTTTCAGCGCATGGTTGGCGTTCTGCTCGACCAGGAAAATGGTCATGCCGGTCTTGGCCAGCTCGCGCAGGGTCGAGAAGATCTGCTTGACCACGATCGGCGCCAACCCCAGCGACGGCTCGTCCAGCAACAGCAGCTTGGGCCGGCTCATCAAGGCGCGGGCGATGGCCAGCATCTGCTGCTCGCCGCCAGACATGGTCATGGCCCGCTGGTTGCGTCGCTCCTTGAGTCGCGGGAACAGCTCGTACATGCGCTGCATGTCTTCGTCGGCATGCTTGTCGCCGATGGGGATGGTGCCCATCATCAGGTTCTCCTCGACGGTCATGTCGGGGAACACCCGCCGCCCTTCCGGTGACTGGGCGATGCCGTTGGAGGCGATGTAGTGCGACGACTTGCGGGTAATGTCAGTGCCACGGTAGAGGATCTGCCCGGAAGCTGCCCGCGGTTGGCCGAAGATCGACATCAGCAGCGTGGACTTGCCCGCACCGTTGGCACCGATCAGGCTGACCGTCTCGCCCTCCTCGATGTGCATCGAGACCTTCTTCAGCGCCTGGATCGGCCCATAGAACACATCCAGGTCCTTGAGCTCGAGAATGGGTGCACTCATATCAGTTCCTCTTCGTCGGCACCCAGGTAGGCGGCGATCACCGTCGGGTTGTTGCGGATGTCCTGCGGGGCGCCTTCGGCGATCACATTGCCGTGGTCGAGCACGACGATGTGATCGGAAATGCTCATGACCATGCCCATGTCGTGCTCGATCAGCACCACGGTGATGTCGTGTTCGTCGCGCAGCACACGGATCATGCGGCTCAGCGCCTCGGTCTCCTGCGGGTTGAGACCGGCGGCCGGCTCGTCCAGGCAGATGATCTTCGGCCGCGTGCACATGGCCCGGGCGATCTCCAGCCGACGCTGCTGACCGTACGACAACTCGCCAGCCAGGCGGTTGGCGCAATCGACCAGATCGACCACCTCCAACCAGTAGAACGCGTGGTCCAGCGCGTCGCTTTCGGCCTGGCGATACCCCTTGGTGTTGAGCACCCCGGCCAACAGGTTGCGGTTGACCCACATGTGCTGGGCCACCAGCAGGTTTTCCACCACCGACATTTCCTTGAACAGACGAATGTTCTGGAAGGTGCGCGCAAGGCCCGCGCGGTTCACCAGATGGGTACCGCCGAACATCTTGTAGTACAGACGATTGGCGAAGCGGGCCGGCGAAACGAAATCCGTCGCCTCGAAGCGTTCGCCCAGCAGTTGGATGACGTTGGTGTGGCTGCCACGCACGTTCAGCTCGATACGCCCACCGCTGGCCTTGTAGAAGCCGGTCAGGCAGTTGAACACCGTGGTCTTGCCGGCGCCGTTGGGGCCGATCAGGGCGAAGATCTGGTTGCGCTTGACCTTCAGGCTGACGTCGCTGAGCGCCTTGATGCCGCCGAACTGCATCATCAGGTTGTCGACCGAGAGAATGATTTCGTCGCTCATGGCGCCACTCCTTTACGTGGGACCACGCCAGTGCGGCTGATGCGAATCAGCCCTCGCGGTCGCCAGATCATCATCAGCACCATCAGCACACCGAACAGCAGCACGCGGTACTCGGAGAAGCTGCGTAGCAGCTCCGGCGCCACGGTCAGCACGAAGGCGGCGATCACCACGCCCACGGTCGAGCCCATCCCGCCCAGCACGACGATGGCCAGGATCAACGCCGATTCGAAGAAGGTGAACGAGGACGGGTTGACGAAGCCTTGGTAAGTGGCGAAGAACACACCGGCAAGACCGGCAGTAGACGCGCCAAGGGTGAAGGCCGAAAGCTTGACCAGCACGTGGTTCAGGCCCATCGAACGGCAGGCGATCTCGTCTTCGCGCAGCGCCTCCCAAGCGCGGCCGACCGGCATGCGCGTCAGCCGGTGCTTGATGTAGAGCACCGCCAATACCACCAGGAACAGCACGATGTAGATGAACAGGAACTTGTAGTTGGCGTTGTATTCGATACCGAAGAACTCGTGGAACGGCACCCCACCATCCTTCGCCCGACGGCCGAACTCCAGCCCGAAGAAGGTCGGCGACGGCGCCGGCATGCCGTTCGGGCCACCAGTGAACGACAGCCAGTTGTTCAGCACCAGGCGGATGATCTCACCGAAGCCCAGGGTCACGATCGCCAAGTAGTCGCCATGCATGCGCAACACCGGGAAGCCCAGTATGCATCCGGCCAGTGCCGCAGCGATGGCCGCCAGCGGTAGCACGCTCCAGAAGCCCAGCCCCAGGTACTGGTAGCCCAGCGCCAGGCCATAGGCGCCAATGGCGTAGAACGCCACGTAACCCAGGTCGAGCAACCCGGCCAGGCCGACCACGATGTTCAGGCCCAGGCCCAGCAGCACATAGATCAGCCCGAGGATGACCACGGTCAGCAAGTACTTGTTGGCAAAGATCGGGAAGACGATGGCGATGACGATCAGCGCCGGGATGATGTAGCGCAGGCGCGACTTGTAGTCGGGTGCCAGCACGTGCACGCCTGAGCCGCCGCTGTCGAAACCTTGCAGCAGGCGTTGGCCGGTGGTTGTCTGCAGGAACAGGCTGAGCACGAAGCGACCGATCATCACCCCGCCGACCAGCCAGGCCACGCGCCGGGGTTCTGCATTGAAGCTGTAGCCGTCGAGCACCACGCCGACGACAGGTCCGAAAACGATGAGCGCCAGCAGGCCGGCGACGAGGGTCTCGATCAGGCTGCGCTTGATGTCGAAACCCTTGCTTGGGGAAGTGGAGGCAGTATTGGCAACGGACATGATCACACCTTAGCCACGAGCGGGCGACCGAGCAGGCCTTGTGGACGGAAGATGAGGATTATCACCAACAGCGAGAAGCTGAATACGTCCTTGTAGTCGGAGTTGACCAGCCCAGAGAACAGCGACTCGGAAATGCCCAGGATGATCCCGCCGAGCATGGCGCCCGGTAGCGAGCCGATGCCCCCGAGTACCGCGGCAGTGAACGCCTTGATGCCGATGATGAAGCCCGCATAGAAGTCGAAGGTGCCGTAGTTCATGGTGATCAGCACACCCGCCAGCGCTGCCATCACCGCACCGATGACGAACACATAGGAGATCACCCGGTCGGTGTTGATCCCGAGGATCGACGCCATCTTGCGGTCCTGCTGGGTGGCGCGGCACATGCGCCCGAGCTTGGTGTACTTGATGACATAGGTGAGCAGGCCCATGCCGACGAAGGCGGCCACCAGGATGAAGATCTTGGTGTAGGTGAGCTGGACGAAGCCGGTGCCGATATCGACGCGCCAGGCACCTTCGAGCAGGGTCGGTACGCCTTGCTGGCGCGCCCCCTGGCTGAGTTGCGCGTAGTTCTGCAGGATCAGCGAGATACCGATGGCGCTGATCAGCGGCGCCAGGCGGGTGGAGTTGCGCAGTGGCTTGTAGGCGATGCGCTCGATGGTGAAGCCATAGACACCGGTGACGACAATGGTGAACAACAGCGTGCCAAGCATCAGCAGCGGGAAGGATTCGATACCGAAGTAGGCCAGCAATGCCAGGCTGATCGCCGCGAGATACGCGGAGATCATATACACCTCGCCGTGCGCGAAGTTGATCATGCCGATGATGCCATAGACCATTGTGTAGCCGATGGCGATCAGACCATAGACAGACCCGAGGGTCAGCCCATTGATCAGTTGCTGCAGGAAAATACCATCCATAACGCAATCTCACCTGTTGAGATTGCACGAGCGCCGACCACGGCGAGGGCAAGGGCAGAGCGTCCCTCGCCGCGCAGGACTGTGCAGATCTACGGATAAAGTACAAATACCGCGGGGCCGCGGCCCGGTGCGCCAAGGCGACCGGGCTTCAAGCCATTGTTATTTTTGTTTTTCCAGCTGGTGGTACTTGCCGTTGGCATCCCACTGGTAGACCACGTAGTCGGAGACGGTCAGGTCGCCCTTGCTGTCCCACTTCTTCTCGCCCATGACGGTCTTGACCGGATTGGCCTTGAGCCACTTGGCGGCGTCTTCGCCCTTGTTCGACTTGGCGCCGTTGAACGCGGCGGCCAGCGCCTGGATCGAGGCGTAGGCATACAGGGTATAGCCCTCAGGCTCGGTGCCGGCCTTGCGGAACTCCTCGACCACCGCCTTGCTGTCCGGCAGCAAGCGCGGGTCGGCACCAAAGGTCATGTACACGCCGTCGGTGTATTGCGCACCGCCTGCGGTGGCCACCAGTTCGTCGGTGACGATACCGTCGTCGGACATGAACTTGACGTCCTTCAGGCCCTGCTCGCGCAGTTGGCGCACCAGCGGACCGGCTTCCGGGTGCAGGCCGCCGAAGTAGACGACGTCGGCACCGGTGGAGCGGATCTTGGTGACCACGGCGCTGAAGTCCTTCTCGCCACGGGTCAGGCCTTCGTACAGCACAGGCTTGACGCCGCGCTTCTCGAGCTGCGCCTTGGTCGCATCGGCCAGGCCCTGGCCATAGGTGTCCTTGTCGTGCAGGACCGCGACCTTCTTGCCCTTGAGCACATCGACGATGTAGTCGCCGGCAACGATGCCCTGCTGGTCGTCACGTCCGCACATGCGGAACATGGCCGACAGGCCACGCTCGGTGACCTGCGGGTTGGTCGACCCGGGGGTGATCGCGATGACGCCCGCTTCGTCGTACACCTCGGAGGCGGGAATGGTGTTGGAGGAGCAGAAGTGTCCGACCACGCCGATCACCTTGTCCTGATCGACCAGGCGGTTGGCAACGGCCACGGCCTGCTTCGGCTCGCAGGCGTCATCGCCCTTGACCAGGACGATCTTCTCGCCGTTGATGCCGCCGGCCTTGTTGACCACATCGGCTGCCGCCTGGGCGCCCTTCATGTATTGCTCGCCAAACGCTGCGTTGGCGCCGGTCATCGGGCCCGCTACGCCGATCTTTACGTCGGCCTGTACATACGAAGAAACACCCAGTGCCGTAGCCACGGCCAGTGCCAGGAAACCTTTCTTGTAAAACGTCTGCGACATGAGGTGGTGCTCCTAGAGTTTTTTTAGTTGGCACTACAACTTCATCAACCCTGTGCTCTGAGCAAGGGCCGTGCCATCGGTTTTGTCTTCCGGGAAAACACACTCCGCTGGGCCACTGCAGACCTCCGGCGGTCGTTTCTTTATTGAGCGTGCAACCGTCTGCCACAGGGCAGGCGCCACTGAACGCAAAACAAAGGAGCAACCGCAAGGTGCCATCATTGCAACCCTCGCAAGTGTTTACGTGCAACCATCCTGTAACAGCATGACGTCACCGAAGTGCACACCGCTGGTGCGCGACTGCTACAGGCAGGCACTGTTTCAAGGCTAGACGCTGTGACGGGGAATGGTGGTTTATCGATGATGGCCTTTCGCAGTCAGGCGGCGTTTCCCCGCAAAGGGGCCACCACAAATCCCTGCCCCCCTCTCGAAGCTGGCACAATAGGCACCAATCGCCGCCCTGGAGCCATTCAATGAGCGAGAGCGCATTCGCCGAGCGCATCGTGCATAACCTGCTCGACACCGACTTCTACAAGCTCACCATGATGCAGGGCGTCCTGCACAACTACCCGGACGCCGACGTGGAATGGGAATTCCGCTGCCGCAATGGCGAAGACCTGCGCCCCTATCTGGGCGAAATCCGCCGGCAGATCGAACGGCTGGCCGACCTCACCCTCGACGACGGCCAACTGACCTTCCTCGAGCGTATCAGCTTCCTCAAGCCCGACTTCCTGCGCTTTCTCGGCCTGTTCCGCTTCAACCTGCGCTACCTGCGCATCGGCATCGAGCACGACCAGCTGTTCCTGCGCCTGCGCGGCCCGTGGCTGCACGTAATCCTGTTCGAGGTGCCGCTGCTGGCGATCATCAGTGAAGTGCGCAACCGCCACCTGCATCCGCAGATGCGCCTGAACGCTGCGCGCGACCAGCTCCATCGCAAGTTCGACTGGTTGCGCGCCAATGCCAGCGAAGAGGAGCTGCGCGCCCTGCAGGTCGCCGACTTCGGCACCCGCCGACGCTTCTCGAGCCGCGTGCAGGAAGAAGTGGTGCGGGTGATGCGCGATGACTTCCCGGCACGCTTCGTCGGCACCAGTAACGTCGACCTGGCATGGAAACTGGATATCAAGCCACTTGGCACCATGGCCCACGAATGGATCATGGCCCACCAGCAACTCGGCCCACGGTTGATCGACAGCCAGATCGCCGCACTGGACTGCTGGGTGCGCGAGTACCGCGGGCTGCTCGGCATCGCCTTGACCGACTGCATCACCATGGATGCATTCCTCGGCGACTTCGACCTGTACTTCGCCAAGCTCTTCGACGGCCTGCGCCACGATTCGGGCGAGCCGGTGGCCTGGGCGGAAAAGGCCATCGCGCACTACCGCAAGCTGGGGATCGATCCGATGACCAAGACCCTGGTGTTCTCCGATGGCCTGGACCTGCCGCGCACCCTGCAGATCTTCCGCGCACTGCGCGGTCGCATCAATGTCAGCTTCGGCATCGGCACCAACCTGACCTGTGACATTCCGGGTGTGGCGCCGATGAGCATCGTGCTTAAAATGACCGACTGCAACGGCTCGCCAGTGGCGAAGATTTCCGACGAAGCCGCCAAGACCCAATGCCGCGACGAGAACTTCGTCGCCTACCTGCGTCACGTATTCAAAGTCCCTAGCAAGGAGTAACCCATGCAAGCCGTTCAGCAAGAGATTGCCCAGGCGCTCAAGGTACAGCCGCCCTTCGCCGACGCCGCCGCGCTCGAGAAGGAAGTGGCCCGGCGCGTGGCCTTCATCAAGGACTGCCTGGCCAACGCCCGGCTCAAGACCCTGGTGCTAGGCATCAGCGGCGGCGTCGATTCGCTGACCGCTGCCCTGCTCGCCCAACGCGCTGTCAATGAACTGCGCGCCGAGACCGGCGACCAGGCCTATACCTTCATCGCCGTACGCCTGCCCTACCAGGTACAGCACGACGAGCACGACGCTCAGGCCTGCCTGGAGGTGATCAAGGCAGACGAAGTGCACACCGTCGATATCGCCCCGGCTGTCAGGGCCCTGGCCGCCGAAGTGGTGGAACTGAAGAACGGTTCGCCGACCCTGGTCGACTTCGTCGTCGGCAACGTCAAGGCGCGCACCCGCATGGTCGCCCAGTACACCATCGCTGGCGCGCGCGCAGGCCTGGTGATCGGCACCGACCACGCCGCCGAGGCGGTGATGGGCTTCTTTACCAAGTTCGGTGATGGTGCCTGTGACCTGGCGCCGCTGAGCGGGCTGGTGAAGAACCAGGTGCGGGCGATCGCGCGCAGCTTCGGTGCGCCGGAATCGCTGGTGGAGAAGGTGCCGACTGCAGATCTGGAAGACCTGGAACCAGGCAAGCCGGACGAGGCATCGCACGGGGTGACCTACAAGGAGATCGACGCCTTCCTGCACGGTGAGTCGGTGCGCCAGGAAGCCTTCGACATTATCGTCGCCACCTACCGCAAGACCCAGCACAAGCGCGAACTGCCGTTCGCCCCTTGAAAAGCTTCGCGGGCAAGCGCGCTCCCACAAGTTGTTCACTGTTCTCAAGGGCAGTGAACAACTTGTGGGAGCGGGCTTGCCCGCGAGTTGGGCCTTAAGGCCCTACACAACAGCCATTACTTGACGACAACCTTGCCCTTCATCATCGAGATGTGGCCCGGGAAGGTGCAGAAGAAGCTGTAGTCGCCACCGGCTTCGAGCTTGGAGGTGTCCAGCTTGATGGTGTCTTTCTCGCCAGCGCCGATCATCTTGGTGTGGGCGATGATCGCAGCGTTGTCAGCCTTGATGTAGTCCTTGTCCAGACCCTGGGTCATGCCCTCGGTGGCAATGGCCTGCATGTCGGCCGTCTTGCTGATCACCAGGTTATGGCCCATGACGTTCTTCGGCAGGCTGCCACCATGAGTCAGTTCGATCTCGACGGTCTTGCAGCTCTTGTCGACGGTGAACTCCTTGGTGTTGAACGACATCTGGTCGGTAGAGTCGACAGTCACCTTGCAGTCGGCGGCAAAGACAGAAGCGCTGGCGAGGGTCAGCAGGGATACCGCTACAGCTTTCGCAAACATCGTGAATCTCCTTGGCAGGGTTTTATCAATTGCGAGACTGCCTGAAACCGGCCAGGCCCTTGCTGATTTGAATCAAGGGCCATCAATGAGCCAGCCAGTAGTATTGTTCAATGGATTGTATACAAACAATCTAAGAGCACATCATGCCTGCTTGATAGACGATGGGACAACCTCTCATTTAGGAGCAAGTGCCATGAATCTCGGAAATTTCATGCGCGGCCTGTTGGCTGCCTATGCGTGCGGCGCAACCGGTGCTGCGGTCTGCGAGTTCGCCCGACCGGAGTGAACTCGACGCTTGGAGCACGCTGCATTGCGTCTTACCCTGTGTGCCCCGCTGCCTGCGCAGCGGGTGAACTGCACTGGAGATAAGCAATGCCCGTACGTTCCGTCTGTGTCTTCTGCGGCGCCAGCATCGGCGCCAACCCGGCCTATCGTGAGGCCGCCATCGCCCTCGGCCAGGCCATCGCCCACCGCGGCCTGACTCTGGTCTACGGCGGTGGCGCCGTCGGCCTCATGGGCATCGTCGCCGATGCTGCCATGGCCGCTGGTGGCGAAGTCATCGGCATCATCCCGCAGAGCCTGATGGACGCCGAAGTCGGCCACAAAGGGCTGACGCGCCTGGAGGTGGTCGACGGCATGCATGCCCGCAAGGCGCGCATGGCCGAGCTCAGCGATGCCTTCATCGCCCTACCGGGTGGGCTGGGTACGCTGGAAGAGTTGTTCGAGGTCTGGACCTGGGGCCAACTGGGCTATCACGCCAAGCCGCTGGGGCTGCTGGATGTGAATGGCTTCTATGAAAAGCTTGGCGGCTTCCTCGACCATATCGTCGAGGAAGGTTTCGTGCGGCCGCAGCACCGGGCGATGCTGTTGCTCGGTCAGCAGGCGGATGAGCTGCTCGATGGCATGGACAGCTTCATCGCCCCGGTGGCGCCGAAGTGGGTCGATCACAAGCCTGATTGATCGTTTTACAGAACCTGTGGGGACGGCGCTTCGCCCCCACCATGTTCCTTGCGGGCCTGGAGGTCAGCGCGGAATCACTGGCTGGCGCGGCTTCTTGTTGCCCTTGCCGCCTTTGGCCGCTTCCTTGCGCTCCTTGGCCGCCTGCTGGTTGCGGGCGAATGCCTCGGCCTTGGCCTTCTCGCGCTTGTCCCACGGCTTGCTGCCATCGCTGGCACGCGGCGGCAGGCCGTTGTGCTGGGTGAGGATCTTCTGCTCCTTGGCCACCTTGTGGCTGCCAGCCGGCGTCGAGTTCTTGCGACGGGCGCTCTGGTAGCTGTCGGTCTGCGGCTGGTGCAGCGGGATCAACTGGTGCTTGCCCGGGCCGATCAGGTCGGCGCGCCCCATGCGGGTCAGCGCTTCACGCAGCATCGGCCAGCCCTTCGGGTCGTGGTAGCGCAGGAACGCCTTGTGCAGGCGGCGCTGCTCGTCGCTCTTGACGATCTCCACACCCTCACTCTTGTAGGTAACCTTGCGCAGCGGGTTCTTGCCCGAGTGGTACATGGCCGTGGCGGACGCCATGGGCGAAGGGTAGAACGCCTGCACCTGGTCGGCGCGGAAACCGTTGCCCTTGAGCCAGAGGGCCAGGTTCATCATGTCTTCGTCGGTGGTACCAGGATGCGCAGCGATGAAGTACGGGATCAGGTACTGCTCCTTGCCCGCTTCCTTCGAGTACTTCTCGAACATGCGCTTGAAGCGGTCGTAGCTGCCGATACCCGGCTTCATCATCTTGTCCAGCGGACCACGCTCGGTGTGCTCCGGGGCGATCTTGAGGTAGCCACCGACGTGGTGGGTGACCAGCTCCTTCACGTACTCCGGCGACTCGACCGCCAGGTCGTAACGCAGGCCCGAGGCGATGAGGATCTTTTTCACCCCCGGCAGCGCACGCGCCTTGCGATACAGCGAGATCAGCGAGCTGTGGTCGGTATTGAGGTTCTCGCAGATGCCCGGGAACACACATGACGGCTTGCGGCAGTGCTTCTCGATCTCGTGGCTCTTGCAGGCGATGCGATACATGTTGGCGGTCGGGCCGCCCAGGTCGGAGACCACGCCGGTGAAGCCCGGTACCTTGTCGCGCATCTCCTCGATCTCGTGCAGGATCGATTCGTGGGAGCGGTTCTGGATGATCCGGCCTTCGTGCTCGGTGATCGAGCAGAAGGTACACCCGCCGAAGCAGCCGCGCATGATGTTCACCGAGAAGCGGATCATCTCGTAGGCCGGGATGCGCTCCTTGCCATAGGCCGGGTGCGGGACGCGCGCGTAGGGCATGCCGAACACGTAGTCCATTTCCTCGGTGCTCATCGGAATGGGTGGTGGGTTGAACCACACGTCCACTTCACCGTGCTTCTGCACCAGGGCGCGGGCGTTGCCTGGGTTGGTTTCCAGGTGCAGCACGCGGTTGGCGTGGGCATAGAGCACCGGGTCGTTGCGTACCTTCTCGAACGATGGCAGACGGATCACCGACTTCTCGCGGGTCATGCGCGGGCTGTCGAGAATCTGTACGACCTTGGCTTCGTTCGGGTCTTCCACCTCGCCCTTGGCCTGCTCGATGGCGCAGGCCTGGGTGTCCTGGGTGTTGACGTAGGGGTTGATGATCTTGTCGACACGGCCCGGACGGTCGATGCGGGTGGAGTCGATCTCGTACCAGCCCTCGGGGGTGTCCCGGCGGATGAACGCGGTGCCGCGCACGTCGGTGATCGACTCGATCTTCTCGCCGTTGGACAAGCGCTGGGCAACCTCGACCACCGCCCGCTCGGCGTTGCCGAACAGCAGGATATCGGCGCTGGCATCGACCAGGATCGAGTGGCGGACCTTGTCCTGCCAGTAGTCGTAGTGGGCGATGCGGCGCAGCGAGGCCTCGATGCCACCGAGCACGATCGGCACGTGCTTGTAGGCTTCCTTGCAGCGCTGGCTGTACACCAGGCTGGCGCGGTCCGGACGGCTGCCGGCCAGGCCACCAGGCGTGTAGGCGTCGTCGGAACGCACCTTCTTGTCGGCGGTGTAACGGTTGATCATCGAATCCATGTTGCCGGCCGCGACACCGAAGAACAGGTTCGGCTCGCCGAGCTTCATGAAGTCGTCTTTGGACTGCCAGTTCGGCTGGGCAATGATACCGACGCGAAAGCCCTGGGCTTCCAGCAGGCGGCCGATGATGGCCATGCCGAACGATGGGTGGTCGACGTAGGCGTCACCGGTCACGATGATGATGTCGCAGGAATCCCAGCCGAGCTGATCCATCTCCTCCCTGCTCATCGGCAGGAAAGGCGCTGGCCCGAAGCATTCGGCCCAGTACTTGGGATAGTCGTAGAGTGGTTTGGCTGCTTGCATGTCAGTGACCGGTTCTGGTGTGCAGGGAAATCGCGGGCGCGGAATATAGCACAAATTTTGACCAAATCCGACGGTGGTGGTCGGAATCATAGTGATCGCCCAGAAAAACATCGCCCCCCTGTGGTAGCGGGTTTACCCGCGAATGCGATGGCGGGTTCAACATCGCATTCGCGGGTAAACCCGCTACCACAGGGGGGCCGATTCAGTTCTGGGGGGTTATTCGTCGTCGTCGAAGTTGTACATGCCCGGCGCCAGGTTCTCGAAGCGGGTGTACTTGCCAATGAACGCCAGGCGTACAAAACCGATCGGACCGTTACGCTGCTTGCCGATGATGATTTCCGCCACGCCCTTGTGCTCGGTCTCGGGGTGATACACCTCGTCACGGTAGACGAACATGATCACGTCGGCGTCCTGCTCGATCGCTCCGGATTCACGAAGGTCGGAGTTGACCGGGCGCTTGTTCGGGCGCTGCTCCAGGGAGCGGTTGAGCTGCGACAGCGCGATGACCGGGCAGTTGAACTCCTTGGCCAGGGCCTTGAGCGAGCGCGAGATCTCGGAAATCTCGTTGGTCCGGTTGTCGCCGGCCGAGCCCGGAATCTGCATCAGCTGCAGGTAGTCGACCATGATCAGCGCGATCTCGCCATGCTCACGCGCCAGGCGGCGGGTACGTGCACGCATCTCCGAGGGGCTGATACCGGCGGTGTCGTCGATGAACAGCTTGCGGTCATTGAGCAGATTGACCGCCGAGGTCAGGCGCGGCCAGTCATCGTCGTCGAGCTGGCCGGAGCGGACCTTGGTCTGGTCGATGCGACCCAGCGACGAGAGCATACGCATGATCAGCGATTCGCCAGGCATCTCGAGGGAGAACACCAGCACAGCCTTGTCGCTGCGCAGCACGGCGTTCTCGACCAGGTTCATGGCGAAGGTGGTCTTGCCCATCGACGGACGGCCGGCGACGATGACCAGGTCGGCGGGCTGCAGGCCGCTGGTCTTCTCGTCCAGGTCGGTAAAGCCGGTGGAAACACCGGTGATGTCGCTGTCGGAGTTGAACAAGGTGTCGATACGGTCGATAGCCATGGTCAACAGCTCGTTGACCCCCACCGGTCCACCGGTCTTGGGCCGCGCCTCGGCGATCTGGAAGATCTGCCGCTCGGCGTCGTCGAGAATCTCTTCGGCGTTGCGCCCTTGCGGGTTGAAGGCGTTGTCGGCGATGTCGGTACTGATGCTGATCAATTGGCGCAGCGTCGCCCGCTCGCGGATGATCGCGGCGTAGGCCTTGATGTTGGCCACCGACGGAGTGTTCTTGGCCAGCTCGGCCAGGTACGCCAGGCCACCGACCTGGGTCGATAGGCCTTCCTTGTCCAACTGCTCGTGCAGGGTGACCACGTCGAACGGCTGGTTGGCATCGGCCAGCTTGTGCACAGCACGGAAAATCAGACGGTGGTCATGCCGGTAGAAATCGCCATCGGACACCTGGTCCAGCACTCGCTCCCAGGCGTTGTTATCCAGCATCAAGCCACCGAGCACAGCCTGTTCGGCCTCGATGGAATGCGGCGGCACTTTCAGGGCAGCGGTTTGCAGGTCGAGCTGTTCGGGATTGGTAATCTCGTTCATGGCCACGCAAGAATTCTGGGGGGTTCAAAAAGACAAAGGGCACGGCCTGAAAAACAGGACCGTGCCCGATGTTAACCGGCTGGCCCGCAAGGGGCCAGTCAGTCAGCGCAGCTTAGGCAGCTACGACGACCACGCGTACGGTGGCTTCAACGTCGCTGTGCAGGTGCACAGCTACGTCGTATTCGCCAACCTGACGGATGGTGCCGTTCGGCAGACGAACTTCAGCCTTGGCCACTTCAACGCCGGAGGCGGTCAGAGCATCAGCGATGTCGTGGGTGCCGATCGAACCGAACAGCTTGCCTTCGTCGCCAGCGGTGGCAGTGATGGTCACTTCCAGCTCGGCCAGTTGGGCAGCGCGGCTTTCAGCCGAAGCTTTCTTGTCGGCAGCGGCTTTTTCCAGCTCTGCACGACGCTCTTCGAATGCAGCCAGGTTAGCGGCGTTGGCAACGGTGGCCTTGCCGAATGGCAGCAGGAAGTTACGGCCGTAACCAGCCTTAACTTTTACTTTGTCGCCCAGGTTGCCCAGGTTGGCGACTTTTTCCAGCAGGATCAGTTCCATTTGGTAAAACCTCTTAACTTTTAACCTTCACCGTTCGCGGAATCATTCCCCTTGGGGGAGTGGCGACCGCGAAAATCAATCAGGCTGTCGACAATGGCCAAGACCACGAGCAACGGATAGGTCAGCTGCATGAACAGCACCAGCGTCACGTACAACCCCACCAGCCAGAACCTGGCCAAGCGTTTCTGGGCCACCAGCCCATGCAGCAGGGCAATGCCCGCGAACATGAGCGGCACACTGCACAGCGGCGTAAGCAAGGCGACGGCGGAACCGAAGTTCGGCCCGAACACCATGCACGCCAGCAGCACCAGTGCCGGCACCAGGGGAATCCGCACCGCTTGAAACTCGCGGCCGAAACCTCCCGGGTTGTACAACGCGGCCTGCCAGTACCGGCCCAACATCAGGGCCAGAACGCTGACGACCTGCAGCAAAGCTGCAATCAGGCCGTTGAGCACCGGTACGATGAGTGCCCCCAGGTGTGCCTGCTCCTCTACCGACAACTGCTGGTAGAGACCGTCGAGCATCTGCGGCAGGGCTTTTTCAAGCGCTCGCGCCAGAGCTTCGATCGGTTCGCGGAACACTGAACCGAGGATGACACCGTACAACAGGCCCAAGGCGATGCTGGACAACAGCACCCGGTTCCAGGAGTGCCCGGCGCGCAACAGCGCAGCCAGCCCCAGCGTCCCCAGCAGCACCATCAAGGTGCGCGGCTCACCGAAGATCCACCAGGCCAGCGCGGGCAAGATGCCCCACACGATGACCGAGGATGCGTCCTTGAAACCACGCCGCAGGAACACCAGGCTCCCGGCGGCGGCACTCAACCAGAACAACAGCGGCAATGCCGCACAACCAGCCACCACGACAGTGGCCTGCACACGACCGCGCATGATGAAATCAGCCAACGCTCGCATGCCTATCCCTTACTACTTGTCGACGACCCGGTCTCAGCGGCCGTGGCTGTCGGTGTAGGGCAGCAGGGCCAGGAAGCGGGCGCGCTTGATAGCGGTAGCCAGCTGACGCTGATAACGAGCTTTGGTACCAGTGATACGGCTTGGAACGATCTTGCCGGTTTCGGATACGTAAGCTTTCAGGGTGTTGAGATCTTTGAAGTCGATCTCTTTCACGTCTTCAGCAGTGAAGCGGCAGAATTTACGACGACGGAAGAAACGTGCCATTTAATAGGCTCCTCTAAAGGTCCGTGGATTACTCGTCAGCGTTATCGCTGGAGTCGCTGTCATTGCTGTCGTCGCCATCGGCGGAGTCAGCATGCTCAGGACGCTCGCGACGCTCACGGCGCTCGCTGCGGTTCTCTTCAGCCTTCAGCATCTCGGACTGACCGGTAACGGCTTCGTCGCGACGGATGACCAGGTTACGGATAACGGCATCGTTGTAGCGGAAGTTGTCTTCCAGCTCGGCCAGGGCCTTGCCGGTGCACTCAACGTTCAGCATCACGTAGTGAGCCTTGTGAACATTGTTGATTGCGTAGGCCAGTTGACGACGGCCCCAGTCTTCCAGGCGGTGGATCTTGCCACCATCTTCTTCGATCAGCTTGGTGTAACGCTCGACCATGCCGCCGACTTGCTCGCTCTGGTCCGGGTGAACCAGGAAGATGATTTCGTAATGACGCATGAATGCTCCTTACGGGTTAGTAGTCTGCCAGCGAATCTGGTCAGACAAGGAGTGAATGACACTGTATGTCTTGCTTGAGAGGAGGCACATGCGCACCCGCCAGCTCGGCAAGGGGCGCAATTGTAGAGAAGGCGGGTTGGACAAGCAAGGTGATTGGCGATTATTTGAACAGTCGGAAACATATTGGCGGCATATGTGAACACGGCGGTGATGCTTTCGCGGGCTTGCCCGCGAAAGCATCACCGCCGCTTCAGACCCTCAACGCTTGGCCTGACGCTGCCTCACCGCCTCGAACAGACACACCCCGGTCGCCACCGAGACGTTCAGACTGCTGACACTACCAGCCATCGGCAGCTTCACCAGGAAGTCGCAATGCTCACGGGTCAGGCGGCGCATGCCCTTGCCTTCTGCGCCCATGATCATCACCAGCGGACCGGTGAGGTCCTGCTGGTAGATCTCCTGCTCCGCTTCGCCAGCAGTGCCGACCACCCACAGGCCGCGCTGCTGGAGTTTCTCCAGGGTGCGCGCCAGGTTGGTCACGGCCACCAGCGGGATTACCTCGGCAGCGCCACAGGCGACCTTGCGCACCACGCCTGTGAGTGTGGCCGACTTGTCCTTGGGAATCACCACGGCAGTTGCGCCCGCAGCATCGGCGGTGCGCAGGCAGGCGCCGAGGTTGTGCGGGTCGGTGACACCGTCGAGCACCAGGATCAGCGGCGGCGTCTCGGTGCGCTCGAGCAACTCCTCGAGCATCGCTTCGCCCCACACCTGGCTTGGGCTCACCTCGGCGACCACACCCTGGTGCACGCCCTCGACCCAGGCGTCCAGCTCACGGCGCTCGGCCTGGCCGACCGCAACGCGGTTTTCTGCAGCCAGTGCCAGCAGCGCCTGAAGACGCGGCTCGCTACGCCCTTCCGACAACCAGATCTGCTTGACCCGCTTGGGATGGTGCTGCAGCAACGCCTGCACGGCATGTACGCCGTAGATTTTTTCCAGCTGACTCATGACTTGCCGCTCTTGCCCTTACGCGGCGCGCCGGACTTCGACGGGCCTTTGCGATGCTTGGTCTTGCCCGCAGCCTTGCTGCCCTTCTCGGCCTTGCTGCTGGTGTGCTGCCGCGCATCCCCCATCAGCGCCTTCTTCATCTCGCGGCTCTTGCGCACTTCGGCGTTACGCTGCACGGCGTCTTTCGGGAAGTAGGCTTCAGAAGCTTCGCTCTTGCGGCTGCGCGGCTTGGGCGAGATCCTCGCCTCGGTGGCCGGTGCCGGTTCAGACTTGGCCGCACCCTTGATGGTCGCAGGCTTGCCGGCGTCAGCCGATTCGCTACGCGGCTTGCGGCCGCCCGGCGCCTTGATCGCGGCTTCGGAAAGTTCGAAGTCGATCTTGCGCTGCTCGAGGTCGACGCGCATCACCTTCACTTCGATGGTGTCGCCCAGGCGGAAGCTGCGACCGGTGCGCTCACCGGCGAGGCGGTGATGCACAGGATCGAAGTGGTAGTAGTCGCCCGGCAGCGCACTGACGTGCACCAGACCCTCGACATAGATGTCGGTCAGCTCGATGAACAGGCCGAAACCGGTCACCGCGGTGATCACGCCTGGGAAGGTTTCGCCCACGCGATCACGCATGTATTCGCACTTGAGCCAGTTGACCACGTCGCGGGTGGCTTCATCGGCACGGCGCTCGGTCATCGAGCACTGCTCGCCCATCTGCTCGAGGCTGTTCTCGTCGTACGGGTAGATCCGCGCCTTGGGAATGCTCATCGCACCGGCGCGCTTGACGTGCGGGGTGTCGATCTTCGAGCGGATCACGCTACGGATGGCGCGGTGCACCAACAGGTCCGGGTAACGGCGGATCGGTGAGGTGAAGTGGGTGTACGCCTCGTAGTTCAGGCCGAAGTGGCCATTGTTCTCGGTGCTGTACACCGCCTGACTCAGCGAGCGCAGCATGACGGTCTGGATCAGGTGGAAGTCCGGGCGCCCGGCGATGCTCGCCAGCAGGGCCTGGTAGTCCTTCGGCGAGGGGTCCTTGCCCTTGTGCAGCGACAGACCCAGCTCACCGAGGAAGGCGCGCAGTTTTTCCAGGCGCTCCGGTGGCGGCCCATCGTGCACGCGGTACAGAGACGGCACGTTGTGCTTCTGCAGGAACTCGGCAGTGGCGACGTTGGCCGCCAGCATGCATTCCTCGATCAACTTGTGGGCGTCGTTGCGCACGGTCGGACGAATTTCGTCGATCTTGCGGTCTTCGCCGAAGATGATCCGGGTTTCCTGGGTTTCGAAGTCGATCGCACCACGGGTATGACGGGCATCGACCAGCACCTTGTACAGCGCGTAGAGGTGCTTGAGGTCCGGTAGTACCGCGCTGTACTCCTCGCGCAGGGCCTTGCCCTCGCGGGTGCGGGAGTGCTCGAGCATGCTGCTGACCTTGTTGTAGGTCAGACGCGCATGGGAGTGGATCACGCCTTCGTAGAACTGGTAGTCGACCATCTGGCCGGCCTTGTTGATGGTCATCTCGCAGACCATGGCCAGGCGATCGACATGCGGATTCAGCGAGCACAGACCGTTGGAGAGTTCCTCGGGCAGCATCGGAATCACACGCTCGGGGAAGTACACCGAGTTGCCACGCTGCTGGGCCTCGACGTCCAGGGCCGAGCCCAGGCGCACGTAGCTGGAAACGTCGGCGATCGCCACGTACAGGCGCCAGCCGCCGGAGAACAGGCGCAGCTTGCCCAGCGGCTCGCAATAGACGGCGTCGTCGAAGTCGCGGGCGTCCTCGCCGTCGATGGTGACGAACGGCAGGTGGCGCAGGTCGATGCGCTTTTCCTTGTCCTTCTCTTCGACTTCGGAGCGGAACTTGCGCGCTTCCTTGATCACGTCCTTGGGCCAGACGTGGGGGATGTCGTAGCTGCGCAGGGCGACATCGATCTCCATGCCCGGCGCCATGTAGTTACCGATCACCTCGACCACATCACCTTGCGGCTGGAACCGCGGGGTCGGCCAGTGGGTGATCTTGATCTCGACGAACTGGCCGATCTTGGCGCCGCCGTTGCGCCCCGCAGTCACCAGCACTTCCTGCTGGATCTTCGGGTTGTCGGGGGTCACATAGCCGATGCCGCCTTCTTCGAAGTAGCGGCCAACCACGCTTTCATGGGCGCGGGAGATGATCTCGACCAGCACGCCTTCGCGGCGGCCACGGCGATCGACACCGGACACGCGGGCAAGGCCGCGGTCGCCGTCGAACACCAGGCGCATCTGCGCAGGGCTGAGGAACAGGTCTTCGCTGCCGTCGTCGGGGATCAGGAAGCCGAAGCCATCGCGGTGGCCGGAGACGCGGCCGCAGATCAGGTCGAGCTTGTCTACCGGGGCATAGGTGCCGCGCCGGGTATAGATAAGCTGACCATCACGCTCCATCGCGCGCAGACGGCGGCGCAGGGCCTCGATCTGGTCTTCTTCGTACAGACCGAACTCTGCCGCCAGCTCCTCGCGCGCGGCGGGTTCGCCACGGTCGGCAAGGCGCTGCAGGATCAGCTCACGGCTGGGGATGGGATTCTCGTATTTTTCCGCTTCGCGAGCGGCCTCGGGATCGAGGGATTGCCAATCGGCCATCAGAAGGGGTTCACCTTGGGGTATATAGATAGGAATTCTGGCATAGGCGTATTGAAACCGGAAATCTTTGCCTTGGACAGCCCCTGCGGGGCACCCCGGCAGCGGCATTAGGTCACTGGAATCAACAACTTGAATTTTTTGAAATTTTTTTCGATCCGGGGCTTTACAGCCCTCAGGGGCATCCGTATAGTGCGCACCACAACGACGGACAGCCGACGTTGTAGTTGAGATGAAACCTGATGTAAAGCATCATGTGACCTCGACAAAATGTGTGCCCAGGTGGCGGAATTGGTAGACGCGCTGGTTTCAGGTATCAGTGACTTAACGGTCGTGGAAGTTCGAGTCTTCTCCTGGGCACCAAATATTTCGAGTGATAGATAGCAGATTTTTCTGTCATTCAGCAACACGATTCAAGTTTCATGCAGTAGATGTAAAAGCTTTGCCCAGGTGGCGGAATTGGTAGACGCGCTGGTTTCAGGTATCAGTGACTTAACGGTCGTGGAAGTTCGAGTCTTCTCCTGGGCACCATATAAAAACCCACTAGCTTGCTAGTGGGTTTTTTCTTGCCTGCGATTTTTGCCCCCCACTGCCCCCGCATCCGCCTCCCCTCGACTATTTGCCTTCATACGGCCACATGAGAAACGATTTCGTTTACCATTGTTTCGAAATATGTAGCCGTAAGCGAGGAAGTACCCGCATGACGATCCGCCCGAAACCGCTGATGCGCACCCTGGCCGCCGCTGTCCTGGGCCTGGTGATTGGCGCGCCGGCCGCCCTGGCAGACGAACCGGTCACGCTGACCATGTACAACGGCCAGCACAAGGAAATCGGCGAAGCCATCGCCAAGGCCTACGAGGCCAAGACCGGTATCCACATCAATATCCGCAAGGGCAGCAGCAATCAGCTGGCCAGCCAGATCATCGAGGAAGGCGCGCGCTCGCCTGCCGACATCATCTACACCGAAGAATCCCCGCCACTGAACAACCTGGGCGAACTGGGCCTGCTGGCGAAGATCGACGACGCCACGCTGGACATGCTGCCCAAGGAATACGTGGGCGCCAACGGCACCTGGATGGGCGTGACCGCGCGCACCCGCGTGGTGGTCTACAACCCGAAGAAGATCGACGAGAAAGACCTCCCCACCACCGTGATGGACTTTGCCGATCCCGAGTGGGATGGCCGCGTCGGTTACGTGCCGACCAGTGGCGCCTTCCAGGAGCAGGCCGTCGCCATCCTCAAGATGCACGGCCGCGAAGCCACTGAAGAATGGCTGACCGGCCTGAAGGCGTTCGGCAAGACCTACACCAACAACATGGTTGCACTGAAAGCAGTGGAAAAAGGCGAAGTCGCTGCCGTGCTGGTGAATAACTATTACTGGTACGCCCTGGAGCGCGAGCGCGGCAAGCTCGACTCCAAGCTCTACTACCTGGCCGACGGTGACGCCGGCAACCTGGTGACCATCTCCGGCGCTGCGGCCGTCAAGGCCAGCAAGCATCCCAAGGAAGCCCAGGCACTGCTCAACTGGATGGCCAGCGAAGAAGGCCAGCGCGTGATCACCCAGACCACCGCCGAATATCCCCTGCACAAAGGCATGGTCTCCGACCGCGGCCTGAAGCCGTTCGAAGAGCTGCGTCCACCGAAGATCAGCCCGGCCGACCTTGGCAATGCCGAAGAAGCCATCGAGCTCGAACGTGAGGTCGGTCTGCTCTGATGACTGCCGCCGCGCCCGATCCGGCCCTGGTACGCTTCGTGCCACGCCGCAAGCGCCCCTCCGTGTGGGTGGTGCTGCCTGTGCTGTTCCTGGTGGCGATGAGCCTGCTGCCACTGCTGTATGTCGCCATCAAGGCCTGGGAAGCCGGCTTGCATGAAGCCCTGCGCCTGCTCTGGCGCCCATTCGTGTGGGGGTTGCTGCGCAACACCTTGCTGCTGATGGTGGGGGTTACCCTGGTGTGCATGGTGGTCGGCCTGGCGCTGGCCTGGCTGCTCGAACGCAGCGACCTGCGCGGGCGCCGCCTGTGGGGCGTGGTGCTGTGCCTGCCGTTTGCCGTACCTTCGTTCGTCAGCAGCTTTACCTGGGTGTCGCTGAGCTCGGACTTCGAAGGGCTCGGCGGGGCGATCCTGGTCATGGCGCTGTCGAAGTATCCGCTGGTGTTCCTGCCGGTGGCGGCAACCTTGCGCAACCTCGACACCTCGCTGGAGGAGTCGGCGCGCACCCTCGGTTGCAGCCGCTGGGGCGTGTTCCTCAAGGTCACCCTGCCATTGCTGTGGCCCGCCATGCTCGGCGGCGCGCTGCTGATCGCCCTGCACATGCTGGTGGAGTTCGGCGCACTGTCGATCCTCGGCCTGCAGACCTTCACCACGGCGATCTACCAGCAGTTCGAACTGGAGTTCAGCAACGCCAACGCCGCAATGCTCTCGGCTGTGCTGCTCGCACTGTGCCTGGTGATGCTCTGGCTGGAGCTGCGCGTGCGCGGCAAGGCCCGCCACGTGCGCATCGGCCAGGGCGTGGCGCGTCGGGCACAGCCCTTGCGGCTCAAAGGCTGGAGCCTGCCAGCACAGCTGTTCTGTCTCGGGCTGGCGGTGCTGGGCAGCGGCATTCCGCTGGCCATGCTTGGCTATTGGCTGAGTGTCGGCTCGTCGGCAGCCTTCCCGGCGGCGGCAATCGGCAAGGCCTTGCTGACCTCCCTGTCGGTATCGCTGGGCGGTGCTGGCTTCTGCGTAGTGCTGGCATTGCCGATCAGCTTCCTGGTGGTGCGCTATAAAGGCCGCCTGGCGATCTGGGCCGAACGCCTGCCCTACCTGCTGCATGCGCTTCCCGGCCTGGTGATCGCTCTGACCCTGGTGTTCTTCGCCCTGCACTACGTGCCAGCGCTCTACCAGACCACTGCGCTGCTGATCCTGGCCTACGCCCTGCTCTTCCTGCCGCTGGCCCAGGCGCCAGTGCGCACAGCGCTGAACAAGGCCTCGCCAACGCTCGAGGAAGCCGCCCGCACCCTGGGCGCCAGCAGCTTCGCGGCATTCTGCCGGGTCACGCTACCGATCATCTTCCCGGCCCTGGCTGCGGCCTTCGCCCTGGTGTTCCTGGATGCCATGAAGGAGCTGACCGCGACCTTGCTGCTCAGCCCGACTGGCATGACTACCCTGGCCACGGAAGTCTGGGCGCATACTGCCAATGTCGAGTTCGCGGCCGCCGCGCCCTACGCGGCGCTGCTGATCCTGGTATCGGGATTGCCGGTATACCTGCTGACGACACGGATGTACCTGAACAAGGCGTAGCATCGAGGCCCGGGCGCAGGCAGCCCGGGCCCAGCCATTCAATAGCCCAGCGCGCGTTTTTCCGGTCCGGCACTGACGGCATGGTCCGGTCTGCGCAACTGCAATACCGCGAAAACCGAAAGAACCACCGCCAGCCCCCAAAGGATCGGCGTCGCTCCCTGGCTCAGAGCCACCATCTGCAGACCGACGACCAACAGACGCAACAGCGCATCGAGCCGACCATTGGCCACCGAAGGTTCGCGCAGGCGCGCCACACCCCAGATGACATAAGCCAGGGCGCCTAGATTGATGAAGAACATCGAGGTTGGGTCGAGCACACTGAAGGACGTACCCAGGCCAAGCCAGGCATCGAGCCCGGCAAAAAGCTGGAATGCCCAGGCACTCAGCAGTGGAACGGCAAATGGCAGGGTGGCGACGATGTCATAGATCGCGCCGATGCGGACGATGTTGGCGTAACGGGATTGATTCATTGGCAAACCTCCATGTGCATGCGTTCGAGAAGCGCTCTGACTTCGTAGAATTGTCCTGATTGCAGCGCGATCGCGTGACGTCGACCAAGCAGTTCGACGATTTGCGCGGCGCGTTGTTGCGCACTGACGATGTACCCCGGCTGCGTCGAGCGCTCTCGCAAAGCCACCAGTTCGGGAAAGCGCTCGTCGGCCTGCAGGATGGTTTGCGCCACGGTGGTGGCGACATTGCATAACCCGAGCACCGCAAAGAACACCTGCGGATTCTCCAGCTGGTAGACCTTGGCCAGGGCGTTGAGGGCGGCCTTGGAGACACTGTAGGAAAGCATGCCTGCGCGCTGACGAATGCCTGAAACCGAGGCCGAGAACACCACCTGGCTAACCTTGGCCTGTCGGCACAGCAGCAGGTCAAGCACCCATTTCACCGCTACCAGATTGAGCTCCAGCACCGAGCGGAAGGACTCCACTGGCGTATTGCTCGCAAGCTCCGGCGCGCTGCCGAATGTTCCGGCATTAAGGTAGGCCGTTTCGAATGTCGTCTCACCGATGAAGGCCTGCAGAACAGGCTGGACAGCCTCGCCCGCACAAAGATCCAGCGCCCGGAAATGCATGCGTGGATGCTCCAGCAGCGCCGTTGGTACCCGTCGCGAAATACCCCAGACCTCATCGCCCCGCTCCAAGTGTAACCTGGCCAGTGCCAGCCCGATGCCCGAACTGACGCCCGTAATGAATATGTGAGCCATCAGTGCCTCACTCGAACTTGCCGATGTGATAGCCGCCATCGACGCTCAACACGCTGCCAGTCATGTAGCTGGCGCCGTCGCCAAGCAGGAACAACACTGCAGCAGCCACCTCGCCTGCCTCGCCGAAGCGCTTCATGACCGTAGCGTTGATCTTGCGCTCGGTGCCCCCAGGATTGGCCGCCAGCCGCTCCGGAGAGTTCATCCCGCCAAGAATCGGCCCTGGCGCTACCGCATTGACACGCACTGCATGGCGCCCATCGCGGTCGCAGGCATTCTCCATCGCCACCACTTGGGTCAGGGCGTTGAGCCCTGCCTTGCTCGCCACATAAGCAGCCTGGTTGGGCATGGCCATCACCCCCGCGCAGGAGGACAGATTGACGATCGAGCCGCCTGCCTTCCTGGCGATCAACCGCAACTCATGTTGCAGGCAATACAACGGGCCGCTCAGATTGATACGCACGACCCGCTCCCAGTCCTGTACCTGAAGGTCGGCGACCTGCGCATATGGTGCAGTGATACCCGCGGCATTGACGGCATGGTCGAGTCCGCCGAAACGCGCCTCTATCTCGGCGAAGGCATCGCGCACCGCGCCAGGCTCAGCTACATCGCACGGGATGAAACTGGCCTGCGCGCCCAGTTGCTCAAGCGCCGAACGCCCCTTCTCCAGGCTGCGGCCGAGCACAACGACGCGCGCCCCCTCCTCGCTCAGCCGCCGGGCAATGCTCAGGCCGATACCACTGCTGCCACCGGTGACAACGATGGTCTTTCCCTGAAACTGCATCTGGACTCTCCTTAGTCATATCGAATAGAGGCTGGCCGCTTGTACCGGTCATTGACGCAGCAGTACACGCGATCCAGCTGGGGATTGCTCTTGTCACGGAAACAGTTGCCCTCGAATCGACAGGCATGAACACTTCCCGGCTTGCCCTGCAACGACTTGTTCACCAGGTCGTTGTCAGCGAACAGGGCACGACTCATGCCCACCAGGTCAGTCACGCCCAGCTCGAGCAAGGCTTCGGCCTGGGCCAGCGAGCCAGTGAAGCCGGCAAAGCCGACCGGGAGCGACGTCAGTTCGCGGATGTGCTTCACGCCATGCACCAGCATGGCGTGCACACGCGGATCGGCGCGCAGCATGTAATGGAACGTTTCCTTGATTGCCGCCGAGCACATCAAGGCCGCCACGCCTGCACGCTCCAGCGCAGGCACCACCTGCTCGAGCAGGGCCGGTTGCTGCCCCTTGTCACCCAGGCAATCATCGATACCCAGACGTACGGAGATGTCGATGCCGCCCTGGGTTGCCTCCACGATCGCGTCCATGACCTCCAGCAGCAGGCGGGCCCGGCGCAATGGCGAGCCGCCGTAGCGATCCGTTCGCCGGTTGCTGTAGGGCGAGAGAAAGCTGCTCAACAGGTAGCCATTGGAGGCCTGCAATTGCACCATGCGGGCGCCGGCTTGCTGCGCCAGACGTGCTGCATGGGCGAACTGGGCACAGACGCTGCGGGCATCCTCGTGAGTCATGACCCTCGTGCCGCGACGACTTCGACTACCCACTGCCCGGCTGGGCGCCAGTAGAACTCCGCCACTGCGAGCCAGATCGCCCTGGCTGCCGTAGTGCTGCAATTGCACGACCACGGGGCAGGCATTTTCCCGCCCGTAGTCGATCAGCGGCGCCAAGTGGTGGACGTGACGCTGCTCGTACAGGCACAACCCTCCCTCGTGCAGCCGTGTGGATGCATCGACTGCGGAGTTGGCCAATACCACCATGGCGCAGCCTCCATCGATGATGCCCTTGTAGAAGGTCAGCATCTGCGGCGTCAGGCAACCTTCACGACCCAGATCGATACCCATGGGTGCGAAGTACACACGGTTCTTCAGGTTCAGGTGTCGTCCGAGGGTGATGGACTGGCGCGTCAGCGGGTATCCCGAGGCCACGCCGGTTACCCGCTCTGCCGATCATTGCAAGGCGCGCCCTGGGCATCATTGCTTGCCAGGGCAGCCACCGACAGTTCCTGCAAGGGCTCGTGGAAGCAGTGGCACTTGATGACTTCCTTGAGCGTCGACAGCGTGGCGCGATCAAGCTTGGCGAATACGGCCAGTTGCACCGCGGGCTGTTGTGAAGGTCGGCACTCGACGATCGGAAAGCTCAGAAAACCCATGTCCCGCACATAGATGGACAGTTGCACCACCTCATGGGCCTGCGCGTTTTCCTCCACGCGAAACCTCACCGCCCGCAGTGAAACATGCTCGAGCAACCCCTCGACTGCCGTGCCGCGCGCCGTGTGCAACAAAACCTGCGGCAACACGCGGTTGGAGGGGGCGAACCAGTGGCTCTCCGGAAAGTTGACCGTGCGCATGCGCTTGAAAAGCGGCATCTTGATCGCACTGCCACGCAGGCGCAGCGTGGTGACCAGATTACCGTTCTGGAAGAACATCGCGGTCTTGTCCACCGTCCGGGGCAGGGCGCGCTTCTCGCCAGCGCTGTGCTGGACTACAACCTCCACCGCATAGGTGGACTCGGTGTAGTTATTGAAGGAGACGGACAAGTCTTCGATCGAGATCGAGATTTCACCGCGCCGGTAACCCGAATGGCTATAGAAATAATGGTACATCGCCTGACGAGCCACTTCGATCAGCATCAGGCCAGGCACGTGCTCATGGGGCTTGTTGTAGAAAAAGTAGTTGTTGGTGTCGTTCATCAGGCCGTACGACGACAGGTTGGCACGTGTCCAACCCGGCAGCGCGTGCAGCGTGTCGGCCAATTGAGTGACCAACGCCGGATCTGCTGCCGGCAACCCGAAACGCCTCTGCAGGTAGCACTCGACCTGACGCGGTAGCCACGCAGCGGACAGTCGGTAGCCCCCCTCGTGCAAGGCATAGTAGGCCTGGGCATTCATTTCGAAACTGTCGAGGGAGTCGAAATCTTCCTGCCCGAGTGTGGTGGGAATGCTGGCAAGCACCCGGCCACCTTGAGCGTCGTCGCGATACAGGACGCCCAACGCAGCACACCCGCGCTCATCGAGATGTTCGAGCAGGAAGTTGGTCTCTTCGACGGTCAGACGAGCCGGCAGAAGATCCTGAAATCCGCAGAGCAGTACGTCGTCCACAGTCCCTTTGTGCAAGACCTGTGGAGTCAGGGGTAACTGACGTTCCATGTTGATTACCTATTAGGGTTCGACGGGGAAGGCGAGCACAGCGTTCTTCAGCATGCGCTTGACGATGGGGCCGTGAGCAGGGCCGACCGGGATCATGTAAAGCCTTCCGAAGGCGTTGTACCGCTGGACGGAGGTCGTCACGCTCAAGCGCTGCACTCCCTCGCCTGCGGGCGTGAGATCGAGGCAGACCATGACCGCCAAGTGCGTATCGCGCGAAGTGAGCACCAGCCGATGCGCATCGATCGCCTCCACCGTGAAGAAGTCGAGGCGCTCGCCCACCGCAGGTTCCCGCTCGGCCGTTCGGGGTGTGAAACCATGGATGTCGGCCACACGGAACCGGCGGGAAACGAAGTCACGAAGGCGAAAAGCCGCAGAGAGCCACGCCGGGATATGCGCAGTCATCGCGCAGTATGCCTGCAGGGCCGTGACGCGCCCGCCGATGCGCACCGCAGCGCAGTGCAGGAAATCCAGCTGCGCAAGCTCGGCGACCAGGCGAACATCCTTGGGGGCGCAAATCAGGGCCGCGGGCATCATCTGCATGCCCCTGTCATTGCTGGAGCAGGGCGATGGCAGCCAATTCGGCCTTGAGCAGGAGCTTCTCGTAGGCCTCGTCGGGTGACTCCTGGCGGCTGGTGATCAAGCCCGCGATTTCACGCGCCGACTCGTCCAGCGGCTCATCGGCGATGAACACCGACTCGAACAACGGAATCGGCGGCAGGTAATGACCTTTCACGTAGGCAACGGTCTGCTGCAGCGGTCGCAGAAGCTCATCCAGGGTAAAACGGTTGAACCCGCCCGCACGGTAGCCGGACGCTGGCGCCCCGACGGTGGTGACGATCAGAAACTCCTTGTCCTGCAGCTTGTCACCACCGCGCGCATAGGCAAAACCGGGCGTGAAGACATCGTCGATCCAGCGCTTCATCAACGCCGGGCACGAGTACCAGTACAGCGGGAACAGCAGCACGATGCGTTCGTGGGCACACAGCAGCTTCTGCTCGGCGGCGATGTCGAAGCCATTGCTGCCCAGTGCGGCCGACAGGGGGTGCAGCGTGACATTGCTACCTTGCAGGGCTTCGACGATGGCGGCATTGGCCCGCGAGCTGCTCAAGTCAGGATGACCGATTACGACCAGAATGTTATCCATGGAGAAGTCCTTTCAAGTGATGGTGTCCAGGCCGCAGCCAGGGGGGTTCATGCGGCGCGGTGGATTGAACGATAGTCCGCGGCATCTGTAACCTCCCCAATTGTGCAGGCCTGGGTCGGGACGTCGATCCAGCAAGCGAATAGCCAATGGTCGCCCACGCGCACCGGCGCCGCAGCTCGACGGGCGCGATAGCCTGCACGGCGCAGCAATCGCTCGATGCCTAGTGGCGACACGGTGATCAACTGCCGCACGCCCCGAGCGGCCGCACAGCGCAACACGGCATCCAGCAACTGCGTGGCGACGACGGAAGAAAATTGGCCGCCAGAGGTCCGCCCGGCCAGACCAAAATCCATGGCGGAGAAACGCGACAGCTCCCAGATCCGCGAATCACACGGCAGTGTCTGATCGCCCATCAACTGCGGGAATACTTCTGCAAGCAGGTAGCGTTGGTTGGTAGGCAGCACACGCGCCGTGCCTATGACCTGCTCCTGATCATTGCAGGCAAGCACATAGAGCGTCTCGTCATGGTCGAACTGATCACGCTCGCGACCTGGATCACACGCTAACTCCCACCCCAGGGTGTCGACGAATACCCGATAACGGTAACGGTCCATCTGCAGCAAGCGCGCCTGCCCCAGCTCCTGCTGTGTTCCAACGACGATTTCCATCTCGCGTCCTCCGGCCAATGTGGAAAGGACGCGTATTCGACTCGAAGTAGGGTGATAGCAAAACTGCACTATTTGGCAGGGTACTTCTGCACATAAGCGCAGGGCGTTCGCGCTAGGCCAGCAACCCCAGAAGCGCCGCCCGCGCTACCGCTGCCGTACGATTTGCAGCGCCCAGTTTGGCGCCGGCATTGCGGGTGTGGAATTTCACCGTTTCAATCGACAAGGTGAGGATGTCGGCAACCTCGTTGAGCGTCTTGCCATCGGCAGCCCAACGCAGCACTTCGCGCTCACGTTCGGAGAGCGGGGACTGCGGCTGCGGTTGCCAGGAGTCCGAGAGCAGCCGCGAGAAGCCTTGGTGGGCGACATTCGCCAGCCAGCGCATCCGCGTCTCATGGGCACGCAACTCACATGCGCCGATCCCTTCGCCAGAGCGCGCCAAGGTCAGCATCCCCCCGCCCTTGCTCCCCTCCAGACACGATTGCGCCCAACCGTGGCGAAGACCGGCCTGCCGTGCCTCATCCCACAACTGCGGAGCGTCGGCGAATATTTCGTCGCCCCAGACCACTGGCTGCATCGAGCGCTGACAGTGGCGGACCGTCGGGTCAAGGAGCAGGTACCCATTGGCATGGTAATGATCACACCATGACCGGCTGTAGTTGCTGAGCATGACGATCCGCGGCTTGGTGACAGGCAGCGGCGTGCGCAGGCCATAAGCACAGTAATCGAAACCCAGACGGCGCGCGGCTGCCTTGACCTCTTCCAACAACGTTTGCGTATCGCGCGCGTCATAAACCGCCGCCAGCATGTCGCCCATCCATTGCATTTATTATTCTCTCCATGAATGTGAAGCTGCTGCAGCCGCCCCCTGAAGGTGCGAGCCTAGCGGAGCTGCAACAGCCGGACATTGAGCGATATCAATTCGCCACAACGTTAACGAATACTACCGCGCGGTATTTATCCCGTGGCCGGCCTGGTCGGTTCGGCACCTTGGCGCTGACGATACAAGCACAGCGTTACAAAAATGCTGGCGCCCCCGGGCGATTCACCGATATCTCCTGCCTATCTGGATTGACGCCTGCTCAAGCCCTGAACTGCCCCAGACTCGCCCTCAACTGCGCCGCCAGATCATCCAGCACCTTGCTACTGGCCGTGGTCTGCATCACCACTTCGGCCGAGCGCTCTGCCTGCGCGTGGATATTCTCGACCCGCCCCCGCACCGCCTGGGCGCCGTTGGCTTGCTGCTCGGCGGCGCGAGTCGCCAGGCCGATGGCGGCATGCACCTGCTCCACCGCCGCCTGCACCGACTGCTGGCGGCGTTCGTTATCACGCAACACCAGCAGCCCTTCGCTGGCCTGGCGCCCCGCCTGGCCGATGGTGGCCACAGCCTCTTTCGCCCCCTGTTGCAAGGCAACGATATGCGCCTGGATATCGCCGGTGGAGCTTTGCGTCTTGCTTGCCAGAGCCCGCACTTCATCGGCTACCACTGCAAAACCGCGCCCTGTCTCACCGGCACGCGCCGCCTCGATCGCCGCATTGAGCGCAAGCAGGTTGGTCTGCTCGGCGATGCCGTGGATCACGGTCAGCACCACTTCGATCTGCTCGCTCTGCTTGGCGAGGCGCTCGATGACCTGCGAGCCGCTTTCCACTTCCCCCGCCAGCTTCTCGATCAGCTTGGCCAGCTGGGTCGAAGCGCGACTGTTCTCGTCGGTAGCCTGGCGGATATCCACGACCTGCTGCAACGCCGCCTGCATGGCGTGGCTCTCGGCCTGAGCCTCGTCGGCCATGCTCGACAGGTCGCGCAGACTCGCCGCCACCTCGTCGCGCTGCAACGCTGCCGCTGCATCGGCCCCCGCATTGCGCTGGGCCATGGTGCCGATTTCCACCCCGGTACGCTGGGCCACTTCACCGGCTTCGCGAACGATCGGCTGAAGCTTGTCGACGAAGCGGTTGACCGCCGACGCCATGTCGCCGATCTCGTCACGGCTGTCGAGCGCCACACGCTTGGTCAGGTCGCCCTCCCCGGCGGCCAGGTCGTCGAGGGCAGCAATGAGCAGGCGCAGCTTGCTGACCACTCGTCGCCCCAGCACCACGGCAACCACCAACAGCACGCCAAGCCCGACCAGCACCAGGCCGACGCCGATGCGCCAACGCAGCTCGCCGGCCGCGTCGCGAACCGTCTGCGCGGTATTGGCCTGCATGGCAGTGGCGCTGTTCTGCGCGGTCTCAAGACGAGCCTGCAGGGTCTTGCCGCTATCGGCCGCGGCAGCGCCGAGGCTCTCGCCGACCAGTTGCTCGCCACTTGCGATCAGGGCGGCAAAGCGCTGGTCGAGCGCCTTGAGCTCTTGATCGACGGCAGCGGTCGAGACCCCCATGAGTACCTTGCCGATCTGGGCGCCATTGGGGCTGATCGAAGCCTCGACGAAGTAAACCGATGGATCCCGGCGCGCAGCGTCGAGCACCTTGTCCAGCGCCCGCTCGCCCTGACCCTTTTCCATCAGCGCCTGATTGATCGGGTTCTGGCGGTTGAGGTAACGGGTGAGGTGCTCGCCCTCGGCGTTGTCGTAGATCACGAACAACACGTTGGGATTGCGCTGCGCGCGACGAGCGAAGTCAGATAGGGTGGGGACGTCATTGTCCCAGATCGCCCTCGGTGCCACCGAGGCCAGCAACTCGGCCATATCGTTGGCCGACTCCTTGAGGCTTTGCTCCAGCGTGGTGCGTAGCTGTTGCTGTTCGCTCTGTAATCGCGTGGAAAGCCCCGCGCTCAGGCGTTGCCGGGTACTGGCCGAGAGGCTGTCGAGACCGGAGCGCACATCTTGCCCGGCCTGCTCCAGCTCACCTGCCAGCTTGCGACTGTCAGCGCCCAGGCGTTCGCCCAGGTCGGCCTCCAGCGCAGTGACGGTGCTGCGGGTCAGCACGACGGCGACCACGACTTGCACCAGAAGAGCGATACCAAGTGCAACAAAAACAGGCCGCAGGAGGCGGCTTCGTAACAGAGAGAGGATGGCAGACACGTTTGAACCCCCGTGTTTCTGGCGCCATTACTTTGATGGCATCTACAGAATCTTCTTACAGCAAGGGTCATGCCTGAAGCAGGAGGGAAATACGCCAAGGTCTAGCAGACCGATGCACCGTGGTAGCGGGCTTACCCGCGAAAGACCACTGCAGCCAGGAACAAAAACGCCGCAACCCCTTGCAGGGCTGCGGCGCAGGATCAGCCAGAAGGCAGATCAGGCGAACGGATGACGCAGCACGATGGTCTCGTTGCGGTCCGGGCCGGTGGAGATGATGTCGATCGGGGCACCGACCAGCTCCTCGATGCGCTTGATGTAGTTGCGCGCGGCCTGCGGCAGCTCTTCCAGGGCTTTCACGCCCAGGGTCGACTCGCTCCAGCCTGGCATCTCTTCGTACACCGGCTCCAGGCCGATGTAGCTGTCGGCATCGGAAGGCGCGTCGATCACCGCACCGTTCTCGTTCTTGTAGCCGACGCAGATGTTGATGGTTTCCAGACCGTCCAGCACGTCCAGCTTGGTCAGGCAGATACCCGAGATGCTGTTGACGTCGATGGCACGACGCAGGATCACGGCATCGAACCAGCCGCAGCGACGGGCACGACCGGTGGTGGAGCCGAACTCATGGCCACGCTTGGCCAGGGTAGCACCGGTTTCGTCGAACAGTTCGGTCGGGAACGGACCGGAACCCACGCGGGTGGTGTAGGCCTTGGTGATACCGAGGATGTAGTCCAGGTACATCGGGCCAACGCCGGAACCGGTGGAGATGCCGCCAGCGGTGGTGTTCGAGCTGGTGACGTACGGGTAGGTGCCGTGGTCGATGTCCAGCAGCGAGCCCTGGGCGCCTTCGAACATGATGTCCTTGCCGGCACGGCGCAGGTTGTGCAGTTCGGCGGTGACGTCGAGCATCATCGGCTTGAGCTGCTCGGCATAGGCCATGCACTCGTCGAGGGTCTGCTGGAAGTCGATGGCCGGCTCTTTGTAGTAATTGACCAGCTGGAAGTTGTGGTAGTCCAGCAGCTCACCGAGCTTGGCGGCGAAACGCTCGCGGTGGAACAGGTCACCCACGCGCAGGCCGCGACGGGCGACCTTGTCTTCGTAGGCTGGGCCGATACCACGGCCGGTGGTGCCGATCTTGGCTTCGCCACGGGCCTTTTCGCGGGCCTGGTCCAGCGCCACGTGGTACGACAGGATCAGCGGAGCAGCCGGGCTGATGCGCAGGCGCTCGCGAACCGGTACGCCCTTCTCTTCGAGCTTGGTGATTTCGCGCATCAGGGCGTCCGGCGCGACGACGACGCCGTTGCCGATCAGGCACTGTACGCCTTCTCGCAGGATACCCGACGGGATCAGGTGCAGAACGGTCTTCTCACCGTTGATCACCAGGGTGTGGCCCGCGTTGTGGCCGCCCTGGTAACGCACGACGGCGGCAGCATGTTCGGTCAGCAGATCGACGATCTTGCCTTTGCCCTCATCACCCCACTGGGTGCCCAGGACGACGACATTCTTACCCATAACACTTGTCCTCATTCACGCAACTTGGTTGCCGGCCCATTGCCGGCGAAGAATCTCAATGGGTCAGCGGCAGAACCTGCCAGCGCCCGTCTTGCTGAATCAATTGCCGATCACAATCCGCCTCGAGAGCAGCACTCAGCGGCTGGCCAGGCAGTGCCTGGACCACACGCTGGCCCTCGTTGCGCAACTGGCAGACCTGCTGCCAGAGGGCCGCGTCGCCACTGTCCGGCATCCAGATGCCGCCAGAAGGCAATACGACCTCCGCTCGCCCCAGTGTGACCAGGGTCTTCAAATCCGTGGAGAAACCGGTGGCCGGACGTGCCCGGCCGAAGTCGGCGCCGATGTCATCGTAGCGTCCACCCTGGGCGATCGACTGGCCGACACCGGGTACGAACACCGCGAACACCACGCCGGTGTGATAGTTGTAGCCGCGCAGCTCGCCCAGGTCGAAGTACAGCGGCAAGTCCGGGTAACGCGCCGCCAGGCGATCGGCGATCGCCAGCAGGTCGTCCAGGGCCGCCAGCACGCTGGCCGGAGCTCGGCCCAGACGCACGCGGGCGTCGGCCAGCACTTCACGACCACCGCACAGTTCGACCAGGGCACGCAGCATGTTGCCCAGGTCTTTCGGCAGGTCGGCGGTCAGCTCGTGAACTTCATCGACAGCCTTGCGCTGCAGCGCATCGAACAACTGCTGCTCGACCGCGCCCGACAGGCCGGCGGCACGAGCCAGGCCACGGTAGATACCGACGTGCCCCAGATCCATGTGCACATCGGCAACGTCGGTCAGTTGCAAGGTGGTCAGCATCAGGCTGATCACTTCGACGTCGCTGGTCGGACTGGCGTCGCCATACAACTCGGCACCCAACTGGATCGGGCTGCGCGAAGTCGACAACGCACGCGGCTCGGCGTGCAGCACACTGCCGGCGTAGCACAGGCGGCTCGGGCCTTCGCGGCGCAGGGTGTGGGCATCGATGCGCGCCACCTGCGGCGTGAAGTCGGCACGGAAACCCATCAGGCGACCGGACTGCGGGTCGACCACCTTGAAGGTACGCTGATCCAGGTCCTGGCCGGCGCCGGTAAGCAGCGACTCCAGGTACTCGATATGTGGGGTGACGACCAGTTCATAACCCCAACTCTGGAACAGGTCCAACACCTGGCGACGCGCAATCTCGATGCGCGCCGCTTCAGGTGGCAGTACTTCCTCGATGCCATCTGGCAGAAGCCAGCGGTCTACCGTTGCCATTACGCCATTTCCCCTCTGGTCCGGGCGGCCGCCCAACAGGTTAGCCGTCTGTGAAGCAGGCATTGGCGCACAACAGCAGGCAGCACCGATCCCAGCGCCGCCGCCGTGCCAACACCCTCGAAAAACTGCGCGTCCTGTCCAAGTCGTCAAAAAGCCGGGGGCCAATCAACCTTGCAGACGCAAAAAAGCCGGGAATTTCCCGGCTGACTCATCATACACCCCTTTTGATTCGGGATGCACCCCACCGGGCGTTTTAGCTGCCCGGCGGGGGTCTTTCCTGTTACGGCTTGCTCTTGTCCAGGAAGCGGAAGAACTCGTTCTTCGGATCCAGGACCAGCACGTCGCTCTTGCTGGCAAAGCTCTCGCGATAAGCCTGCAGGCTGCGGTAGAACACGTAGAAATCAGCGTCCTGGCCGTAGGCCTTGGCATAGATGGCAGCCGATTGGGCATCGCCATCACCACGGGTTTCTTCAGCTTCACGGTAGGCTTCAGCCAGCAGCACACGGCGCTGACGGTCGGCATCTGCACGAATACCTTCAGCCAGCTCGTTACCTTTGGCGCGGTGCTCGCGCGCTTCACGCTCACGCTCGGTGCTCATACGGTCGAACACGCTGCGGTTGACTTCCTTCGGCAGGTCGATGGCCTTGACGCGGACGTCGATGACCTCGATCCCCAGCTCCTTGTTGGCCATGCGGTTCAACGAAGCGGTGATGTCGGCCATCAGCGCGTCACGTTCACCGGATACCACCTCATGCAGGGTGCGCTTACCGAACTGGTCACGCAGGCCGCTTTCCAGACGACGCGACAGGCGCTCGTCGGCGATCTGCTTCATGCCCGAGGTCGCAGTGTAGAAACGCTCGGCGTCCTTCACCCGCCACTTGGCGTAGGCATCGACCATCACGGCTTTCTTCTCCAGCGTCAGGAAACGCTGGGTCGGGGCGTCGAGGGTCATCAGACGGGCGTCGAACTTGCGCACCTGGTTGACGTACGGAACCTTCACATGCAGGCCCGGCTGGACATCCGCCTGGACCACACGGCCGAACTGCAGCAATACCGCCCGCTCGGTCTGCGACACGATGTAGAAGCAGTTCCAGGCGACGATCGCCAGCACCACGGCGGCAATCAGGGCGAACAGCGATTTATTGCTCATCAGCGGCTCTCCCTAGTGCGCAGCGGCTGTTGTTGCTGTTGCAGGTCCTGTACAGCGCGAGTGGCGGCGTCGTTGACCGACGGCGACACGCTGCTGGACGGCGCTGCAGTGTTGCGGCTGCCTTCGACCATCTTGTCCAGTGGCAGGTAGAGCAGGTTGTTCTGCCCGTCCTTGGTGGCCACCATGACCTTGCTGGTGTTGCTGTACACCTCCTGCATGGTCTCCAGGTACAGACGCTGACGGGTGACGTCCGGCGCCTTGCGGTACTCGGCGACCAGCTTGGTAAAGCGATCGGCCTCACCCTTGGCGCGGGCGATCACTTCATCGCGGTAACCGTTGGCGTCCTCGATGATGCGCTGCGCCTGACCACGGGCCTCAGGCACCACGCCATTGGCGTAGGACTCGGCCTGGTTGCGCGCACGCTGCTCGTCCTCACGGGCGCGGATCACGTCGTCGAAGGCTTCCTGCACTTCACGCGGGGCTGCCGCGCTCTGTACGTTGACCTGGGTGACGGTGATACCGGTGCGGTAGGTGTCGAGGAAGCGCTGCAGGCGTTCGCGGATATCCACGGCCATCTGCTCACGACCTTCGGTCAGCACCTGATCCATCGAGGTGGAGCCCACGACATGGCGCAGGGCACTGTCGGTTGCGTGCTGCAAGCTTACTTCCGGCTGGTCGACGTTGAGAACGAAGTCCTGCAGGTTGCTGATCTTGTACTGCACGGTCAGCGGCACCTCGACGATGTTCTCGTCCTCGGTGAGCATCTGGCCCTGCTTGGTGTACGCACGCTCACGCGTGACGTTTTCCATGTACTTGCGGTCGATCGGCGGGAAGTAGATGTTCAGGCCCGGCCCCACGGTCTCGTAGTACTTGCCGAAGCGCAGCACCACGGCCTGCTCCTGCTCGTCGACCACGTAGACGGCGCTGTACAGCCAGATTGCCGCCAGAACTGCCAGGCCAATGCCCAGCAAGCCGTAGCCGCCACCCTTGCCGATGTTGCGGTCACCACCGCCACCGCGTTTCTTGCTGCCGCCGAACATGCCGTTCAGGCTGTCCTGCAGCTTGCGGAAGGCCTCGTCGAGATCCGGTGGTCCCTTCTTGTCGCCACCACCACCGCCACCACGGCGGCCGCCCCAGGGATCCTGATTGTTCGAGTTGCCACCCGGCTCGTTCCAAGCCATAGCGCTCTCCATCTGATAAAGCAAAGACGCGCCCACGGCGCGCCGTCCAATGCTACAGAATGCCTGTCACGGCTGCCCGGCGACCTCGACGGGCATTTATTGCAAAGTGTGTTGCTCGATGAACACTTCAGGCTCAAGGCCTGCGCGGCTGATCAGGCGATTGAGCTCGACCCGGGGCAGACGCACGCTCAGCAAGCTGCTGCCCTGTTCATCGTGTTCTTCGCCTTGCACTGCCCCCAGTTCGAAGAATTGCGCGCGCAAGCGTGCAAGTCGCTGTTCCAGGCGCAGGGTTCCGACAAACAGATCATCCCCCAGCAATTCGGCTATCGCCTGCCCCACAAGCTCAAGACCGCGCCCGTCGCGGGCCGAAACCCAGACCCGCTCCGGCTTGCCGTCGGCATCGCGCTGGATCTGCGGCTCGACATCTTCGAGCAGGTCGAGTTTGTTATAGACCTCGAGGATCGGCAAGCCTTCGGCACCGATCTCGCCCAGCACCGCGAGCACCTGTTCGATCTGCTCCATGCGCTCGGGCTCGTGCGCATCGATCACATGCAGCAGCAGGTCGGAGTTGCTCGACTCTTCGAGCGTAGCCCGAAAAGCCTCGACCAGCTTGTGTGGCAGGTGGCGAATGAAGCCCACGGTGTCGGCCAGCACGATCGGCCCCAGGTCGTCCAGCTCGAGCCTGCGCAATGTCGGGTCGAGTGTGGCGAACAACTGGTCGGCCGCGTACACCTCCGATTGCGTCAGGGCGTTGAACAGCGTGGACTTGCCGGCGTTGGTATAGCCCACCAGCGACACTGAGGGGATGTCCGCGCGCTTGCGTCCGCGCCGGGCCTGCTCGCGTTGGCTGCGCACCTTCTCCAGACGCGCCTTGATCTGACGCAGGCGCACCCGCAGCAGGCGGCGGTCGGTTTCAAGCTGGGTTTCACCCGGGCCGCGCAGACCGATACCACCTTTCTGTCGCTCAAGGTGGGTCCAGCCGCGCACCAGCCGCGTGCTCATGTGCTCGAGCTGGGCCAGTTCGACCTGCAGCTTGCCTTCGTGAGTCCGCGCCCGTTGGGCGAAGATATCGAGAATCAAACCGGTACGGTCAAGCACACGGCACTCGAAGACGCGCTCGAGGTTGCGCTCCTGACTGGGGGTGAGGGTGTGATTGAAAATCACCAGGTCGGCTTCTTCGGCCTTGACCAGGTCGCGCAGTTCCTCGACCTTGCCGCTGCCGATCAGAAACTTGGCTGTGGGCTGGTGCCGGGCAACCGTGGCCAGGTGGACGATGTCCGCTCCGGCCGACAGTGCCAGCTCCTGAAACTCCTGCGGGTCTTCGCGCGCCTCAGGGTTCTGACCTTCCAAGTGAACGAGCAACGCCCGCTCACCACCACCGTGGCGCTCAAAGAACAATGCAGGCTCCTATCAGGCGTTGCCTGGCTCGCTGTCGCCGTGCTCGGAATCGGACGGGCTTGGCAGACGAACCGGACGGGCAGGTACGACAGTGGAAATCGCGTGCTTGTAGACCATCTGGCTGACGGTGTTCTTCAGCAGCACGACGAACTGGTCGAAAGATTCGATCTGGCCTTGCAGCTTGATGCCGTTGACCAGGTAGATCGAGACCGGGACCTTTTCTTTTCTCAAGGTGTTCAAGTAAGGGTCTTGTAGCGAATGCCCTTTTGACATATGCCGCACTCCTGTAAGGATCAATAGTAAAAAACTGAAAAAATTCGTTCATTAAGGCCGTCAGTCGCAAGAATAGACGGCAATTGCAGGGACTCAGCTCAATATGGAGACCGATTCCAGGTATTTCAAGGTGCGGGACAGATTGTCGCAGGCCAGGCTGTCCAGCCAGTGTACGTCGGACCAGCTACGCAACCAGGTGAACTGCCGCTTGGCCAGCTGGCGGGTGGCGATGATACCGCGTTCGCGCATCTGCTCGGCTGTCAGTTTGCTGTCCAGATAGTCCCATACCTGCCTGTACCCCACTGCCCGTATAGACGGCAGCCCGACATGCAAGTCACTTCTGGCCCGCAGCTCTCGGACCTCGTCGACGAAGCCCTGTTCCAGCATCTGCGAAAATCGTAGCGCAATTCGCTCATGCAAAATGTGACGATCTGTAGGCGCAATCGCCAGACTGGCGACAGTATAGGGCAAATGTCCGCCCGCGCCTGCGTCTGAACCGCGGGTTTCGGCTGATTGACGCTCGCGGTGGGCAGTCATGCTCTCGCCGCTCACCCGGTATACCTCCAGCGCACGGATCAACCGCTGCGGATCGTTCGGATGAATGCGCGCCGCCGATACCGGGTCGATCTCGGCCAACTGCCGGTGCAGCTCCCCCAGGCCCAGCTCGCGGGCCTGGGCCTCGAGTTCGGCGCGAACCTCGGCATCAGCGGGCGGCATGTCGGCCAGGCCGTCCACCAGCGCCTTGTAGTACAGCATGGTGCCGCCGACCAGCAGCGGGATCTTGCCACGCGCAGTGATCTCGGCCATGGCCTGCAGCGCATCGCCACAGAATTGCGCCGCCGAATAGCTCTCGGCCGGGTCGCGGATGTCTACCAGCCGGTGCGGATGGGCAGCCAACACCTCGGGCGAAGGCTTGGCGGTGCCGATGTCCATACCGCGGTAGACCATGGCCGAGTCGACGCTGATCAGCTCGCAAGGCAGGGACTGTGTAAGGGCAATGGCCAGGTCGGTCTTGCCGGCAGCCGTCGGGCCCATGAGAAAAATCGCTGGGGGCTTGCCACTCATGTCATCGACCGCGCAGGAAAAGTTTGTCCAGATCATCCAGGCCCATCTGGGTCCAGGTCGGTCGGCCGTGGTTGCACTGGCCGCTGCGCTCGGTGTTCTCCATGTCACGCAGCAAGGCGTTCATCTCCGGGATCGCCAGGCGTCGGTTGGCACGCACCGCACCGTGGCAGGCCATGGTGCCGAGCAGCTCGTTGATGTGCGCCTGAATGCGGTCGCTGGTGCCGTACTCCATGAGATCGGCGAGTACATCCTGCACCAGGCGGTTGGCCTCGGCCTGCTTGAGCAACGCGGGGATCTGGCGGATCGCCAGGGTTTCCGGGCCCAGGCGCTGCAGCTCGAAGCCCAGGCGCTGGAAGGTCTGGGCATGTTCCTCGGCGCAGTCGGCCTCACGCTGGCTCACCGCCAGTGATTCAGGCACCAGCAGCGGCTGGCCACTCAAGCCTTCGCTGGCCATCGCCAGCTTCAGGCGCTCGTACATGATCCGCTCGTGGGCGGCGTGCATGTCTACCAGCACCAGGCCCACGGCGTTCTCGGCCAGGATGTAGATGCCCTTGAGCTGAGCCAGGGCATAGCCCAGCGGTGGAATGTCACCCTGGCTTTCCGGCAGCGCCACGGGAGGCTGGGCGCTGGTCTCCAGCGGGGCGAAGTACTCGCGGTAGACTGCTTGCGCCTCTGCTGCCGGCACCGGCTGCGACGGGCGCGGCGTGTACTGGTACTGGTAGCCTGCGCCCGCGCCACCATTGGAGAACGACGGCTGCTGCTGCGCCTGGGGCTGTTCGAGCACCGAGGCGGCCAGGCGCATCTCGCCCTGGGGGCCGAACTCACCGGCCTGCAGGCCGCTGGGGCGCACGATCTCAGTGGTTGCCGCCGGCGCCGCGAGCTGATCCTCGGGGCGCACATCGGCCAGCGCACGGTGCAAGGTGCCGTACAGGAAGTCGTGGACCATCCGCCCTTCACGAAAGCGCACTTCGTGCTTGGTCGGGTGCACGTTGACATCGACACCGGTGGGATCGAGCTCCAGGAACAGCACGAATGTCGGATGTCGGCCGTTGAACAGCACGTCGCGGTAGGCCTGGCGCACCGCGTGGGCGACCAGTTTGTCGCGCACCGCGCGGCCATTGACGAAGAAGTACTGCAGGTCTGCCTGGCTGCGCGAGAAGGTCGGCAAGCCGACCCAGCCCCACAGGCGCAGGCCATTGCGCTCGACCTCGATCGGCAGCGCCTGCTCGAGGAAGCCAGGCCCGCAGATCGCCCCGACCCGCCGCGCGCGCGACAGCTCGTCGGGCGCCTCATGCAGGCTGAGGATGCTCTTGCCGTTGTGGCGCAGGTGAAAGCCCACATCAAAGCGCGCCAGCGCCAGGCGCCGGATCACTTCCTGCAGATGATCGAATTCGGTTTTCTCGGCCTTGAGGAACTTGCGCCGGGCCGGGGTGTTGAAGAACAGGTCGCGTACTTCGACCGACGTACCGATGGGGTGCGCCGCCGGCTGAACCCGCGGGAGCATGTCTCGGCCCTCGGTCTCGACCTGCCAGGCTTCGCTGGCATTGGCGGTACGCGAGGTCAGGGTCAGGCGCGCTACCGAACTGATCGACGCAAGTGCCTCGCCACGAAAGCCCAGGCTGAGCACGCCCTCAAGGTCTTCCAGCTCGCGGATCTTGCTGGTCGCGTGGCGCGCCAGCGCCAGAGGCAGGTCGTCCGGGGCGATGCCACTGCCATCGTCACGCACGCGCAGCAGCTTCACGCCGCCCTGTTCGACATCAACGTCGATGCGCCGGGCACCGGAATCCAGGCTGTTCTCCAGCAGCTCCTTGGCCACCGACGCAGGGCGTTCAACCACCTCACCGGCGGCGATCTGGTTGGCCAGCCGCGGGCTGAGCAGCTGGATTCGCGAACCACCACTCATTGCTGGGACGCCAGGGTGGTGGCCGGGATATCGAGGTGCTGACCGACCTTGAGCTCATCGCTCTTGAGGTTGTTGGTGCTACGCAGGCTGGCAACGCTGACCTGATAACGCACGGCGATCATCGCCAGCGTCTCGCCCGGACGCACGCTGTGTTCACGTGGGCCCTGGGCGATCTTGCCGGAATCGCGCAACCAGGCGATGTAGGTGCCTGGCGGCGGGTTCTGCTGGAAGAACTGGCGCACACCGCTATGAATCGAGCGGGCCAGCGCCTGCTGGTGACTCTTGGTTGCCAGCTTGTTGGCTTCGTTGGCGTTGGAGATGAAACCGGTCTCGACCAGGATCGACGGAATGTCCGGCGACTTCAGCACCATGAATCCCGCCTGTTCCACGCGCTGCTTGTGCAGCGGCGTGATGCGGCCCATGTTGCCCAGCACTTTCTGGCCCACGTTGAGGCTGGAACTGAGCGTGGCCGTCATCGAGAGGTCGAGCAGCACACCGGCAAGCATGCGGTCCTTGTCATCGAGGCTGACGTTACCGGCACCGCCGATGAGGTCGGAGCGGTTCTCGCTGTCGGCCAGCCAGCGCGCGGTCTCGGAGGTAGCGCCACGGTCGGACAGGGCAAATACCGAGGCGCCGAAGGCCGCTTTCGACGGCGCGGCGTCGGCGTGGATGGAGATAAACAGGTCAGCGCCCTTCTTGCGGGCAATCTCGGTGCGCTTGCGCAACGGAATGAAGTAGTCGCCGGTCCGGGTCAGTTCGGCGCGATAACCTTTCTCGGTGTTGATCTGGCGCTGAAGCTCGCGCGCGATATCGAGCACGATGTCTTTCTCGTGCTGGCCACGCGAGCCGGAGGCGCCAGGGTCTTCCCCGCCATGGCCGGCGTCGATGGCGACCACGATGTCACGCTTGCCGTTGGGCACCGGCGGCAGCTTGATCGCCGGTTGCGCCGGTGTCACCGGTACTGCGGGCGTGGTGGCTGGCGCCTGGGTGACCGGCGGCGGCGTGGGGTTGCTGGCGGCAACCGCATCGGCTTCCTGGTCGTACAGGTCGACCACCAGGCGATTACCGTACTGGGCGTTGGGTGCAAGGGTGAAGCTTTTGGGCGTGACAGCCTTTTTCAGATCGACCACCACGCGCAGGTCGGTCGCGGTACGCTGGGCCGAGCGCACGCTGGTGATAGGCGTGTTCGAGGTGGAGACGTTCAATGGCGAGGCGAGCGTCGCACCATTGATGTCGATGACCAGGCGATCAGGCGCGCTGAGCGTGAAGACGCTGTGCTGCACCGGGCCCGACAGATCGAAGACCAGGCGAGTATTGTCCGGCGCGCGCCACAGGCGCATGCTCTTGACTTGTGTGACGGCCAGAGCGTCAACGGTCACCGCTGTCAGCAGCAGTCCAACGACGGCGACCAGTGCGCGAATGCGCAGCATACCTTTCCCCACTTACGATTTGTTTTCGGCAGCCAGAGCGGCACACCAGGCTTCGCCGCGAGCCCCCTGCGGCGACAGGTTCAGCGAGCGGCCGCCCGCCTGGGGGCTTATGGTAATGGTCAGGTCGGGCTTTGGCAAAACGCCCGCGCCCTTCTGCGGCCATTCGAAAAGACACAGCGGATCGCCTTCGAAATAATCGCGAATTCCCATGAACTCTAGCTCTTCTGGATCGACCAGGCGGTAAAGGTCGAAATGGAAGGCGCGGATATCGCCTATTTCATAAGGTTCGACCACGGTGAAGGTCGGGCTTTTTACTGCGCCAGTGTGACCCAATCCACGGATCAGGCCTCGCGACAAGGTGGTCTTGCCGGCGCCCAGATCGCCTTCCAGAAAGATCACGCCATGGCCGCCGGTGACCTTGGCGAGCGCTGCGCCGAACGCAACGGTAGCCGGCTCGTCGGCCAGAAACAGGGTTATGCCTGACACGCTGAATGCTCCTCCAACAATTCTCGAATGACCGGAGCCAGATCGCTGGCCGCCAGACCTCTGCCCTGCGCGCCCAGGCGTTCGCCAGCGCAGGCGTGTAACCAGACGCCCAGGCCCGCCGCCTGCCAGGCGTCCAGGCCCTGGGCGAGCAACGCGGCCAGCACGCCGGTCAGCACATCACCCAGGCCGGCACCGGCCATGGCCGGGTGGCCTCGTTCGCACAGCCGCAACTGGCCGCTCGGGTCGGCGACCAGGGTTCCGGCGCCCTTGAGCACGCAGACACTGTCGTAGCGACGCGCCAGTTTACGTGCAGCCCCGGGCCGGTCGGCCTGCACGGCCTCGGTGGAAACGCCCAGCAAGCGCGCGGCCTCCCCAGGATGCGGGGTCAGGATGCTGCCGCCCGGCAAGGCCAGGGGCGTACGCGCCAGCAAGTTGAGCGCATCGGCGTCCCAGACCTGCGGCAGGTGCGCATTGGCGACTGCCGACAGCAGGCTGCGGCCCCAGGCCGCCTGGCCAAGACCAGGCCCGACCACCAGCACCGAAGCGCGCTCCAGCACGGCCATCAACTGGTTGGCCGAACTGACCCCCAGGCACATGGTTTCCGGCAGACGGCTGAGGCTCGCGCCCACATGCTCGGGGCGTGTCGCCACGCTGACCAGCCCGGCACCACAGCGCAGCGCAGCCTCGGCACTGAGCAGCACGGCGCCGCCGGTACCCAAGTCGCCGCCAACCACCAGCACATGGCCAAAATCGCCCTTGTGGGCAGTTGCTGGCCGCGCAGGCAGGTGCGCGACGGTCACGCTGCTGAGCGTTTGCGGGGTATTGGCGTGGTGTTTGGTCTGAGGCATGGGGTCAAAGGCTCCGATGTCTGGCAGAATTATACGCACCTGAGCCTGCAATGCCTTGTCCATCCATGTCCGCCTCCTCTCTAGACCTTCCAGTACTGGCCCAATCGATCAAGGATTGGGGCCGCGAACTCGGTTTTGCCCACGTGGGCATCGCCGATGTCGAGCTTGGCGAGCATGAACAGCACTTGCAGCGCTGGCTTGAAGCCGGCCATCACGGCGAGATGGACTATATGGCAGCGCACGGCACGAAACGTTCGCGCCCTGCCGAACTGATCCCCGGCACCTTGCGGGTGGTTTCGCTGCGCATGGACTATCTGCCCGGCGATACGCAGATGGCCCAGCGCCTGGCTCAACCGGAAAAAGCCTATATCTCTCGCTACGCACTGGGCCGCGACTACCACAAGCTGGTGCGCAAGCGCGTGCAGCACCTGGCCGACCGCATCCAGGAAACCATCGGCCCCTTCGGCTACCGCGCTTTCGTCGACAGCGCTCCGGTACTGGAAAAGGCCATCGCCCAACAGGCCGGGCTCGGCTGGATCGGCAAGAACACCCTGCTGCTCAACCGTAAGGCGGGCAGCTACTTCTTCCTCGCCGAGCTGTTTGTCGATCTGCCACTGCCCGCCGACGAAGCCCAGACCAGCGAGCATTGCGGGCGCTGCCAGGCGTGCCTGGACATCTGCCCCACCGCGGCCTTCGTCGGGCCCTACCAGCTCGATGCGCGGCGCTGCATCTCGTACCTCACCATCGAGCTCAAGGGCGCGATCCCGCTGGAGCTGCGACCTCTGATCGGCAACCGGGTGTTCGGTTGCGACGACTGCCAGATCGTCTGCCCCTGGAACCGCTTCGCCAAATCGACCGGCGAGGACGACTTCAAGCCGCGCCACGGGCTGGACAACGCCGAGCTGGCGGCACTGTTCCTGTGGGACGAAAAGACCTTTCTCAGCCGCACCGAAGGCTCGCCGCTACGTCGCGCCGGTTACGAGCGCTGGCTGCGCAACCTGGCGGTCGGGCTGGGCAATGCACCTTCGACGATCGCCGTGCTCGAGGCCCTGAAAGCGCGGCGCGAGCATCCTTCGGCATTGGTCAGGGACCACGTGGAGTGGGCGTTGGCGCGGCACGAGGCGGCGGGCTGACAGGAACAGTACGACCTTTTCGCGCTCCGACTTGCCCGCGAAAAGGCCGCATTCGATCCCGAAGACTCAATGCTCGTCGTTGTAGTGGAACTTGGGCATTTCCCAGTGAAAGCGGATGGCCAGCAAACGCAAGAGGAAGCCGCCAAACAGCGTCAGCAGCATCGCCTGCTCGGCCGGCACCTTGAAGTACACGCAACCCAGATAGAACCAGGCCGCAGCGAACGACACGCTGGCATACAGCTCCCGACGAAACACCAGCGGAATGTCGTTGCAGAAGATATCGCGCAAGATCCCGCCGAACACACCGGTGATCACCCCGCTGATCGACGCCACCAGCATCCCCTGGCCCATTTCCAGTGCAGTCATGCAGCCAATCAAGGTGAAGGCCACCAATCCGAGGGCGTCGAGGACCAGGAACAGCGAGCGCAGGTGACGCATCAGCGGCGCGATGAAGATCGTCAGCAATGCGGCGAAAGTGGTCAGCACCAGGTATTCGGGGTGCTTCACCCAGGTCAGCGGGTAGTGCCCGAGCAGTACGTCGCGCACCGAGCCACCACCCAGGGCGGTGATGCAGGCGATCAGTACCACGCCGAACCAGTCCATGCCGCGCCGGCCAGCGGACAAGGCGCCAGTCATGGCTTCGGCAGTGATGGCGATGAGGTAGAGCATCAACAGCATGGCGCAGATCCGTGCGAGAAAAGGCGCGCAGTCTACTCAGTCGCGCGTGGCACCAAAAGGGGGCGTATGCACGCCCCCTGATTCATCAGACCTTGATGAAATGCTCGCGGTAGTGACGCAGCTCGGCGATCGACTCGCGGATGTCATCCAGTGCCAGGTGGGTGCTGCCTTTCTTGAAGCTGTCGCGCACGTCCGGCGCCCAGCGCGCAGCGAGCTCCTTGAGTGTGGAGACATCGAGGTTGCGGTAGTGGAAGTAGCCTTCCAGCGCGCGCATGTGACGATAGAGGAAGCGGCGGTCCTGACAGATGCTGTTGCCGCAGATGGGTGACTTGCCCTTTGGTACCCACTGCTCGAGAAAGGCGATGGTCTGGGCTTCGGCTTCGGCCATGTCGATACGGCTTTCGCGCACGCGCTGGGTCAGGCCCGAGGCGCCATGGGTGCGGGTGTTCCACTCGTCCATGCGCGCCAGGACTTCGTCGCTGTGATGAATGGCGATCACCGGGCCTTCGGCCAGGGTGTTCAGCTCGCTGTCGGTGACGATAGTGGCCATCTCGATGATGACGTCGTTGTCCGGATCCAGGCCGGTCATCTCCAGATCGATCCAGATCAGGTTCTGTGGGTTGTGCATGAATGAGCTCCTCGAATAGGCCAACATATTAGCCTAGTGGAGCGTGCTAAACTGCCTGCCGTTTTCTTTTGCCCCGCCAACACGGAACCTCCATGGCCAAACGCCAGCTCAACCGCCGCCAGAACTGGCGCATCGAAAAGATCCAGGGTGAACGCGCCGCCCGCGCCGCCAAACGCGAGCAGCACGCCCTGCAAGAGCTCGAAGGCGGCGACCTGGGGCCCGAACAACTGGGCCTGGTGATCGCCCACTTCGGCGTCACGGTCGAGGTCGAGGCCCAGGACGGCGACGTCGCAGGCCAGGTGTTCCGCTGCCACTTGCGCGCCAACCTGCCTGCCCTGGTCACAGGCGACAAGGTGGTCTGGCGGGCCGGCAACCAGGGCAACGGTGTGATCGTCGCGCAGATGCCGCGCAGCACCGAGCTGTGCCGGCCGAACAACCACGGCCAGCTCAAGCCGGTCGCGGCCAACGTCGACCTGATCGTGATCGTCTTCGCCCCGGCACCCGAGCCCCAGGCCAATCTCATCGACCGCTACCTGGTTGCTGCCGAGCACGCTGGCATCCGCCCGCTGCTGTTGCTGAACAAGGCCGACCTGATCAACGACGACAACGCAGCGACGCTCAATGCGCTGCTAGCGGTGTACCGCGATCTCGGTTACCCACTGCTCGAAGTGTCCGCACACCACGGCGATGGCATGCAGCGCCTGCAGCAGACACTGGACGAGCACATCAGCGTGTTCGTCGGGCAGTCGGGTGTGGGCAAGTCGTCGCTGGTCAACAGCCTGCTGCCGCAGGCGCAAACGCGGGTGGGCGATCTGTCGGAGTGGTCGGGCCAGGGTACCCACACCACCACCACCGCACGGCTCTACCACTTCCCCAACGGCGGCGACCTGATCGACTCCCCCGGTATCCGCGAGTTTGGCTTGGCGCATGTCAGCCGTGACGATGTGGAAGCGGGCTTCATCGAGTTCCGCGACCTGCTCGGCAACTGTCGCTTCCGCGACTGCAAGCATGACCGCGAGCCCGGCTGCGCGTTGCTCAAAGGTCTGGAGGAAGGGCGTATCTCGGCGCAGCGGATGCACAGCTACCGCTCGATCGTGGCAAGCCTGACGCAAGACACCTACTGAAGATGCAGGAGCGGCGTTGCGCCGCTCCTGCAGATTACGAACTCAGTTTTCCTTGGGCTCGTCCATCTTCAGCACGCCATCCTCGAAGATGTTCAGCTTCTGGCGCAGCTCACGCGGCTGCATCGGCGTCGAGCCATCGGCCGGCGCGGCGGAGGCACCAGGGGCTCCTGGCGCCGCATTGGCAGACGGGGTTGGGTTGGCCGGTGCCTCAGGTGCACCCTGCTCGCCCTCGATATCCCGCTGCGCTTTTTTGGTCAGCACGATGATGTCGATCCGGCGGTTGACCGGGTTGAACGGGTTTTCGCGGTCGAACAGCGACGACGAGGCGTAACCCACCACTCGCGCCACCTGGCCATCCGGATAACCACCCGCCACCAGCGCACGTCGCGCGGCGTTGGCACGGTTGGCCGACAGCTCCCAGTTGCCGAAATCACCGGTACCGGCATAAGGCTTGGCATCGGTGTGGCCGCTGACGCTGATCTTGTTCGGCACGGCCTTGATGGTGTCGGCCATCGCCAGCAGGATGTCTTCGAAGTAGGGCTTCAGGCGCGCACTGCCGAGGTCGAACATCGGCCGGTTCTCGGCATCCATGATCTGGATGCGCAGGCCGTCCTGGGTAATCTCGAACAGGATCTGGTCCTTGAACTTCTGCAGTTGCGGATTTTCCTCGACCTTGTTCTGCAGCTCCTGCAGCAGCAGTTGCAGCCGCTCCTGCTCGACCTGGTCGGCCATGGTCTCGATCCGGTCCTTGTCCATCTGCACGCTGGTGTCAGGCGTCGGCTCGGACTTCTCCTCCGGGTTGATGGTCTTTTCCGGGGCCAGCTGCGGCGAGCCGCCCAGGTCGATGACGTAGGGCGTACCGCTCTCGGAGAAGCCGATCGGATCCTTGAAGTAGCCGGCGATGGCGATCTTCTGCTCCGGGGTGGCCGTGGACAGCAACCACAGCACCAGGAAGAACGCCATCATCGCCGTGGCGAAGTCGGCGAAGGCGATCTTCCAGGAGCCGCCATGGTGGCCGTCGCCGTAGCGCTTGACGCGCTTGACGATGATGGGCTGATTGTTCTCCATGGCTTAGCGACCGCGAACCGCTTGTTCCAGTTCGGCAAAGCTCGGACGGTGCGCCGGGTACAGCACCTTGCGCCCGAACTCGACGGCCAGCGACGGCGGCATGCCGGACGCCGAGGCCACCAGCGAAGCCTTGATCGCCTCGTAGACGTTCAGTTCTTCCTTGGCGTCGTGGCGCAGGCAGTTGGCCAGCGGGCCGAAGAAACCATAGGCCGCGAGAATACCGAAGAAGGTCCCGACCAGCGCAGCACCGACGTGCAGGCCGATGGATTTCTGGTCGCCATCGCCCAGCGAGGCCATGGTCACCACGATGCCGAGTACCGCCGCCACGATACCGAAGCCGGGCATGGCGTCGGCAACGCTGGTCACCGCATGGGACGGGTGCTCGAGGTCTTCCTTCAGGCTCAGCAGCTCCATGTCGAACAGGCCTTCGAGCTCATGGGGTGCCATGTTGCCGGTCGACATGATGCGCAGGTAGTCGCAGACGAACGCGGTCATCCGCGCATCGCCCATGACCGCAGGGTACTTGGCGAAGATCGGGCTGGCCGCGGGATCCTCGATGTCACCCTCGATGGCCATCATGCCCTCGCGGCGACTCTTGTTGAGAATCTCGTAGATCAGGCCCAACACTTCCAGGTAGAACGTATGGGTGAAGCGGCTGCCAAACATCTTCAGCGACTTCTTCATGACGTGCATGGTCATGTAGCCAGGGTTGGCCTGGAGAAACGCGCCAAAGGCCGCACCGCCGATGATCAGCACTTCGAACGGCTGGATCAGCGCCGCGATCTTGCCGTGGGAGAGGACGTATCCGCCGAGGACACTCGCGAATACGACGATGATGCCGATAATTTTAGCCATAGATTGGAAGCACTTGCTGTCGTGGTCAGGGTCAGGGGCGGAAGCTTGGAAACTCTTCTTCTCCTTATCGGCAGAACTGCGCCAGACTATAGCCACTCAATGCGAAAAGCCAGTTTGGACTGATGTCAAAATGCCAATCGAAACCAAGGTGCCAGCGCAGATCCCCTCCTCTCTAGACGCCTGGGTAAGGCTGCTCGACGGCATCCGCGTGCCGGTGCCCAAAGAGAGTCATGACCGGGTTCTGGCGGCCATCAACGACAATCGCCGCTCGCTGCGCGACATCGCCGAACTGATGCAGGACAGCCCGTCGCTGGTGCTGTGCGTGATGCGCGAAGCCAATCACCCGAACCACGCCAGCCAGGCCGAGCCCGCCGAAAGCCTGGAAATCGCCCTGAACCGTCTGGGCCTGAGCCGCATCCTGCAACTGATGGGACGCCTGCCATCGATACCGGGAGACGACATTCCGCCGGTGCTGCGCCAATTCCTGCTGATCAGCCAGCACGCCACCCAGCAAGCCAACGGCCTGTTCGCCAGCCGCCTGGCGCGCCTGTGGCAGGAAATCCACTGGGGCAGCCTGCTGTTCCTGTCGCCACTGTGGGCACTGGCCCTGGCTTACCCCAAGCTGCTCGACACCTGGGAACTGCGGGTCATTCACAAGGGTGAAGAGGCTTCAGAGGTGGAGCATGCACTGTTCGGCGTGCGCATCATGGAGTTGTGCCGCGCCGTCGCCACGCACTGGCGCCTGCCGGAATGGGTCACCCAGGGTTATCGCCTGCTGCTCGAAGAACGCGAACAACTGGCCCAGGTACTGAACATCGCCCGCGAGCCTGACGAGTTGAGCAAGCAGCATCGACTGGACGAAGAGCCCGGGCTGCGCCGCTGGTTCAACCAGCCGGCCAATACCGTGCTGCTGGCCAACGGCCTGGCGCTGTCGGCGCAGGTCGGCTGGGACAACCCGCACTTGCTGCGCTGGCAACTGCTCACCGCCATGTACCTGCAAACCACGCTGGATGATGTGCAACAGCAAGTGCACCAGCAAGCAGCGGCCAGCGCGCGCCACCATGCCCGGCATGCACTGTTCCACCCGGCCGAGGCGCTGATCTGGCCCTGGCAGCAGCGGCGCCCGCACCCAGACATGCTCACCCCGCCACCGCCACCTGCCCAGGACCTGCAACGCTGGCGCACGCTGTGCGGCGACCTGCTGGCCCAGCCCAGCCCGTTCACCAACACCGTGCACCTGGCCACCCAGGCGCGCGAGGCACTGCTGGCTTGCGGCATGCAGCGGGTGCTGTTGCTGCTGCTCGACAAACCCAATGACTGCCTGCGCGTACAGCAGAGCGCCGGGTTGCCGCGCGAAGCCTCAGCGCTGACATTGGCAGCAGGCCAGAGCAAGCTGCTGCAAAAACTGCTGAGCAAAGCCTCGCAACTGCGCCTGACGCCCGACAATCATGCCCAGTTTTCCGCCCTGCTGCCCGCACCGCTGCGTGCGTTGTTCCCCAGCGAGCACTTGCTGTTGCGCTCGCTGGCCGTGAACGACCAGGTATTGATGCTGGCGATCGCCGACCAGGGCGGCAGGCCGCTTGCGGACGTGAGCGTGCAGGCCTTCGGAAAAACCGCACAATGTATCGAGCGCGCGCTGGCCAGCTTCGCCAACCGCAATGCCTGAACCTTGCGCTACAATCGCACCTCCCTTGCTCCCCGGAGACCGTGGATGACTGATTTTTCCGGCTTGCCCCTGGTGATCGAAGCCGCCGACCTGCTGCCACGCCTGGATTCGCCCGAGCTGATCCTGGTCGACCTGAGCAGCGCCAACCGCTATGTCAGCGGCCACATCCCAGGCGCGCGGTTCGTCGAGGGCAAACGCACCCAGCTGGGACAGCCTCCGGCTCCCGGCCTGCTGCCGGCCCAGGCCGACCTGGAAAAGCTGTTCAGCGAGCTCGGCCACCGAGACGACGCGGTGTACGTGGTATACGACGACGAAGGCGGCGGCTGGGCCGGGCGCTTCATCTGGCTGCTCGACGTGATCGGCCACGCGCGCTACCACTACCTCAACGGCGGCATCCAGGCCTGGCCTGCGGACAAGCTCGTCACTGAAGTGCCAGCAGCCGCCAGCACGCCTGTGCGCCTGCGCCTGCGCGCCGAACCCACCGCCACCCGCGAATACCTGCAAAGCCGCCTGGGCGCCGACGACCTGGTGGTCTGGGACGCCCGCGGCCCGCAGGAATTCAACGGCGAGAAGGTGCTGGCAGCCAAGGCCGGCCACATCCCCGGCGCGGTCAACTTCGAATGGACTGCAGGCATGGACCTCAACGACCACCTGCGCATCCGCAAGGACATCGCCGAAGTACTGCAGCAATTGGGCATCACCCCTGACAAGGAAGTGATCACCCACTGCCAGACCCACCGTCGCTCCGGATTCACCTACCTGGTGGCCAAGTCACTCGGCTATCCACGGGTCAAGGCCTACGCCGGCTCGTGGAGCGAGTGGGGCAATCACCCGGACACGCCTGTAGAAGTTTAAGGAAACTGCATGAAATCCCGTCTGTTCATCATCAGCCAGCACCTGCTGCCGCACCACCTGCTGTCGCGCCTGGCCGGCTGCGTCGCCGAGTGCCGCGCTCGCTGGTTCAAGAATGCCTTCACCGCCTGGTTCGCCAAACGCTACCAGGTGAACATGTCCGAGGCGCTGGTCGAGGACCTCACCGCCTACGAGCACTTCAACGCCTTCTTCACCCGCGCCCTCAAGCCGGGGGCGCGCCCCCTGGATGAAACCCCGGGCGCGATCCTGTGTCCGGCCGACGGTGCGGTCAGCCAGCTCGGTCCGATCGAGCACGGCCGTATTTTCCAGGCCAAGGGCCACAGCTTCAGCGCCCTCGAGCTGCTCGGCGGCGACCCGGCGCTGGCCGCGCCGTTCATGGGCGGCGAGTTCGCCACCATCTACCTGTCGCCGAAGGACTACCACCGCGTGCACATGCCGCTGGCCGGCACCCTGCGTGAGATGGTCTACGTGCCGGGCCGCCTGTTCTCGGTCAACCAGACCACGGCTGAGAACGTCCCCGAGCTGTTCGCCCGCAACGAGCGCGTGGTTTGCCTGTTCGACACCGAACGCGGGCCGATGGCGGTGGTGCTGGTGGGTGCGATGATCGTTGCCTCGATCGAGACAGTCTGGGCCGGGCTGGTCACACCGCCCAAGCGCGAGCTGAAGACCTTCCGCTACGACGAAGCCAGCCGCGCGCCGATCCATCTGGAAAAAGGCGCGGAACTGGGGCGTTTCAAGCTGGGTTCGACCGCGATCGTGCTGTTCGGGCCAGAACAGGTGAAGTGGGCCGAAGCCCTCGGCGCCGGGTCTGCCGTGCGCATGGGTGAGCAACTGGCGCTGCCGGTACAGGGCTGACCCGGGATCGCTGGGGCTGCTTTGCAGCCCCGCTGTTTCAACGGTTCACACGCGCCCGTCGCGGTCACGCCAGCCCAGCAGATACAGCACGCCATCCAGCCCCAGCGTGGAAATCGCCTGTTTGGCAGACTGACGCACCAGCGGCTTGGCGCGGAAAGCCACGCCCAGGCCGGCCAGCGACAGCATCGGCAGGTCGTTGGCGCCGTCGCCCACGGCGATGGTCTGCTCCAGTTGCAACCCTTCCTTGTGCGCCAGCTCCTGCAGCAGGTCAGCCTTGCGCTGGGCATCGACGATCGGCTCGATCGCCACGCCCGTCACCTTGCCATCCACCACTTCCAGCTCATTGGCGAACACGTAGTCGATGCCAAGGCGTGCCTGCACCTGCTTGGCGAAGTAGGAAAAACCGCCGGAGAGGATTGCAGTCTTGTAGCCCAGGCGCTTGAGTTCAGCGAACAGGTGTTCGGCACCTTCGGTCAGGCGCAGCGAAGCGCCGATTTCGTCCAGCACGCCGACGTCCAGGCCCTTGAGCAATGCCATGCGCTCCTTGAAGCTGGCACGGAAATCCAGCTCGCCACGCATGGCGCGCTCGGTGATCGCCGAAACCTGTTCGCCGACACCTGCTGCCTTGGCCAACTCGTCGATCACCTCGGCTTCGATCAGCGTCGAATCCATGTCGAACACCGCCAGGCGGCGATTGCGACGGAACAGGTCATCCTGCTGGAAGGCGATGTCGATACCCTGCTCGGCCGACAATGCGAAGAAATCGGCGCGCAGGGACTGGGCGTCGGTCGGCTCACCGCGCACGGAGATTTCCAGGCAGGCGCGACTCTTGTCGGTGCTGGCGTCGAGCGCCACACGTGCCGAGAGGCGCTCGATCCGCTCGATGGTCAGGCCATACTGGCTGATGACTGCACTGACCCGTTGCAACTGTTCGGGCGTGACCTTGCGGCTGAGCAGCGTGACGATGTGGCGATTGTCGCCATGGCCGTCCACCCATTGCTGGTAGTCTGCCTCGGAGATTGGCGTGTAGCGCGCCTGCAGGTTCAGCTCATGGGCCTTGGACTGCACCCCTTGCAGCAGGCCGGTAGCGACTTCATTGTCGGGAATATCGACCAGAATGCCGAACGACAACGTGCCATGCATGACCGCAAGACCGATGTCGAGGATGTTCACACCGCCCTGGAGCAGGACGCCGGTGATGGCCGCAGTGAGACCCGGACGGTCTTCACCAGTGATGTTGATCAGGACGATTTCGCGCAAGACCGGGCTCCAACTCGATGAAAAATGCGCATTCTACCCACTTTCCATGACCATCGGGCGCCATCGATACTTTGCCGACAAAACGCGGGTCGCTATACTGCCCAGCATCTTTTCCGCCATAAAGAGCCGCGCTCTGTGAACCGGCCCACGCCTGTCAAAACCGACAACTTCTTTCTGATGATCTTCCGAGCCCTGCGCCAGCGTCGTATTCCCCTGGCATTGCGCATCGCCAGCCATAACATTTTCCTGGTGGCGCTGGCCTTGGTGATCTATGCCTGCGTGATGGGCCTGCAGTTCAAGCAGGCCATGCACGAACAGGCCGATGCCGTCGGCCAGAGCCTGACCGTGCAGACCGCGACCTCGGCTACCGAGCTGCTGGTGTCCAACGACATCCTCAGCCTCAACGTGCTGCTGGGCAATCTGGTGAAGAACCCGCTGGTGGCCCACGCGGCGATCTACAGCGTCGACAACCGAATCCTCGCCGAGGCCGGGCAACGGCCAAAAAACAGCCTGCTGGGCGAGGCCGAAGGGGTCTACCAGACCAAGATCACCTTCCAGGACGTGACCGCCGGGCAACTGCGCATCAGCCTGGACATGAGCCAGTTCCAGCAACCGATGCTGATCAGCCTGCAGAGCATGGGCATTCTCGCGGCCATCCTGCTGGCGCTGGCGCTTACCCTCAGCCTGCGCCTGGGCCGCTTCATCTCGACGCCGCTGCTGCAACTGCGTGTCTGGCTGCGTGACCCCCACCCCTATACCCCGGCCATCGAGCGCCAGGACGAAATCGGCGATCTCGCTCGTCAGCTTCATGCCCGCCTGGCCCCGCCGCCACCGCCGGAGCCGGAAGAACATGAAGACGACGAAGATGATTTTGCCGACCTGCATGTGGAGGAGCCGCCACGCAAGGCCGCACCCAAGCCTGTAGCGGCCAGGGTGGCCGCCCAGGACGACGACGCAGACGACGACGCCTTTGCCGACCTGATCGACGACACCGTGCACAGCCCCAAGGCACTGGCCATCCCAGAGTCTGACGAACCGAACACCAGCGCCGTGCTCGCCGTGCAACTCGGCTCCCAGGAGCAACTGCGCCGTCTGCCGCGCACGCGCCTGACCGAGTTGCTGGAGCGCTACCGCGACTGCCTCGACCAGGCCGCGTCGCTGTACGAGGGTGAAGTGCACACCCTTGACGACGGCAGCACGCTGTTGCTGTTCCACAGCCGTGACAGCGGCGAGGACTACCTCACCAATGCCATCTGCTGTGGCGAATTGCTGCGCGCCCTGGGCCACGCCCTGCAGATCGAGGTCGCCGACAGCGGTATCACCCTGCAGTTGCAACTGGGACTGGCGCTGGGTGAAGACCTGCTGGGCATGGATCAGGTCGACCTGCTGATGACCGAGAAGGCCCAGGATGCCCTGGCGCTGTCGCAACACAGCCGCAACCTGCTGCTGGTCGAGCGCCAGGTCAGCGACGACGCCCTGATCCGCCAGCGCGCGCGCATTCGGCCGATCGCCAGCCCTGAAGGCGCCTGCTGTGTCGAGCGACTGATGGAGCCCTACCCGTCGATGCTCGAGCGCCAGTTGGCGCGGATGCATGAGCGTCGGGCCTGAATGGCCTGATCCGCGGTGCAGTTGTAGAAGCGGCCTTGAGTCGCGAAAGGCCTGCTATCCGGCACCCACAAAAAAGCCCGCATCGCTGCGGGCTTTTTCATGTCTGTCGAATCAGAATCGATAGACTTCCATATCGGTGCGGATCGGCGAAGCCATCGGAATCCTCGACTTCTCCGGTTCCTTCTTGACCTGGACCGGAGCCGCTGGCTTTTTCGGCGCATCTTCAGCGACCGCTGGCTGGTTCGCCAGCGGCTTGACGGCAACGCTCAGTTGCTCGACCAGCTTCTGCAGCAACTGCCCCTGGGCCTGGACTTGCGAGGCCTCGCTGCCCTCATGCTGTTGCTCGAGGTGGACGATACGGTTGTCGCGCACATGGCCACGACGATCCAGTACGCGCCACTGGGCATCGAGGATCGCCGGCTGGTTGGCGCCCGAGTCCAGGCGGGTGATCGACAGCAGCACCTGCACATCCGGCGTGAAGCCAGTGCTGGCAGGTGCAAGCACGACGCGCTGGCTGTCCAGGCGCCAGGCGAGCTGACGCACCAGCAACTGGTCGATATCCGACGAAAGGCTGCCGGCCCAGCGACCGTCGGTCGCCGCGGTCAGGCTGCCATCAGGCTGACGTTGCAGAAAGGTTTCACGTTGCAGGTAGTCGGCTACCGATACCGGACCGAGCACGACCGCCATGCCGGCAGCCTGCGAAGGCTGGCCGGGGTCGCCGCTGTCGAGTTGGTACAGGGCCACCGGCTGGTGCATGCTGCACCCGCTCAGCCCCAGCAGACCCGTCATCAGCAGCGCAAATGGAAGGCGCAGAAATTTCATCATCCCATCCAAGCGGCCGCCGCCCGGCAACCGCAGTGATACTCGTGTGGATTCCCGCGGGCACACGGCCACGCCGGCCCCGCAAGGGGTGTATCATCCGCGAAATAGTCGCCGGACTCCAGCATTTCCGCCCGGAACGACGCTGAAAACGCCGTTCCAGACGAACAACCGGTTTACTCCGGGCGCTCCACCACCATGCCGTCGACGCGCTGGAATCCACGTGGCAATTTGCTACCACGACGTCCGCGTTCGCCTTTGTAATGTTCGAGGTCATCCGGCTTCAGTGACAGGGTACGCTTGCCAGCCTGCAATACAAGCGTCGATCCCTCGGCAATCACCGCCAGATCGGTGACGTATTCTTCACGACTGGCCACACGATCACCCGGTACGCCAATGATCTTGTTGCCCTTGCCCTTGCCCAGTTGTGGCAGGTCGGCAACCTTGAACACCAGCAGACGGCCTTCGGTGGTGACCGCTGCCAACCAGTCCTGCTCGCGGTCGGCGACCGGCCGTGGCGTCATCACCTTGGCGCCATTGGGCAGGCTCAGCAGCCCTTTGCCCGCCTTGTTCTTGGCCTGCAGGTCCTCGCCCTTGACCACGAAACCGTAGCCGGCATCGGACGCCACCACATACAACGCATCATCGTCCGGCAACAGCACGCACTCGAAGGTGGCGCCCGGCGGCGGCGTCAGACGCCCGGTCAGCGGCTCGCCCTGGCCACGGGCCGATGGCAAACTGTGGGCTGCCAGCGAATAGCTGCGCCCGGTCGAGTCGATAAGCACCGCAAACTGGTTCGAACGCCCCGCCGCTGCAGCCTTGAAACCATCGCCAGCCTTGTACGAAAGGCCCGTGGCATCGATGTCATGACCCTTGGCACAACGTACCCAGCCTTTTTCCGACAGCACCACGGTGACCGGCTCGGTCGGCATCAGCTCGTTTTCCGACAGAGCCTTGGCCTCGGCGCGCTCGACGATTGGCGAGCGGCGATCGTCGCCATAGGTTTCGGCGTCCTTGATCAGTTCGCTGCGTACCAGCTTGCGCAGCTTCGTCTCGCTGCCCAGCAAGGCCTGCAGCTTGGCCTGCTCCTTGAGCAACTCGTCCTGCTCGCCACGGATCTTCATCTCTTCCAGGCGCGCCAGCTGACGCAGGCGGGTCTCGAGGATGTAGTCGGCCTGGATCTCGGTCAGCTCGAAACGCTCGATCAGCGCCTGTTTGGGATGATCCTCGGTGCGGATGATGTGAATCACTTCATCCAGGTTGAGGAAGGCGGTGAGCAAGCCGTCCAGCAGGTGCAGGCGCTTCTCGACCTTGTCCAGGCGGAACTGCAGGCGCCGGCGCACGGTGCCGATGCGGAACTGCAGCCACTCCTGCAACAGCGCGCGCAGGTTCTTCAACTGAGGACGGCCATCGAGGCCGATGATGTTGACGTTGACCCGGTAGCTGTTTTCAAGATCGGTGGTGGCGAACAGGTGCTGCATCAGCTCGTCGGCATCCACACGATTGGAGCGCGGGATGATGACGATGCGGCACGGGTTCTCGTGGTCCGACTCGTCACGCAGGTCGGCGACCATCGGCAGCTTCTTGTTCTGCATCTGCGCGGCGATCTGCTCCAGCACCTTGGCGCCGGAAACCTGATGCGGCAGCGCGGTGACAACGATGTCGCCGTCTTCGACTCGGTACACCGCGCGCATGCGAATCGAGCCCTTGCCGGTTTCGTAGATCTTCTGGATCTCGGACCGTGGCGTGACGATCTCCGCTTCGGTTGGGTAGTCAGGGCCCTGGATGTGCTCGCACAGTTGCTCGATGGTCGCCTTGGGCTCGTCGAGCAGGCGCACGCAGGCGCTGGCGACTTCGCGCAGGTTGTGCGGCGGCACGTCGGTGGCCATGCCCACGGCGATGCCGGTGGTGCCATTGAGCAGGATGTTCGGCAAACGTGCCGGCAATACCTGCGGCTCCTGCAGGGTGCCGTCGAAGTTCGGCACCCAGTCGACGGTGCCCTGGCCCAGCTCGCTGAGCAGCACTTCCGAGTAGCGCGACAGCCGCGCCTCGGTGTAACGCATGGCGGCGAACGATTTCGGATCGTCCGGCGCACCCCAGTTGCCCTGACCGTCGACCAGCGTGTAGCGGTAGCTGAACGGCTGCGCCATCAGCACCATGGCTTCATAGCACGCCGAGTCGCCGTGGGGGTGGAACTTGCCGAGCACGTCGCCGACGGTACGCGCCGACTTCTTGTGCTTGGAGTCGGCATCCAGCCCCAACTCACTCATGGCATAGACGATGCGCCGCTGCACCGGCTTGAGGCCGTCGCCGACGTGCGGCAAGGCGCGGTCCATGATCACGTACATGGAATAGTTGAGGTAGGCCTGTTCGGTGAAGTCGGCCAGGGAACGGCGTTCGACGCCTTCGAGACTGTCCAGTAAGTCGCTCATGCGAGCCTCGTCATTTCAGGTTCTGGCGCAGCAGCATGGTGCCGCCGCGCTGAGTAAATTCAAGTTGTTTCAAAGCGCTCATGCCGAGCAGCACCGTCTGTCCGTCCAGCCCCGGCACCACCAGGGCACGCACATCACGCAGGCGGATATCGCCCAGTTGCAGGCTATCGAGCCGCGTGCGATAGCCCTCGGTGCGGCCATTGGCGGTACTGAGCATCACCGGCGCGCCGCGCTGTAGCGCCAGATCGCGCGCCAATGCCTCGGGGATCGCCACATCGGTGGCACCGGTATCGAGCATGAAGTGCACGACCTTGCCGTTGATCGCGCCATCGGCGACGAAGTGGCCCTGGCCATTACTCAGCAGCCGCACCTCGATAAAGTCTTCGCCGCGTTCGGACTGCACGACACTGTTGGGGTTCTGCTGACGATCCTCCCACTGCCCGAAAAAGCGCGTGGCGAGAAACATCGCTGCCGCCCAGGCGAGGACCATCAGGACCCGGCCAGCCCGCTTGCCCGCTGGCTGGCTCAAGGCTTCGCGCTCCAGCCGCCCGCTGGCGCGGCAAAGCGCCAGACGATAGGGCGGTTTTCACCATCGGCACGGGTGCCGTTGTTGTTGTCCAGGCCGATCCAGGCACCGTCCTTGTCGATCACCAGGGCTTCGGCCAAGCCGAACGGCCGGTCGTAGCGACGTGTGTCGACCAGGGCATCGGCGGCGAACGACCAGCAGCGCTCGACCGCACCGGTGTCGGCGTCACGCCGGCAAATGCGGAAGGCATTGCGTTCCAGGGTGAACAGTTTGCCGTCGAACAGTGCAAGGTCCGCGAAATCTCGCGACAGCGCCCGCGAGCCTGGCATCTGTGACGGCTGCATCTCCACCCCTGCCTCGCTGAGCAGCACACAGCTGCGTCCGCAGGTCCATACCGCTTGCTGACGCTGCACGGCGATCAGCCCCCGACGCTCGCGCTCGGCAGCCAACCACAGGCGGTCACCGGCCGGATTGATGGCCAGGCCCTCGAACAAGGCATTGAAGTGCAACAGCATGCCGCTGGCACGGGCCTGGCGAACCATGGCCGGATCGATCCTCAGCCAGTTCGGCTCGCCCTCGACCGGCAATTGCAGCACCGCCGCATGCGCCTCGCTGACCACATAGAAGTTGCCCGCGCTGTCACAGGTGATGCCTTCGAAATCCAGCTCGCCGCCACGGATGAACGACACTGCCCAATTTCGCGACTTCAGCCCCCAGGGCAGCCCGCTCTCCGGTACCGGCGGCGGGGTGAAGACCAGGGCCTCGGCACGCCACACGCCATCCTGCTGTTCAAGCCGGTAGATTCGATCGTCGTCGCGGTCCGAGACGCCCCACAGGGCGCCACGGCACTGGGCCAGGCCCGACAGGTTACCGCCGCGCATGCCCTCGATCGGGTGCTCGGCGGTGAGCTTGAGCTCTGGCCAGTCGCTGGCGAAACTCGTCAGGCTGGCCAGCGCGAGCAAGGCTGCGACAAGCAGACGAATCAAACCAGGACCTCGGCCAGGTTGCCTTTGGTCTCCAGCCAGTTCTTGCGATCGCCCGCACGCTTCTTGGCGAGCAGCATGTCCATGATCTCGGTGGTACCGGCGAGGTCATCCAGGGTGAGCTGCACCAGGCGCCGGGTGTTCGGGTCCATGGTCGTTTCGCGCAATTGTGGCGGGTTCATTTCACCCAGCCCCTTGAATCGGGTGACCTGGGGCTTGCCGCGCTTCTTCTCGGCGACCAGACGGTCGAGAATGCCGTCTCGCTCGGCCTCATCGAGGGCATAGTAGATCTCCTTGCCCAGGTCGATACGGTACAGCGGCGGCATGGCAACATAGACGTGTCCGGCCTCGACCAGCGGGCGGAAATGCTGGACGAACAGCGCGCACAGCAGCGTGGCGATGTGCAAGCCGTCGGAGTCGGCGTCGGCGAGGATGCAGATCTTGCCGTAGCGCAGTTGCGACAGGTCGGTGGCACCCGGATCGACCCCGATGGCCACGGCAATGTTGTGCACCTCCTGGCTGGCAAGCACTTCGCCGCCATCGACTTCCCAGGTGTTGAGGATCTTGCCGCGCAGGGGCAGGATCGCCTGGAACTCCTTGTCACGCGCCTGCTTCGCCGAACCCCCTGCAGAGTCGCCCTCGACCAGGAACAGTTCGGCACGCATCGGATCCTGTCCGGCGCAGTCGGCCAGTTTGCCGGGCAATGCCGGCCCTTGGGTGATGCGCTTGCGCTCGACCTTCTTGCTCGCCTTGAGGCGTCGGCCGGCGTTGCTGATCGCCAGCTCAGCCAGTTGCATGCCCAGCTCCGGGTGGGCGTTGAGCCACAGGCTGAAGGCATCCTTGACCACACCGGAAACGAACGCCGCGGCCTCGCGGGACGACAAGCGCTCCTTGGTCTGGCCGGAGAACTGCGGTTCCTGCATCTTCATCGAGAGCACGAAGGTGATGCGTTCCCACACGTCCTCGGGCGCCAGCTTGACGCCTCGCGGCAGCAGGTTGCGGAACTCGCAGAACTCGCGCATGGCATCGAGCAGGCCCTGGCGCAGGCCGTTGACGTGGGTGCCACCCTGGGCGGTAGGGATCAGGTTGACGTAGCTTTCCTGGACGCTGTCGCCACCCTCGGGCAGCCACAGCAGCGCCCAGTCCACAGCTTCTTTATGACCGGCCAGGCTGCCGCAGAACGGCTCGTCGGGCAGGCGCTGGAATTCACTGACCGAGTCGACCAGGTACGAGCGCAGACCATCCTCGTAGTGCCACTCGACCTTCTCGCCGGTGCCCTTGTCCTCGAAGCTGATCGACAGCCCCGGGCACAGCACGGCCTTGGCCTTGAGCACGTGCTTGAGGCGGCTGATGGAGAACTTGGCCGAATCGAAATACTTGGGATCGGGCGCGAAGTAGACACTGGTGCCGGTGTTGCGCTTGCCGACCGTGCCGATCACCTCAAGCTCAGTGGCCTTGAAGCCATCGGCGAAGGTCATCTGGTACTCGTTGCCGTCACGCTTGACCCGCACGCGGACCTGGGTCGACAGGGCGTTGACCACCGAAATGCCCACGCCGTGGAGGCCGCCGGAGAATTGGTAGTTCTTGTTGGAGAATTTGCCACCGGCGTGCAGCTTGGTAAGGATCAGCTCGACGCCCGATACGCCTTCTTCAGGGTGGATATCCACCGGCATGCCGCGACCATCGTCGCTGACTTCCAGCGAGTGGTCGGCGTGCAGCACGACCTGGATCGACCGGGCATGACCGGCGAGGGCTTCGTCGACGCTGTTGTCGATGACTTCCTGGGCCAGGTGGTTGGGCCGGCTGGTGTCGGTATACATGCCCGGCCGCTTGCGGACCGGGTCAAGGCCGGAGAGGACTTCGATGGCGTCTGCGTTATAGGCGCTAGCGCTGGGATTGGCCATGGGTTCTCGTCGTCAGTCTGGTGAATGCAAAAAGGTCAAAATACAGAAAAATCAAGCGCGTCATACTGCGCCCTGGCAATGCCGGCGAAGGCCAGCAAGGCCGGCAGACGCTGGGCGAAGCCTTGGAAGCTGTGGTCGCCGCCGGCCTCGATACGCAGGGCACAGGCCCGGTAATAACGCTCGGCGTGGCGATAGTCCAGCGTTTCATCGGCGGTCTGCAACCACACTTGATAGCGTGAGGCATCTTCGGGGGGTGGCATTTCCATTTCGGCCAGGGCCTGAACATGGTCGTGGGTCAGCTCCCAGGTTTCACCGCTGTAGTGGTTGCGCTGAGTACCGAGGTAGCCGTCGAAATGCTTGTGCGGGGTCACGGCCGGATTGACCAGCAGGGCCTTGAGGCCATGGCGCTCGGCCAGGTGCGTGGCATAGTAGCCGCCGAGGGAGCTGCCGACCAGCAGCGGCGTGCCGAGTTCGGCGATGCACGCTTCGAGCTGAGCCATCGCCTGGCGCGGATGATGGTGCAGTTCGGGGACGCGCAACTGCGCGCTCAAGCCGAGCTGTTGCATCACCGCCGCGAGCTGGCGCGCCTTGGTGGACAGCGGCGAGCTGTTGAAGCCATGGATATAGAGGATGGAACCCGACATGCTGCCCCCGGAATCTGTGGCTTCGCGCCCGACGATGCGGGCACAGGGACGCGCAGTGTAGCGCGTTCGCCGGGTTTTGGCGCAAGGGTGGGATTTTCGCAACACAATCTTCAAATCCCACGACGGGCGCGACCTTCGCAGGAGCGGTAAACCTGTCAGTAACCCGGGCTGTTGAAATCCAGGGTCACCACGAAATCCCTCGCCCGCTCGACGCCGGTCTCCAGCCGTCCGTCGGCATGCAGCCGCAGCCAGCGATACCCTGGCTGCTCTTCACTGACCTTGAAGTCTTCGCTGCGCGCGGCGAACTGGATGCAGGTCGAGGGCGTGGCCAGCAAGCGAATACCGTCGCGGACCTCGTCCCACTCCTGATGGATGTGCCCCCACAGCAACGCCTTCACCTGTGGATATGCCCGCAGACGCTGCAGCAGCTCATCGGCATTGCGCAAGCCGATCGGTGCAATCCAGGCGCAGCCGATATCCACCGGCTGGTGGTGGCAGCACACCAGGCAGTGGCGCTCCCCCACCGACGCCAGCGCGTTATCGAGGGTCGAGAGCTGGTCTTGTTCAAGAAGCCCATGGGTGGCACCCAGCACCGCCGAGTTGAGCATCACCACGCGCCAGGCGCCAATGTCGGTAACGGCATGGACCAGATCTGGCGCCACACGCGCCATGACCCTGGCCTCGTCATGGTTGCCCGGCAACCAACGGGTCGGCACGGCAAAACCCTCCGTCAGCTCTCGGAACGCAGCGTAGGACGCCACGCTGGCGTCCTGGGACAGGTCCCCAGTGCACAGCAACAGGTCGATGCGTGGTTGCTCGCGACGCACCTGGCTCACCACGTGGCGCAGACTGTCACGGGTGTTGAGGCCCAGCAGGGTGCCAGCCGGATCAGCGAACAGGTGGGCGTCGGTGAGCTGCACCACATGCACCGGAGCCTGCGCAGGAGGAATTGGTGAATGCGACAAAGGCCGTCTCCTTGATCGGATTCGGCACGATTATGGCCGTAGAAAGCGTTGGAGCAAATACTCGAAACCAACCGACGTCACATTTCAACGCACGGTTTCGTACTCGTGGCCGCAGGCCAGGCAATGGCTCAGCCATTCACCGAGAAACAGGTTGAGCTGGGCCTTCTCGTCGGGTTGGTGCATGGCCGCGTTGGGGTACGGATAGATGCTGCGCAGGCGCCGAGCGTGCTCGGCACTCACCACTTCGGCCATGCGCGCATCGTGATAGACCTGTACCTCGAGTTGCGGCACCGGCAGCCACGGCAGGCTGTGCTCCTGGCATATCCGCAGCGTGGTGGTGTAAGGGCAGGCCAACACCACGTCGAGCACCAGCACGCCAAGCATCTGGTCGCCCTGGGTCATGCCGATGCGTCGCGAGCTTTGCGTGGTGCGCATGTCCGGCAGCAGGCGCATCAGCCGTGCGTAATTGGCCTCGCAGGCAGCCTGCAGGCCGACGAGGTCGACCCGGTAGCGTTCGCGCAGCAGGTTCACTTCCACATCCCCCGGACTTCGTCACGGTTCAGCGCCAGCCACTGCAAGGCGATGATGCTTGCCGCGTTGGCGATGCGCCCATCGCGCACCGCCTGCAAGGCATCCTCGAACGACCAGACGCGCACGCGGATATCCTCGCCCTCTTCTTCCAGCCCGTGCAGGCCACCGGCACCCTCGCTGCTGCATCGCCCGAGGAACAGATGGACATACTCGTCACTGCCGCCAGGCGACGGGAAGTATCGGGTCATCGGCCACAGTGCGGAGAAGCTCAGGCCTGCCTCTTCTTCGGCTTCACGGTGGGCAACCTCCTCAGGTTGCTCATCCTTGTCGATCAGCCCGGCGACCAGCTCGATCAGCCAGGGGTTGTCGGTCTTGTCCAGCGCACCGACGCGAAACTGTTCGATCAGCACCACTTCGTCACGCTGCGGATCGTAGGGCAGCACGCAGACGGCATCGTGGCGCACGAACAGCTCACGGCTGATCTCGCGCCCCATGCCACCGGCGAACAGCTCGTGGCGCAGGCGCACCTTGTCGAGCTTGTAGAAGCCCTGGAAGCAATTGGCCCGTTCGACGATCTCGACCGCCTTGGGCACCGAATTCAAGGTGTCTGACATGGAATTCCTCATTACATCAACGACTGCGTCGCGCCATCCTACTCTGCGTGCCGCCACCTTTCATCCCTTTCCGGCGACCGGGACAGGCTGTCCTCACTCTGTTAGCTTAGTGGCGAACCGAAGGCCCTGCCGACGGTCCAAGGCCGATCATCCATGTTCTGCAAGGATCACCATGACGCTCGTCAAACTGACTGCCGTCGCCCTGCTGGCGTTGACCCTCGGCGCCTGCCAGAGCTTGTTCACGCCCAACTATCGTGCACCGCTCGAGGTCAAGCGCGACGCCTGGGAACACGTCAAACCCGGTTGCAGCGAGCGTGATTGCCCGCTGGTGAACATCGACACCGTGCACTTCCCGGCGCTGCCCAAGCTTGATGCCATCGTCGAGCGTCGCTTGCTGCAACTGACCGAAGACAACCAGCGCGGTACCACACCCACCACATTGCAGCAGTATGAGCAGCAATACCTGGCCAGCGCACAAGCGCGCAACAGCAGCTACCTGCAGGCCAAGGTACGCGAGCAGCATGACGGACTGGTGATCGTCGAGCTGTCCAGTTACCTGGACAGCGGCGGTGCCCACGGCATGCCGGGGCGGGCCTTCATCAACTATTCACGCAAGCAGGACAAGGTGCTCACGCTCCAGGACATGCTGGTGCCTGGCCAGGAAGAGACGTTCTGGAAGACCGTCGAGGAGTCGCACCGCGCCTGGCTGATCAGCACCGGCATGGACAAGGACGCCGAGTTCGTGAAGACCTGGCCATTCAAGCGTTCGCCGCACATCGCCCTGACGTACGGCGCGGTGGTGGTGAAGTATGAGGTCTACGCGATCGCGCCCTATTCCATGGGTCACGTCGAACTGAAGATCCCTTATCCGCGCCTGAACGGCGTCATCAAGCCCGAACTGTTTCCCGGCCGCGGATAGCACCCAGTACCCCATATAGGCCACCTGCCAGCAGCAAGGCTGGCAGGGTCGCCCCAAGCTCCGGCGCCTCGTTCGCCAGCAGGTGGTAGACCACCACCCCCGCCAGCCAGGCCAGCAGCGCCGGCCAATGCAGTCCCGGCACCTGCTGCGGCAGGCGGCGACGGCGGATCACGAAGTGATCCATCAGCACCACACCGAACAGCGGCGCGAACACCGAACCGATCAACAGCAGGAAGTTCTGGTACTGGGCCAGCGGTGCCAACAGTGCAATCAGGGTGCACAGCAGACCGATCGCCAGCGCCAGGTGCTCGACCTTCAGCCTCACCAGCAGCCCTGTGGACACTGCCGCCGAATGGATGTCGGCAAAGGCGTTTTCCGACTCGTCCAGCAGGATAAGCAACAGCGGGATACCCAGCCCTGCACCGGCCAGCGCCAGCAGCATGGCATTCACCTCGCCGCTCGGAGCGAACGCCAGGGTATAGGCGACGCCCAGGCTCATCAGCCAGGCGTTGCCGATGAAAAAGCCCAGCGCGGTGCCGCCGAAGACGCGGCTGGCACGCTTGCCGAAGCGCGAGTAGTCGGCGATCAGTGGCAGCCACGATAGCGGCATGGCGATGACGATATCGAAGCCCACCGCCAGCGACAGCGAGCCATCGCCTGGGCGCCGCCAGAGGTCGGCAAGATCGGCCTTGGCGAACAGATTCCATGTCAGCCACAGGCAGGCGCCGAGCAACAGCCAGATCCCCCACTTGCGCAACACCTTGCGCACGAAGGCCAACGGGCCACTGACGGCCAGCAGGGTTGCCAGCGCGCCGAAGCACAGGGTCCAGAGCAGCGGGCTGTTCCAGGCACTGCCTTCGCCGAAGGTGCGTGCGCCCAGCAGGCTGGCGGCGTCACGCATGACAATGATCTCGAACGATCCCCAGCCGACCAGTTGCAGCAGGTTGAGCAACGCCGGCAGACGCGCGCCATGGCGTCCCAGCGACAGGCGCAGACCGGCCATCGCAGAAAGGCCGGTATCGCTGCCGGTCACCCCCACTGCCGCCAGCAACAGCACCCCGACCGCCGTACCGAGCACGATCGCCAGCACCGAGCCCGCCAGGCCCAGGCCCGGTGCGAGCAAGGCACCAACCTGCAGGACCATCAGGCCGATGCCGAGGGAGAACCACAACGAGAACAGGTCGCGTGCACCGAACAAGCGCTGGCTGGAAGGGACCGGATGATCGGGGGAGAAATGGCTGGGGGTGGTCATTGGAAGGGTCGCCAAAAGGGGTTGAGGATGTGTGGTGAAGCCTCCGGCCCTTTCGCGGGCAAGCCCGCTCCTAGTTTGTCGGAGCGGGCTTGCCCGCGAAAGGGCCGGAGGCCTCGATACAAATGCAAAGACAGAGTGGCTCACCACCACCCTGCCGGCATCACTTACACCTTGTGATAAAGCTGGCTGCCTTCCTGGCGGAACCGCTCGGCCTGCTCGCGCATGCCCTGCTCGGCGGTCACATCCACGGCTTCGATCTTGGCCGCGTACTCGCGCACTTCCTGGGTGATCTTCATCGAACAGAACTTCGGCCCGCACATCGAGCAGAAGTGGGCAACCTTGGCCGATTCCTTGGGCAGGGTCTCGTCGTGGAACGAGCGTGCGGTGTCCGGATCCAGGCCGAGGTTGAACTGGTCTTCCCAGCGGAACTCGAAGCGCGCCTTGGACAGTGCGTTGTCGCGGATCTGCGCGCCCGGGTGGCCCTTGGCAAGGTCGGCGGCATGCGCGGCGATCTTGTAGGTGATGATGCCGGTCTTGACGTCATCCTTGTTCGGCAGGCCCAGGTGCTCCTTGGGCGTGACGTAGCAGAGCATGGCGCAGCCGAACCAGCCGATCATCGCCGCACCGATACCGGAGGTGATGTGGTCGTAGCCCGGTGCGATGTCGGTGGTCAGCGGGCCGAGGGTGTAGAACGGCGCCTCGTCGCAGCACTCCAGCTGCTTGTCCATGTTCTCCTTGATCAACTGCATCGGCACATGGCCTGGGCCTTCGATCATGCACTGCACGTCGTGCTTCCAGGCGATCTTGGTCAGCTCGCCGAGGGTTTCCAGCTCACCGAACTGGGCGGCATCGTTGGCGTCGGCGATCGAGCCCGGACGCAGGCCATCGCCCAGCGAGAAGCTGACGTCGTAGGCCTTCATGATTTCGCAGATCTCGTCGAAATGCGTGTAGAGGAAGTTCTCCTTGTGATGCGCCAGGCACCACTTGGCCATGATCGAACCGCCACGGCTGACGATGCCGGTGACGCGCTTGGCGGTCAGCGGCACATAGCGCAGCAATACGCCGGCATGGATGGTGAAGTAGTCCACGCCCTGCTCGGCCTGCTCGATCAGGGTGTCGCGGAACAGCTCCCAGGTCAGGTCTTCGGCAACGCCGTTGACTTTTTCCAGGGCCTGGTAGATCGGCACAGTGCCGATCGGGACCGGCGAGTTGCGAATGATCCACTCGCGAGTCTCGTGGATGTGCTTGCCGGTGGACAGGTCCATGACCGTGTCCGAGCCCCAACGGATACCCCAGGTCAGCTTGGCCACTTCTTCCTCGATCGAGGAACCCAGGGCGCTGTTGCCGATGTTGCCGTTGATCTTCACCAGGAAGTTGCGGCCGATGATCATCGGCTCGAGTTCGGTGTGGTTGATGTTGGCAGGGATGATCGCGCGACCGCGGGCGATCTCTTCACGTACGAATTCGGGGGTGATCTCCTTCGGGATGCTGGCCCCGAAGCTGTGACCAGCGTGCTGCTGGTCGAGCAAGCCGGCAGTGCGGGCCTCCTGCAGTTTCATGTTCTCGCGGATGGCGACGTATTCCATCTCGGCGGTGATGATGCCCTGGCGCGCGTAGTGCATCTGCGAGACGTTGGCACCGGCCTTGGCGCGGCGAGGGTTGCGAACGTGGGCGAAGCGCAGCTTGGCGAGTTCGGCGTCGTTCAGGCGCTGCTGGCCGAAATTCGAGCTCAGGCCTTCGAGGCGCTCGGTATCGCCACGCGCGTCGATCCAGGCCGAACGCACATCGCCCAGGCCCTTGCGCACATCGATGATGACGTTGGGATCGGTGTAGGGGCCGGAAGTGTCATAGACCAGCACCGGCGCGTTCTTCTCGCCGCCGAAGTCGGTGGGGGTGTCGTGCAGGCTGATCTCGCGCATGGGCACGCGGATGTCCGGGCGCGAGCCTTGGACGTAGACCTTGCGCGAATTGGGCAAGGGTTGCACGGACTGCTGGTCGACTTTGGCCGACTCGCTCAGGCTGATCGCTTTTTCTTGTTTACTCATCACAGGCTCTCCAGACAGCTTCCTAGCGGGCGGAATGTCGGGGAGAACCTGAAAGGCGCGGACGCACCCCTTGGATGGAGTGCAGTGCCGGATACATGGGGTGCCTTGGCTGCACGACAGCCTGACATTCCCGGACCTGGCACAAGAGGCTCCCCGGGAAGGCGAGCAATCTTGTTCCCTACGCAGGCGCTAACCTGATCAGGTTCAACGGGATCCGGAAACTCTCCGATCTCAGCCTTCGATTCAAGGCACCCCGACAAGAACGTGCGCAGTCTAGACTGGAGTGGTCGGCAAAGCCAAGCGCGTAAATGCACGAGAGACGAAAGGTGCAACAGGCGGATTGTTGCCGACAGCCAGCGGCACTACACTGGCGCATCGCACGAAACTCAACAGTTCAGAAATTCAATTTCGTACAAGGATTGCCCTATGCTGCGCAAACTTTCACTGGCGATTGCCGTGTCTTGTGCGTCCAACGGAGTGGTCTGGGCAGTGGATGTGCCCACGACGGTGAAGACCGACCTGGTCAGCGTCTACCAGGAAGCGGTGAACAACAACGCCGACCTCGCCGCCGCACGCGCCGACTACGGCGCCCGCCGTGAAGTGGTACCGCAGGCCAGGGCAGGCCTGCTGCCCAATCTGTCCGCCGGTGCGGAAATGATGAACACCCGCACCAAGCTGGACGAACCCTCGATCACCTCCAACCGCAGCGGTAACTCCTGGAGTGCCACGCTGTCGCAGCCGATCTTCCGTGCCGACCGCTGGTTCCAACTGCAGGCCGCCGAGGCGGTCAACGAGCAAGCGGCGCTGGAGCTGTCGGCCACCGAGCAGAACCTGATCCTGCAAACGGCCGAAAACTATTTCGCCGTCTTGCGCGCGCAGGACAACCTGGCTTCGACCAAGGCCGAGGAGGCAGCGTTCAAGCGCCAGCTCGACCAGTCCAACGAGCGTTTCGACGTCGGGCTCTCCGACAAGACCGACGTGCTGCAATCCCAGGCCAGCTACGACACCGCCCGTGCCAATCGGATCATCGCCGAGCGCCAGGTGCAGGACGCCTTCGAGGCGCTGGTGACCTTGACCAACCGCGAGTATGGGTCGCTGCAGGGTGTGGTCCACAGCTTGCCGGTGCAGGTACCGGCGCCCAACGACGCCAAGGCCTGGGTGGAGACCGCCGCACGGCAGAACCTCAACCTGCTGGCGACCAACCACGCCGTCGATGCCGCCGAGGAAACCTTGCGCCAGCGCAAGGCCGGCCATGCCCCGACCCTCGATGCCGTGGCGCGTTACCAGAAGGGCGACAACGACAACCTCGGCTTCACCAACCCCGCGCCGCAACCCGGCGTGCGCTACGGCGGTGACGTGGAGCAGACCAGCATTGGCTTGCAACTGAACATTCCGATCTATAGCGGCGGGCTGACCAGCTCGCAGGTGCGTGAAGCCTATGCCCGCCTGAGCCAAAGCGAACAGCAGCGCGAAAGCCTGCGCCGCCAGGTGGTGGAGAACACTCGCAACCTGCACCGCGCGGTGAATACCGATGTGGAGCAGGTGCAGGCCCGCAAACAGTCGATCATCTCCAACCAGAGCGCCCTGGAAGCCACCGAGATCGGCTACCAGGTCGGCACCCGCAACATCGTCGACGTGCTCGATGCGCAGCGCCAGCTCTACACTTCGGTGCGCGACTACAACAACAGCCGCTACGACTACATCCTCGACAACCTTCGCCTCAAGCAGGCCGCCGGCACGCTGAGCCCGCAAGACCTTCAAGACCTGGGGCGCTACCTGAAAGCCGACTACAACCCGGACAAGGACTTCCTGCCGCCGGATCTTGCGGCCGCAGCCGCGAAGAACTTCGAGCGGCGGCCCTGAAGAACATGACAAGGGGCGAGCTGGCGGCTCGCCCGTTGTGCAGTTCAGTCCATGACAAATTTCACGGTATGTCGATTACCATCCTGCGTCAGCTCATGCGTGCAGGAGGCCAATTCGGGGCCCGTCGAGCTTGCAGAGGGCTGCAGACTCGCTGTTTCGGCCGTGTACTTGATAGTGTAGATGCAGGTGCGGTCACCGCTAGCCAGCGAGAACGACTCATGGAAGTCGTTACTCCCTAGCTCCCGTTCAACGAAATACAACCCTCCTCGACTTACATCGTCCACGTTGAACGAAGCTTGGTCGTCCACAACGAAGGTGTCGCCATACACATCGACGTTTGCGTTAGGATCCGCATGATCCACGAGCATCTCAATCCAGGGACCGTCGAATCCTCCGGTCTCGACAGGCCGAGGTGCCAGGTATGCGAATGCGGGAAGCGACGCCATGAGCAAAGCGAAAGACAGGGCAAGAGAGCGCATGTGGTAGTTCTCCAATAGGGATGCCCCAGCGGCATCCTCATGTCGAGCCTACTGACATCCCACTCAGCCACATCGCCACATAATTACCACCCTGATCTCATGCCGAACACATCCATGCAGACGGTCGAAAGAGGACATCATGAACGCGTCTGGATGAGCTTCCCAAGGGCCTCGAGCAATCGTTGCAGGGCACCCTGGTTGGCCTGCATCACCGCCCTGCCTGCCTCGCCCATGCGCCGACAATCCTGGGGAAGCTCAATCAGGCGTCGGACCGCAGCGGCCAGTCCTTCGGCGTCGTCCACCTGTTGTAACGCACCAGCTTCACGCAACATCGCGCTGATCTCGAGGAAGTTGAACACGTGCGGGCCGGTAATTACCGGCAATGCGAGCGCTGCCGGCTCCAGCGGATTGTGCCCGCCAGTGGGCACCAGGCTGCCGCCCACGAAGGTGATATCAGCCAAGGCGTAGAGGAACATCAACTCGCCCATGGTATCGCCAAGCAGGACCTGGACCTGCCCGTCTACCGCCGCACCCGAAGAACGTCGCACCGTGGTGAAACGTTCGCGACACAGTTCATGCACCGCATCGAAACGCTCCGGGTGACGTGGCACCAGGATCAGGAGTGCATCGCCATGCACCTGCAGCAGGCGCTGGTGGGCTTCGAGAATGAGCGCATCCTCGCCCTCATGAGTGCTGGCGGCAATCCACACTGGCCGCTGCAGGGCCGACCACTGCTCGCGCAACTGGCGGGCATGTGGCAGTAGTTGATCGTGCACCTTCAGGTCGAACTTGATCGAACCGGTCACCTGCACGCACTGCGCACGGGCGCCCAGACTGCGGAAACGCTCGGCCTCGGTCTCGGTCTGTACCGCAATCAGGCTCATCTCTTCGAGCATCGGCCGGGTCAGGCCGGCGAAACGAGCATAACCGCGTGCCGAACGCTCCGACAACCGCGCATTGGCCAGGGCCACGGGAATACCGCGCCTGGCGCACTGGTGGATATGGTTGGGCCACAGTTCGGTTTCCATGATGATGCCCAGCTTCGGACGCACATGATCGAGGAAGCGCGCCGCTGCCCAGGGCAGATCGTAGGGCAGATAACAATGCTGGACCCGCGGCTCGCTGGCGAACATCGCGCGGATACGCTCCGAGCCGGTCGGGGTCATGCAGGTCAGCGTAATGGGCAGGTCCGGGTAAGCCGCGAGCAGTGCCTTGACCATCGGCGCCGCAGCGATGCTCTCGCCCACCGATACCGCATGCACCCAGATACCGCCCTGGCGCATGGCCGGAAGCTTGCAGGCAAAGCGCTCGGCGATGCGCTGGCGATACGCTGGCGCCTTGCGCCCACGCAAGAACAGGCGCAGCGCGACCAGCGGCAGGCCCAGGTGAAACAGCAGGGTGTAGAGGGTTCTGTTCATGGCGCCGCAGTTTACTAGGGTCTGTCTGAAATGTGTCTGCACTCGCCCATACTACGTTGAAGACAGCCACCTCAGATTCACGGGAAAAAGGTCTGTCAGACTAGCCGATTGCCCGCAGGTGCATGGCAAAGCGCTCAGCCAGCCATTGGGCTGCCGGCCCAAGCGGCTCGTCGCGCCGCCAGGCCAGCTCGGCAACCAGCGCCGGCGGGCGCCATTCGCTATCGAGCTCGACCATGTGCGCCTGGTACGTCGGGTACTGCACCACGTGCCGTGGCAGCCAGGCCCAGCCCAGACCGCGCATCAGCAACTCGGCCATGACGTAGAAGCTGTCGGCACGCCAGACCTGAGCGCTGACCGGCTCGCCGCCCGGATAGTCGCTGTCCTGTGGGGCGATGAGCAACTGCCGGTGACGCGCCAGCTGCTGACAGGTTACCCGTCCGGCATGGGCAAGCGGATGATACGCAGCACAGACCGTGACCATCTCGACACTGCCCAGGGTACGGCGCTCCAGCGAGTCCGGGATGCTTTCGTGATGAAAAAACAAGCCGAGATCTGCCCGCCGCCCGACCAGCTTGCGCGCCACGTCGCCCTGTGCGCCACTGGCCAGTTGCACCTGGAGAAAGGGGAACTGGCTGGCCAACTCATCAAGGCTGTCGATCACCGGCTGGTAGGGCATGGCTTCATCCTGGGCCACCCGCAGCAGCGGTTCCTGGCCGCGCATCAAGGCCTGGGCGCGACCATCGAGCCGCTCGCACTGGCGCAACAACTCCTGAGCGTCACGTAGCAAGGCTTCGCCACTTTCGGTCAGACGCGGCTGACGACCACTGCTGCGTTCGAAAAGGATCACGCCAAGGTCTGCTTCGAGCAGCGCAATGGCGTTGCTCACGGCCGACTGCGCCTTGCGCTGGGCACGGGCCACGGCAGAAAACGAGCGTAGCTCGGCGACCTGGACGAATAGCCGCAACTGTTCAAGGTTCCACTGTTCGGCCATTACCTATCTCCAGAATCGATAGGTAATGACTTTACCGCAATCAGGAACAACCTAGAATGCCCGACCAGTAACCAGAGGAAACCGATCATGAATGCCTACACCTATCTCGCCATCGCCATCTGCGCCGAGGTCATCGCCACCGCTTCGATGAAAGCGGTCAAGGGCCTGAGTACGCCGTTGCCGTTGCTGCTGATGGTGTGTGGCTATGCCGTGGCCTTCTGGATGCTCACGCTGGTGGTGCGCAGCATTCCAGTGGGTATCGCCTACGCGGTGTGGTCCGGCATGGGGATCGTGCTGATCAGCATCGCAGCGCTGGTGATCTATGGGCAGAAGCTGGATGTACCGGCCATGCTGGGGATGGCGATGATCGTAGGGGGTGTGGTGGTGATCCAGCTCTTCTCCAAGACTGCTGGGCATTGATCGATAGGCAACATTGCCGGGCACGGGCTGTATACTGGGCAATCGTTCCAGTTTTCGAGGTGCCCGCATGCCATCCGCCATTTCCACTGACGCACTCATCGTCGGCGCCGGGGTCGCAGGCCTCTGGCTCAATGCCCGGCTGCGTCGCCAGGGCTATTCGACGGTGCTGGTGGAGCGCGCCAGCCTTGGCGGCGAGCAGACCATCAAGTCCCAGGGCATCATCCATGGCGGCACCAAGTACGCCCTGCATGGCGCGCTGACCGGCGCTTCGGAGGCCATCGCCGACATGCCGCGGCGCTGGCGCGAGGCCCTGGCCGGCAGCGGCGAGCTGGACCTGCGCGACACCCGCCTGCTCTCCGATGCCCACTATCTATGGTCGCCCGGCACCTTGGCCGGCAACCTCACCAGCTTCTTCGCCAGCAAGGCCGTGCGCGGCCGGGTCGATCAGGTCAAGGGCGAGCAGTTGCCACCGGCCCTGCAGGACCGCGCCTTCAAAGGCAAGGTCTACCGTCTGGCCGAGCTGGTCATCGATGTACCCAGCCTGCTCGGCAACCTCGCGCAACTGGCCGGTGACAGCTTGCTCGCTGGCGAGCGGATCGAGCCACTGCACGAAGGCCAGGCGCTGGTCGGCCTGAAGGTCGATGGTCGCGAGATCCGCGCCCAACGCATCGTGCTCAGTGCCGGCGGCGGCACCGAGGACCTGCTGCATGCCCTCGGCCTGAGCCAACCCGCGCAGCAGCGCCGCCCCTTGCATATGGTCCTGGCCAAAGGCCCCAACCTCAAGCCGCTGTACGCCCACTGCCTGGGCGGTGGCACCAAGCCACGGGTCACCGTGACCACCCACCCGGCGGCCGATGGCCAGTGGGTCTGGTACCTGGGCGGCGACCTCGCCGAAGCCGATGGCGTGGCCCGCGAGCCAGCCGCGCAGATTGCCGCAGCGCAAAAAGAGATCGCCGGCCTGCTGCCCTGGGTCGATCAAAGCCAAGTGCGCTGGGCCACCTTGCGCGTCGATCGCGCCGAGCCCGCACAGTCGGGCCTGGTACGCCCCGACAACGCCTTCCTCAGCGAGCAGGAACGCCTGCTGGTTGGCTGGCCGACCAAGCTGGCGCTGGCGCCAGACTTCTCCGACCGCGTCCTGGCCGCCTTCGAGCGCGATGGTATTCGCCCGAGCGCCCAGGCCGACCTGACAGACTTGCCGCGTCCCCCACTCGGCGTGCCGGCCTGGGAGCAACTGCTGCCATGAGCCTGCCGACCCTGCACGATTTCCACCGCCCCTTGGGCGGCACCGGCCTGAAGGTATCGCCACTGGGGCTGGGCACGGTCAAGCTTGGCCGCGACCAGGGCGTGAAGTATCCCAACGGCTTCACCATCCCCGGCGACGACGAGGCCCGCCTGCTGCTGTCGCAGGCGCGCGAGCTGGGCATCAACCTGATCGACACCGCGCCGGCCTATGGTCGCAGTGAAGAGCGTCTCGGCCCATTGCTGCGTGGCCAGCGTAACGACTGGATCATCGTCAGCAAGGTCGGCGAAGAGTTCGAAAACGGCCTGTCGCACTTCGATTTCAGCGCCGCCCATACCCGACGCTCAGTCGAGCGCAGCCTCAAGCGCCTGGAAACCGACCGTATCGAACTGGTACTGGTGCACTCCGACGGCAATGACCTGGCCATCCTCGAGCAGCAAGAGGTCTACCAGACACTCGCCGCGCTCAAGCAGGAAGGTAAGATCCTCGGCTACGGCTTTTCCGGCAAGACCGCCGACGGCGGCCTGAAAGCACTGGAACAGGGCGACTGCGCGATGATCACCTACAACCTCAACGAGCAGGCGGAGCGCCCGGTGCTGGACTACGCTGCCGAACACGGCAAGGCCATCCTGGTGAAGAAGGCCCTGGCCAGCGGGCATATCTGCCTGTCTCCAGGAGTCGACCCGGTCCAGGCCAGCTTCGAGCTGCTGTTCGCCCATCCGGGGGTCAGCAGTGCTATTGTCGGCACCATCAATCCGTTGCACCTGGCCCACAACGTGGCCACCGTCGCCCGTATTCTGGGCCAGGCCTGAGCCGCTCACGCGGCCGCCGAATGCAAGGAGGAGCCTCGTGGCGCGTACGCTTATCCGCAAGAACCCGAGCAACTTCAAGACCCTGCCGCTGCATGTAGAAGCCACCCCGGAACGCCTGAGCTACCAGAGCATCGGTATGCCGCTGAACTTCGCCCAGACTCTGCAACGGCGCAAGGCGATCCAGCTGGATGACAGCGAACGCTTCGTCATCGAACTGGCCAACCTGGGCGTTTCGGTACGCCTGACCCTCAACTGGCAGAACCGCGACTACTGGGTGCTGGTGCGTCAGCGCCGCCAGGACCGCGGCGATGTCGTACTCAAGCTGATCTCCGGTTACGTACCTGCCCAGGAGCTCAACCTCCCGCTGCACACGGCCATCCAGGAAGTGGCAGAAGAATGCCTGCTGGAAACCCCGGAAGGCTGGCTGGGCGGACGTTTCAACGACACCTGGCTACCCGCCCCTTATGCCGCGGCCCTGCACTACCGCGAAGCCCTGCCCTTCACCCTGAGCCCGGCCTCGGGCGCGGCGCGGCCGGTACACTGCGGCAACCTGATGCTGCTCGAGCGACCACGGGCCTATGTGCACCTGCCCACCGCCTCGCTGCAACTGATCTACGATCTGCGCCTGCAGGTCCCCAAGGAGGCCAAGTCGCTCAGCCTGTTCCACGTCGACGAGCGCCTGGAAGGCGACCAACTGGTGGCCCGGCTCAACCGCAAGCGCCCCGACCTGTATCTGATGCCCCTGAAGGACGGCAAGCCACTGGCGGAGCTGTACACCCTGAAGAAGGACCAGCTGATACCCGCGAGCACGCGCGGGCTGTACCTGGCCGAAAGCTTCGCCCTGCAGGATGGGTGGGTGGTGAGGGAAGAGCGCGTGCGCTGGCGGGAATGGGTGCGTCAGCAAGGGTTGGTGGAGAGCCGGCCCGAGAAGCCTTCGCACCTGCAGCGATTCAGCGACAAGGCGCGGGCGTTGCTGCAGCGGGCAAAGACCACACTGCATAAATAGCAGCAGCGGCGCCTGGCCGCTGCAACCTGCCCCGCGATCACCGGTGGTACGCGATGCAGCACCTGCTTAGTTCTTGCGGATCTTCTCGACGATCGCGGTGGTCGAGCTGTTCTCGACCAAACCCAGCACTTTCACCGTACCGCCATAGGCCTTGACGATATCCGCCCCGACCACCTGGTCGATCCCGTAATCGCCGCCTTTGACCAGCACATCCGGCTTGACCTGGCGCAGCAGGTTTTCAGGTGTTCCCTCAGGGAAACTGATGACCCAGTCCACCGCCCCCAGGCCGGCGAGCACCGCCATGCGGCGATCGACGCTGTTGATCGGACGCCCAGGCCCCTTGAGACGGCTGACCGAAGCATCGTCGTTGATCGCAACGATGAGGCGATCCCCTTGGGAACGGGCCTGCTCCAGATACGTCACATGCCCGGCATGGAGAATGTCGAAGCAACCGTTGGTGAAGACGATCTTCTCGTTGTGCGCACGCGCGTCGTCGATGGCCAGCAACAACTGCTCGAGCCCCAGCACACCGCGCTCGGAGCCTTCTTCGCGCTGGATCGCCCGGCGCAACTCCGGGGCGCTGATGGCCGCCGTACCCAGCTTGCCGACGACGATGCCCGCAGCCAGGTTGGCCAGGGCCACCGCATGCGGGAGGTCCTCGCCTGCGGCAATGGCAGCCGCCAGCGTCGAGATGACGGTATCGCCAGCACCGGTGACGTCGAACACCTCGCGGGCGCGGGCCGGCAGGTGCAAGGCCGGATGACCGGTGCGCAGCAGGGTCATGCCATGCTCCCCACGGGTCACCAGCAGCGCGCCGAGGTCAAGATCGTCGAGCAATTGCAAACCCTTGGCGACCAGCTCGGCTTCATCGGCGCAACGCCCGACGATGGTCTCGAACTCGCTGAGGTTGGGGGTGATCAGGCTGGCACCGCGATAGATGGAAAAATCCTTGCCCTTGGGGTCGGCCAGTACCGGGATGCCCTTGCTGCGAGCAGCCTGGATCAGCGACTGGTGGTTCTTCAGCGCGCCCTTGCCGTAATCCGACAGCACCAGCACCTTGACGCCTCCGAGCAGCGCATCGACCTCGGCCCCCAGCGACAGCGGATCGGTGGCGAAGGGCTCTTCGAAATCGATGCGCAGCAATTGCTGGTGGCGGCTCATGACCCGCAGCTTGACGATGGTGGGCTGGTGCGCAATGCGCTGGAACACCGAGCGCACACCAGCAGCCTGCAGGCTGTTGGCCAGGCTGTCGGCCGCTTCGTCCTGGCCGGTGACGCCCACCAGCGAAGCCGGGGCGCCAAGTGCCGCGATATTCAAGGCAACGTTGGCCGCACCGCCGGGCCGATCCTCGATCTGGTCGACCTTGACCACCGGTACCGGCGCTTCCGGCGAGATACGCGATGTACCGCCATGCCAGTAGCGGTCGAGCATCACATCGCCGACCACCAGTACCGGGGCTTGATCGAAACGCGGCATGGACAACTTCATGGGCAACCCATATGGAAAAATGAACAGGGGCAGGATATTAGCACACGGCAGCCGGCGGCTTTAACGCCAACTGCGGCGGGGACAATTCCAGTGACAATCGGGGCACACACGCCCCGATTCATGAGGGTTTCAGGTGATATCGGCCTTGTCCGGCTCATCGAGTCCCATGGCGTGCAGGCGGGCATAATGGCCATTAGCCTCAAGCAGTTCGGCATGGGTACCACGCTCGACCAGGCGCCCCTGGTCCATGACCAGGATCAGGTCGGCCTTCTCGATGGTCGACAGACGGTGCGCGATCACCAGGGTGGTGCGCCCTTCCATCACATGGTCGAGCGCCGCCTGAATATGACGCTCGGACTCGGTATCCAGTGCCGAGGTCGCCTCGTCGAGGATCAGCAAGGGAGCGTTCTTCAACAGCGCCCGGGCGATTGCCAGGCGCTGGCGCTGGCCACCGGACAGCAGCACACCATTCTCGCCGACCTCGGTGTCGAAGCCCTTGGGCAGTTGGTCGACGAACTCCTTGGCGTAAGCGTCGGCCGCGGCAGCCTCGATGGCCTCGCGCGGCGCACCGGCCAGGTCGCCATAGGCGATATTGTTGGCCACGGTGTCGTTGAACAGGGTGACATGCTGAGTCACCTGAGCCACATGTCGGCGCAGGTTACGCAGGCGATAATCCTCGATTTCCACACCATCGAGCAGGATCTCGCCCTTGTTGTGGTGGTAGAAACGCGGGATCAGCGCCGCCAGTGTCGACTTGCCGCTGCCAGAACGCCCCACCAGGGCGATCATCTGCCCGGGCTCGGCGACGAAGCTGATGTCGGTCAGCACCTGACGCTCGGTGCCTGGATAGGTGAAGCTCAGGTTGCGCACCTCCAGACGGCCCTCGACACGCTCCTTCTCCACGGTACCGCCGTCCACCTCGGGCTTCTCGTCGAGCTGCTCGAAGATGCTCTCGGCGCCGGCCAGGCCCTTCTGAATGGTCGAGCTGACCTCCGAAAGCTGGCGAATCGGCTTGGGCAACAAGCCAGCCGCCGTGATGTAGGCGACCAGGTCGCCAGCCGAGGCATCACCACGCAGGAACAGCACCAGGAACATCAGCGCGGCCATGGCGCTGTAGATCACCAGTTGCAGGGCCGGGGTGTAGAGGGCGCCGGTCTTGTTCATGCGCAGCTGCTTGTCGGTGTTGCTCTGGCTGGCATTTCTGAATCGACGCTCTTCGTAGGCTTCGCCGCCGAAGCTGCGCACCACACGGTAGCCCTGGATGGTTTCGGAGGCCACGTGGGTGACGTCCCCCATGGCCACCTGGATCTTCTTGCTCTGCTTGCGGAATTTCTTGCTGGCAGTACTCACCATCACTGCAATGACCGGCAGGATGGCAACCATCACCAGGGTGAGCTTCCAGTTCATCCACATCAGGTAGATGAACAGGAACACCACGGTCAGGCCTTCACGGATCACCACCTTGATCGCGTCGGTGGCGGCACCGGTGACCATGGTGACGTTGAAGGTGATGCGCGAGATCAGGTGCCCGGAGTTATGGCTGTCGAAGTAGCGGTTGGGCAGCACCAACAACTTGTTGAACAGCTCCAGGCGCAGGTCGTGGACCAGGCAGAGGGACACCTTGGCCAGATAGTAGTTACCGAGGAACGACCCGAGCCCTTGCCAGGCAGCGATCAGGATGATCAGCAACGGCACCGCCTGCAGCAATTGCAGGTCGCGCAGGTAGGGGACGTCGGGGAACAACACCGCTTGCGGATTGCTCAGGCCATCGACGAAGTACTTGAGGATCCCCGCCAGCATCGGCTGGGTCGAGGCAAAGATCACGAAACCGATAATGCTCAGCAGGAAAATGCCGATGTAGGGTTTCACATAGCCCAGCAGCCTGAAATAGATCTTCAGGCTGGTGGGGTTGTCCGCCGGTCGCGGTGTTTCGGCCATCATCGAGCTCGCTGTTCAGGTTGAACCGGAAATTTTACCACAGGCTTTTCGCTCGGCATGCACCCACGGCAACATCATCGCCAGACCGACCGGCAACCAGCTGATGAACCACTCCGCGCGGGGGGTACCGGTGAGGCTTGCGGCATCGAGTTGCATGGCCACGGTTGAAAACACCCAAACTGCCAGCGCCAGCTTGCCCAACATCGTCTCGCGGGCACGCAGGATCTCGCGCAGCGCGAACAGCCATACTGCTATCCACAACAGCATACCGGGCAGCCCCAGTTCGACGGCAACGTGAGTGAGCATATTGTGGGTATGGTCGAACTGGATCCCCAGTGCCTCCACGCGGTAGAACGCACCAAGCCCCAGGCCGGTCCATGGGTGCTGTTCGATCATCTGCACGGAGGACTGGAATATTTCAGGCCTGTAGGAGGAACCCCGCTGCATGATCAGATCCTGGAACAGGAATACCGCAACAACTGTGATCAGCAGCGACGACACGGCGATCAGCTTGCTGAGCCGATCACGCATCCAGAATGGCGCCAACAGAACAGTGAGCAGCAAGGCCACGCCCGCCCCGCGGCTCTGGCTGAAGGCAATGAAGGCACCCAGGCAGGCCAGGGCCAGCAGCCAACCCGACTGCACGAGGCGATTGCGCGGGCAATCGTAGAGCATCACGACGGCCATGACACCGACGACGTAGGCGCCCAGGATCGGATGGCTGATTTCACCGATTCCCTCCAGACGAGAAACCAGCAGGTTACCGGCGACGTGATAGAAGCGGTAGACCGAAATCAGTGCAGCAATCGCCATCAAAACGCCACCGATGCGCAACAACACTCGTACACGGTAGGCCCCAAGCTGCGCGAGCAACGGGAAAGCCAGAAGGGACAGCAGGATATAGATCAGCCGCTTACCCTCGCGACCGCCCTCTTCGGTGGATGACCACACCAGGCTCAACGCTCCCCAGACCAACAAAAGTGCGATCGCCGACCAGAGCGCCGGCTGACGGCGCCACCCGCTCACTAAAAGATGTCGGGCGGACCAGGCGAATACCAGGGTCGGTAGCCAGAGGAACAGGATAAGGCCTTGCTGATAGAGCTTGTTGCTCGGTGCCAAGGCGATCGCCGCCAGGAACCAGACGAAACCGAATCCGAGCCAGGCCTGGGCCCAGCGTTTTTCATACAGCATTCCTTCCCCCGATCAGTCCAATGACACCGTCATGGTGCAACCGCATTATTTTCGGCATTATTGCCAGTCATTTTGCTTGCAGAAGACAAGGCACCCATCCATGCAATGCTCCCGACTCTCCCAGCCCGACTTCGATCAGCTGACACTCGGCGCCAGGGTTCTGGAGGCCGACAGTTACGGCGCCAAAGTCTACCTGCTCGAGGATGGCAATATCCTCAAGGTTTTTCGTCGTAAACGTCTGATTTCATCTGCGCTGCTGCGCCCCTACTCCCAGCGGTTCATCGACAACGCAGCGCGCCTGGTGCAACTGGGCATCCCTACTCTGGAAGTGATCAGCCATCACAAACTGGATCTGCCGGGGCGCACCGCAGTGCTCTATCGCCCGCTGCCGGGTGAAACCCTGCTGCAGCGCTCGCGCCTACCGGGGTTCAGCTGGAATGACTACCTGCCTGCACTGATCGCACTGATCCGGCACCTTCATCGTTCAGGGATCTACTTCCGCTCATTGCACCTGGGCAACGTCGTGGTTACCCCCGAGCAACAGCTGGGCCTCATTGATGTCGCCGACATGCGCTTTCTGCGCCCTCCGCTGTCGGCACGCATGGTTCGACGCAACGTGCAGCATCTGGCGAACTACATCGAGCGGGAGCGACTGGGCGATCACTTCCCGCTCACCGAACTGAAGTCAGCGCTGCTGGAGCGCTGAACATCAGCCCCGCAACAAAGCCCGCGAGCCCTGGCTGAATGCCTGCCAGGCCTGCTCCGGGTCCAACGCATCACGCTGCCTGGCAGCCGTCTCCTTTGCGCTGAGTGTGTTGCACTCCCCGATCGCACGCGCCCAGGCGGCCTGGTCTCCTACCGGCAGGTAGCGCCCGGCCTGTCCCAATTGCTCGCGAAACACCGGCAGGTCGCTGCATAGCACCGGCACATCGGCCAGCACGGCTTCCTGCAGTACCATCCCCAACCCCTCCGAGCGCGAAGGCACCAACAGCCAGTCGAAGGCACGGTAGAGTTGCGACAAATCGGGACGGTAACCACATAGCTGCACACTATCGCCCAGACCGAGCGACTGGATGCGGGCGTTGAGGCGCACTCGCAGCTCGCCGTCGCCGAGGATCACCATACGGGCGTCCGGTTGCTGCCGGTGGACCTGAGCAAAGGCCTCGATCAGCATCTCGAAGCCCTTGCTCTCCACCAGCCGACCCACCGCGCCGAATACAGGCCCTGGACGCTGAACAATGGCAAGCAACCGCCTGGCGTGGTCACGCTCGAAGAGCGCCGCGCCGAATACCTGGGGATCCAGTGCGACACGCAGGGTATCGACCGATCGACCAAGGGCCTGCTCCAGCGCCTGGGCAAGGGTGCGGGAAACCGCGGCAATGCTCAGGCGGTGCGCCTCGACCGCGCGCAGCAAGCGAATGTCGCTGCCGCGCATGCGGGTCGAGCCATGAAAGAGCACGGTCACTCGTGTCTCCGGGAAATGTCGCATCAACGGCAGCACAAGGCGCGCAACACCCATGCCGTCGAGCAGCAAGACGTCGGGGCGGGTCTGCTGCAGTGCCTTGTACAAGCGGTGCCGCAGCACAGGTGTCAACCACCGCCAGAAGCTGCGGCCTTTGAGCGTGCGAGGCGGCATGTGCCACTCTCGGATCGCGCCCTCGCCGCAGCACAGGCCATCGCCCAGCAGCAGCCAATTGGTGATCTCGGCCCCTTCTGCTACATGGCACAGCATCTGACGGTGCACCTTGTGAACTGACATGTACGGGGCACCTCCCGACCACATCACATTGACAACATTCATCGGCATAGCTCCCTCATACCCGACAGGCCAACCGCCAGGTCAACCGATTCAATGAGCAAGAAAGCCGATTCCAATACCGACCAATGTTCCTGCAACGAGCGTGGCAACCAGCTTGATCCGGTCACGCTGGCGACGCTTGGCCTTGCGCTGGACTTCCTCGGGCAAGGTCACATGGCTACCGAAACCAGTATGGAGCACCGCATCGCCCTCGAGCGTGACGGCGGTCAGGCCCAGCTCGGCATAACGGCGCGACAGCGCCTTCTCTCCAGAATAGGCAGCAAATGGTGCACAAGTCTGGTAATCGCTCAGCCGACGCAATCCTGGATTCAGAGAGAAAGCCTGCCAATCGGCTTTTTCTGAAAGCAAGGGGTAGCAGGGCACATTGGCGATAACCTGACGGTCTCCCAGGCGGATGTACGGGCTGTGGATCGCCAGGTCGTGAGCATGGCTGCGCAGCCATACCTGCAGGATCTGCGGGCTGGCCTCGAGGATCAGCCGGGAGTCCTCGACAAAGTGCTGGCGATAGAAGCTCCAGTCATCCTCGCAATGGAAGATGTAGGGCGTCTTGACGTGGCTGTAGGCCAGGTCGATCGACGCCAGTTGCCCCAGCTTGGGCCGGTTGACGAACACCTTGCAGTGGGCCTTCCAATGCTCGGGGACGGCAGCGTGAACCGCATCGTCTCCCGAATCTTCGGTGATGAACACCTCACGGATCGACGCGGTGTTGTAGCGGTCGAAGCTTTCCAGCGTTGTCTTGAGCAGGTCGAAACGCCCGCAGCTGGTTACCACCAGCGTGATGTCACTGTTTTCCGAGAAGCGCACTGGGCTCCCTCCGCCTTGCGGCCATTTCCAATCCGTCCGATGGACAGGTTGATGTGGTTCAAAGCCCCAGTTTCAGACGCAGACGCTGCCACGCACTAAGCGGCGCTCGTGGTCTGAGGGGGGGCATCATGTGGTCGACGATGCTACGCCCGACCTGGGCAAAACTAAAGCCAGAAACCGCCAGTTCGCGGCCATTGGCGGCGATGCGTTCGGCGAATGCCGGATCGGCGCGTAATGTCCGCAACTTCTCCTGCAGCACCGGGATGCTGTCGTACAGCACCACGTTGTGCATGTCCTCAAGACCCAACGCACGGTTTTCCGCCTCGCCCTGGTCGAAAGCCAGCAGCACGCAGCCACAGGCCATGGCCTCGAAGTTCTTGATCATGTACTCGCCCATGCCAACGTCGGCACTGACGAAGAAGCGAATACGGTTGAGCGTGTTGCAGTAGTCTTCACCGGACTTGGTACGAGTCACCACCAGGTTTTCCACCTGCCCCAGTTCATCGAGCAACGCCTTGCGGCCGCTATAGGCGACGCTCTTGGTGCTGCCGACAAAGGCCAGTTCGATATCACGCTCACGCCCCTGGTCGGTCAGCAATTGCTCGTCATAGCCCTTGGGCACGAACACCGCATCGAAACCTTCCTGGCGCAGGCGCTCGCTGACCATGTAGCCAGAGCTGATCACTCGCGCCCAAGGCAGTTTGCGGTAGTGCGCGCTGAACTTGCCGGTGTATTTGCAGGGAATGTAGTTCTGGTAGGCATCGTGCTCGAGGATCACCAGATTAGGGATCGTGCGAATGAAGCCGACCTGGCGGATCTCCTGCTTGAAGCGCAGGAAAAAGACGATACGGTCATAGCGCTCGACGTCCACTTCACGCTTGAAGTAGCGCCGCAGGTTGCGCTGGTCGTCGCTCGACAACCAGCGCAAGTCGCACTCGCAGTTGGCCGCAACGCCGTCGTACAGGCGATCGAGGATGGCCCGTTGTTCCTTCTGCACCAGAAATAGGACTTTCATTGCATTCCTTGGGGGCGTGACGCCATCGCGGTCAATCATCGGGCACTCACTGCTCGCGGCGCCAGAACAGTTCATGTCGACGCACCGCCTTGCGGAAGAATTCGTTCTCCCCGTAAGGCGACGGTCGACGCCCGGCCAGCCAGCGCTGCAACAGACGCCGCAGGCGACGCTTGAACGGCGCCGGAGGCTGCAGGTCGTGCATCATGCCCAGCGCCATGGCCTTGTCGCGCTGGGTCGGCACGTCCAGCACCAGGCTGCAGGGCGCCCAGGGCTGGCCAGCTTCGAGTTGCGGCGGCAGGGCAATGCCATCACCGCTGTCACCCATGGGCCAGCGGTCGTTGTCGTGCAGGTGGTTGGCGTAGCACAACAAGGTCTGCGGCTGCCAGTCCAACCCCTGCAGGGCTTCGAGCACAGCCGCTTGGGCACAGAGATGATCCGGGTGTGGATCGAGCTGCGGGTGCGGCATGACCAGAATCTCTGGGCGGGCCATTTGCAGCAGCACGCGCAAGTCGGCCAGCAGGTTGTTCCAGGTCGGCGCACCATCGGCATCGGCCGGCAGCGGAAACGGATTGAAACGACGGAACGGCCGGATATCGGCCATGTCCGCCTCACGCGAGGCCGCAGGCTGATCGGGCGCAGCCTGCATGGCAGGCAATTGCAGACAGAAATAGCCCAACTGCACACAACGGGCCTCCGGCACCCCGGCCCAACGTGGCACGGCAATACTGTCCCAGGCGCGCAGGCGCCCTTTGAGCTGCGCCGCCTCGGCCTTGGCCAGACCCATCTGTTGGTAGTGCTCGGCCTCGATCTCGCCAGCGGTCAGTGTGACCACCCAGGCCTCGTCGGCCTGGCTGTAGAGCCCATAAGCCGCCAGCTCTGCATCGTCAGCATGGGGCGCGATCACCATGACCCGACGGCGGCGCAACTCCACAGCCGGGGTTATCCACAGGCGCGGCTCGCCCAGCAGTCGGCAGTGGCGCCCGAGCAGGCGCAGTCGCCCATCGCGCAGTGCCGCGCCAAGGCCGGTCAGGTTGAGAAAACGCACACCATCGACGCCGCGCTCGAAGGTCTGGCTGTCATGCATGGCGTCCGCGACCAGCTCGACCCGAGGATCGAGAAAGCGACCAAGCCACCCAGACTTCACACGAACCTCGAGGATCAGCGTGTCATCATCGCTGAACGATGCAGCGCTCTTCAGCACGCCGTCTTGAATGCCGACGGCCTCGACACGGCTGTGCTCGCCGAAGTCGAAGGCATAATCTTCGCCGGGCGCGTAGAACAGATGGTCGGCGAACCAGGCTTCGTGGGCGGCCCAGACCAGCGGCAGCAGCAACAGTGGCAGCCACCACCAGCTCAGCGCGCCCAATGCGATCAGCAGCAACAACCCGATCACCAGCCCGAGGCGCTTGTTGCGCCGGTGGCGCTTGAGCAATTGCTGCTTGCGACTCATGCCTGGTACACCGGGACCGGGTTGCACCAACGGTCCTTGTATTCACGGTCGGCACGGCCGAATGAGAAACGCAGGGCCTTGCCACGGGCGTTGGCGTCTTCCCAGGCGGCCTGGGTATTGAGGAAGCTCAGCACGCTGCCGGGGCTGAACGCCTTGGTCTCAGGGTCAACACCACCGTTGACGTACTCGACGCTGATCCATTCAGGCGACTCGACCCGGTAAATCAGCTGGATGGCAATCGGCTTGTCCTCGAGAAACAGCACCGAGCCGATCAGCAGCTCGCGCAAGCGCTCGACCACCTCATCCATACGCGCGGCGCCGGTCGCAGGGAAGCTCCAGCGGCGCTGGAACAGGTCGCAGTACATCGCGGCGATCTCGGCACCACTGAAGTCGGTGATCGGACGCACCACGCCACCGGCCTCCTCCAGCAGGCGCAGTTCGCGGCGCTGGTTGTAGCGAAACTTCTTCGACAGATCTTCATGCGGGCGCGCCATGGCCAATTGCTCGGCCTGGGGTTTCAAGCCCTCGAAGCGCCCGTGATTGAGCTCCGACAGGTAGCGCCCGGCGTGGCGCAAGGGCGCAGCAGCATCAACCGCTGCAGGCAGGATGAGCTCGGCATTGCCCAGGTCGAACAGCCCCTTCTTGCCATGACGCTTGAGAACATCCTTGGACAACGCCAGGTGACGCCCCCAGGTAGGGACTGCCGCCACGAGCTCGCCGCCTTGGCGCCAGCCCAGGTAGCGCACCGGAATCTGTGCAAGTTCGGCCAGTTGCTCGACCACCAACGGATGAGTGGCGACACTGCCGCCGAAACGCTGCCAGGTGTGCGCATACTCGTTCGCATCGATAACGGCCCAGCCGCGTTCGCGCCAGGCCTTCAGATGATTGAGCATCAGCTGCGAGCCTCCAGTGCACGCACCTGTGGTAATTGCCAGAACGCCTGGCGCACGGCTGCGTCGGAAAATCGCTCGCGCAGACGCCGCAGCATCAGTTGCGCGCATTCGCGACGCTGATCGACGCTCAGCCCGGCCATGTGCTTCAGCCCCTGCGCCAGTTGCCCGGCGTCGCCCAGCGGGAACAGCACACCTACCCCTTCGACTACCTCGCGCGCACCGCCACAGGCCGTGGCCAACAACGGCACGCCAGCGACCATCGCCTCCAGCAGGACCATGCCGAAGGGTTCGTGGTCAGAGCTCAGGGCAAACACATCGAACGCCTGGAAATAGCGGCGGGCATCCGGCACTTGGCCAAGAAAGTCGACACGGTCGGCAATCCCCAGTTCGGCTGCCTGGGCCTTGAGCGTGTCTTCCAGCCGCCCCTTGCCCAGCACTACCAGACGCGCATTGGCCGGCAGGCCAGGCAACGCCTCGGCGAAACCGCGCAGCAGGGTCGCCTGGTCCTTGTCCGGGTGCAGACGGCCGACGTTGCCGACGATCCACGCCTGTGCATCGAGCCCCAGGGCACGCCGCGCCTCGTCGCGCGGCACGAGACTGGCCTGCAGCGCCTCGACGTCGATACGGTTGTACAGCGTCTGGATGCGTTCGTGCGGCCATTGCGCCAGACAGCGGCGCATGTCGTCACGCACCGCGTCGGACACACCCAGCAGGCTCAAGCGTTTGCGAAACAGGTTGGCGAACAGACGTCGCCCCTTGCGCTGGTAATCGCCGAAGGCATGATGCACGCCGATCACCGGCAAGCCGGTACCCAGCAGCGCGACGTAGATCGGCTTGAAGCGGTGGGCGATGCAGAAGCTGAAACGGCGCTCGGCCGCGATCTTGCGCAGCGCGCGGATCGCGCCCAGCTTCAGGCCGCGTACGGCCTTGGAGCTGAACTCGAGAAACAGCACTTCGTCGGATGCACAGCCTGCAGCCACCTGCGCGTTGGCCTTGCCGGTAAGGAAAACCGTGGTGACCTTGTAGCCACGCCCCTCGAACAGGCTGGCGTACTGACGGGCGCAGTCGAGGAACGGCCCGTCGTAGCCATGGCAGAACTGCAGGACACGCAGGTCAGAGCGGCTGGTCATACGCGGCCGCGCCGTCCTTGACCACCAGGATGTCTTCCATGATCAGGTATTGCAGATCCGAACCGTAGAACATGTTCAGCGCGTCGGTAGGCGAGCAGATCATCGGCTCGCCACGGCGATTGAGCGAAGTGTTCAGCGACACGCCGTTGCCGGTCAGCTCCTCGAGCGCCTTCATCATGTCGTAGTAGCGCGGGTTGTACTCACGCTTGAGCACCTGGGCACGCGAGGTGCCATCCTCGTGCACCACTTCCGGCACACGGGTCTTCCACTCTTCGGCCACTTCGAAAGTGAAGGTCATGAACGGCGCGGGATGGTCGATCTTGATCATCTGCGGTGCAACGGTGTCGAGCATCGACGGGCAGAATGGTCTCCAGCGCTCGCGGAACTTGATCTGCTCGTTGATACGATCGGCGACGTTCGGCACGCTCGGGCAGCCGATGATCGAACGACCACCCAGTGCACGCGGGCCGAACTCCATGCGGCCCTGGAACCAGGCCACCGGATTGCCGTCGACCATGATCTTGGCGATGCGCTGCGGCATGTCGTTGAGCTTGCGCCACTTCGGCGCATTCGGATGGCGGGCACAGGCAGCGATAACGTCCTCGTTGGAGTACGCAGGGCCGAGGTAGACGTGCTCCATCTTCTCGACCGGCACGCCACGGGCGTGGGACACGTAGGCCGCTGCACCGACCGCGGTACCGGCGTCGCCGGAGGCCGGCTGGACGAACAGCTCCTTGAGGTCGGGGCGGGCGATGATCTTCTGGTTCAGCTTGACGTTCAGCGCACAGCCACCGGCGAAGGCCAGCTTGCCGGTCTCTTTGAGGATGTCGCCCAGGTAATGGTCGATCATCTGCAAGGCGAGCTTTTCGAACAGCGCCTGCATGCTGGCCGCGTAATGGATGTACGGCTCGTCGGCGATATCGCCTTCGCGCTTGGGGCCCAGCCATTCGATCAGCTTGGGTGAGAAGTAGAAGCCCTTGCCCTTCTCTTTATAGCGACGCAGGCCGATAACGTTGGCGTACTCGGTGTTGATCACCAGTTCGCCGTTCTCGAAGCTGGCCAGACGGGAGAAATCGTACTTGCTGGCGTCGCCATACGGGGCCATGCCCATGACCTTGAACTCGCCATCGAGCATCTCGAAGCCCAGGAACTCGGTGATCGCGCCGTACAGGCCGCCCAGCGAATCCGGGTCGAAGAACTCCTTGATCTTGTGGATCTTGCCGTTTTCGCCGTAGCCGAAGAAGGTGGTGGCGTACTCGCCCTTGCCGTCGATACCCAGGATCGCGGTCTTTTCCTTGAAGCCCGAGCAGTGATAAGCGCTGGAGGCGTGGGCCAGGTGGTGCTCGACCGGTTCGATCTTGACCTTTTTCGGGTCGAAGCCCAGTTGCTCCAGGCACCAGACGATCTTCTTGCGGTAGCGCTTGTAGCGACGGTTGCCCATCAGGATCGCATCGAGGGCGCGGTCCGGGGCGTACCAGTAGCGCTTGGCGTAGTGCCAGCGGGCCTTGCCGAACAGGCTGATGGGGGCGAACGGAATGGCCACCACATCAACGTCGGACGGTTTGATACCGGCCTGCTCCAGGCAGAACTTCGCCGATTCGTAGGGCATGCGGTTCTTCGCATGCTTGTCACGCACGAAGCGCTCTTCTTCTGCAGCGGCAACCAGCTTGCCGTCGATGTACAAGGCCGCGGAAGGGTCATGGCTAAGGGCGCCGGACAGGCCAAGAATCGTCAATGCCAAGGGACTAGCCTCTTCATTCGGTAGAGATGCGCCAGCGGCCTCGTGGGCGGCTGGCGGCTAAAGGGCGGGATTATAACGCAAAGATCAGGGACACACTGCCCCTTGTGGGAGCGGGGTTATTCGGCGATCAGCCAGTCCATGCGGAAGCTGCCCGCCGCCTGTGCCAGCTCCCTGGCCAGCCAGGGCAGCAGCTCCTTGAGCTCCTCCTCCAGCCCCCATGGCGGGTTGGCGATGGCGAGGCCCGAGCCGTTCAGCCCCTGCGGGCTGTCCTGGTGATGCACATAGAGTTCGACGCGCAGCAGCTTGGGCGCGCCGGTGCTGGTCAGGTCCTGGTAGAAACGGGTCAGCGAGCGCTGGTCCTTGATCGGATACCAGATGGCCGCGACGGTCTGGCGCATGCGACCGATCGCCTCCTTCATCGCCACGGTGCAGCGCTTGAGTTCGTCGGCCTGCTCGAAGGGCGGGTCGATCAGCATGATCGCGCGCTTTTCCTGCACCGGCAGCAGCGCGCGCGGCACATGCCAGCCCTCGCCCAGGTGCACGGTGACCCGCGGATCCTTCTTCATGTTTTCCTTGAGCAAAGGCCCGTCTTCGGGGTGTTTCTCGTTGAGCAGTGCGCGATCCTGCTGGCGCATCAGGCGCCGTGCCAACTCCGGCGAGCCGGGGTAGTAGCGCAACTCGCCATCGGCGTTGAGGCGCTTGATGATGCGCAGGTAGTCAGCGGTGGCAGCCGGCAGGTCTTCACGATTCCACAGGCGGGCAACGCCTTCGAGATATTCACCGGTACGCGTGGCCTGGTCGCCTTGCAGGTCGTACAGACCCAGGCCGGCGTGGGTGTCGATATAGGCGAACGGCTGTTCCTTGCGCGACATCAAGGCGATGAGGCGGGTCAGCACGATGTGCTTGAGGACGTCGGCATGATTGCCGGCGTGGAAGGCGTGACGATAGTTCATGGCAACTCCTGCGGGGGCGGCAAGTTTACCTTGCCTTGCGGGCGGAGTCAGGCCTGGCCGTCGATCGGCACAAGGGCCATTCGCGGGCAGGCCCGCCCCCACAGGAGCGGGCCCGCCCGCGAAGCAGCCGTCGCCGGATCAGCAGGTGTTACTTGTCTGCGTGATATGCAGCATCAGCCGTTTCAAACCGCGAAACCATGCTGCCGCTCGGACGCCCCAGCTTGCTCACCACGATGATGGCGATGGTGGCGAACAGGAAGCCCGGGATGATTTCGTACAGGCCAAGCCCGACGTAGTTCTTCCACAGGATCACGGTCAGTGCACCCACCACGATCCCCGCCAGGGCACCGTTGCGGGTCATGCCCTTCCACAATACCGACAGCAGCACCACCGGCCCGAACGCAGCACCGAAGCCCGCCCAGGCATAAGCCACGAGGCCCAGCACACGGTTGTCAGGGTTCGCCGCCAGCGCGATGGCGATCAATGCCACGGCCAGCACCATCATTCGACCGACCCAGACCAGCTCGGTCTGCGAAGCACCCTTGCGCAGGAAAGCCTTGTAGAAGTCCTCGGTCAGTGCACTCGAGCACACCAGCAACTGGCAGCTCAGGGTGCTCATGACTGCCGCCAGGATGGCCGACAGCAGCACACCGGCGACCCACGGATTGAACAGGATCTTCGCCAGCTCGATGAACACACGCTCGTGGTTCTCGGTGACCGGGCCGGCCAGATCAGGGTTGGCCGAGAAGTAGGCGATGCCGAAGAAGCCCACGGCGCAAGTGCCGGCCAGGCACAGGATCATCCAGGTCATGGAGATGCGGCGTGCGTTGGCGATCGACTTCACCGAGTCGGCAGCCATGAAACGCGCCAGGATGTGCGGCTGGCCGAAGTAGCCCAGGCCCCAACCCATCAGCGAGATGATGCCGATGAAGGTAGCGCCGCGGAACATGTCGAAGTTCGCCGCGTTCTGCGCTTCGATCGCCAGCATCGTGGTGTCGAAGCCGCCGGTGGAGATCAGCACGATGATCGGCGTGAGGATCAGCGCGAAGATCATCAGCGACGCCTGCACGGTGTCGGTCCAGCTCACCGCCAGGAAACCACCGACGAAGGTGTAGGCGATAGTCGCCGCAGCACCGGCCCACAGCGCTGTCTCGTAGGACATGCCGAAGGTGCTTTCGAACAGACGCGCGCCGGCAACGATGCCCGAGGCGCAGTAGATGGTGAAGAACACCAGGATCACGATGGCCGAGATCACCCGCAACAGGCCGCTGTTGTCTTCGAAACGGCTGGCGAAGTAGTCGGGCAGCGTCAGCGCATCACCGTTGTGCTCGGTCTGCACCCTCAGACGGCCGGCGACGAACAGCCAGTTCAGGTAGGCACCGACAGTCAGGCCGATGGCGATCCAGGCCTCCGACAGGCCCGACATGTAGATGGCGCCCGGCAGGCCCATCAGCAGCCAGCCGCTCATGTCGGAAGCGCCAGCAGAAAGCGCGGTGACCACGCTGCCGAGGCTGCGACCGCCGAGGATGTAGTCGGAGAGGTTCTTGGTGGAGCGATAGGCCGCGAAGCCGATCAGCACCATTGCCGCGATGTAGATCACAAAGGTGATCGTGATTGGATTGCCCATGGTTGTGCCCTGGCGTTGTTGTTATCTCTTGCACCCGACTTTCGTGAGACGGTTGCACCCAGGCGGCGAATCCTATGCAACAACATGAATCGGGTGCAACCATTTTTCATTTGCAAGTTGCACCTGGAAATGTCTTTTCAGTTAAAACCCCTTTTTTGCTCCTTTTTGAAGCAAAAGCGACGCTTTTAATAAGCAAAGGCAGCAAAAACGACCCTTTCCGCTGTTTAGCGTCTTGCGCCGGACGAGTTGCACCTTTTTCATGAAAAATTCGGGTTGCACCCGGTTGCACCCGAGAGGTGCCTGGCGCTAATCTTGCCGCCAGCTTAGCCACGCCCGTGGCAATAACGAGGATAAGAAATGGCGACGACCACCCTTGGGGTCAAACTCGACGACCCGACCCGTGAGCGACTCAAAGCGGCTGCGCAGTCCATCGACCGCACCCCGCACTGGTTGATCAAGCAAGCGATCTTCAATTACCTGGAGAAGCTCGAGGGTGGTGCAACCCTGAACGAAATCAACGGCCACGCCGCACAGCTCGGTGACGACGCCGGCGAACTTCCGGCCGACCACGCCCACCAGTGCTTCCTCGAATTCGCCGAAAGCATTCTGCCGCAGTCCGTGCTGCGCGCAGCGATCACCGCAGCCTACCGTCGCCCCGAGCAGGAAGTGGTGCCGATGCTGCTGGAGCAGGCACGCCTGCCGGCCCCGCTGGCCGAAGCGACCAACAAGATGGCCGCAGGCCTGGCCGACAAGCTGCGCAACCAGAAGAGCGCCAGCGGCCGCGCCGGCATCGTCCAGGGCCTGCTGCAGGAGTTCTCGCTGTCGTCCCAGGAAGGCGTGGCGTTGATGTGCCTGGCCGAAGCCCTGCTGCGCATCCCCGACAAAGGTACCCGCGACGCGCTGATCCGCGACAAGATCAGCACGGGCAACTGGCAGCCACACCTGGGCAACAGCCCATCGCTGTTCGTCAATGCCGCCACCTGGGGCCTGCTGCTGACTGGCAAGCTCGTCTCCACCCACAACGAATCCGGCCTGACCTCCTCGCTCACCCGCATCATCGGCAAGAGTGGCGAGCCGATGATCCGCAAGGGTGTCGACATGGCCATGCGCCTGATGGGCGAGCAATTCGTCACCGGCGAGACCATCGCCGAAGCCCTGGCCAACGCCAGCCGCTTCGAATCCAAGGGCTTCCGCTACAGCTACGACATGCTCGGCGAAGCCGCGCTGACCGAGCACGACGCCCAGAAGTACCTGGCCTCCTACGAGCAGGCGATCCACTCGATCGGCAAGGCCTCGCACGGGCGCGGCATCTATGAAGGCCCGGGCATCTCGATCAAGCTCTCGGCGCTGCACCCGCGCTACAGCCGCGCGCAATACGAGCGCGTGATGGAAGAACTGTACCCGCGCCTGCTGTCGCTGACCCAACTGGCCAAGCACTACGACATCGGCCTGAACATCGACGCGGAGGAAGCCGACCGCCTGGAGCTGTCGCTGGACCTGCTCGAACGCCTGTGCTTCGAGCCGTCACTGGCGGGCTGGAACGGTATCGGTTTCGTCATCCAGGCCTACCAGAAGCGCTGCCCGTACGTGATCGACTCGGTCATCGACCTGGCCAAGCGCAGCCGTCACCGCCTGATGATCCGCCTGGTCAAGGGCGCCTACTGGGACAGCGAGATCAAGCGCGCCCAGGTCGAAGGCCTGGAGGGGTACCCGGTCTACACCCGCAAGGTCTATACCGACGTGTCCTACATCGCCTGCGCCCGCAAGCTGTTGTCGGTGCCGGAAGCCATCTACCCGCAGTTCGCCACGCACAACGCCCACACCTTGTCGGCCATCTACCATATTGCCGGCCAGAACTATTACCCAGGCCAGTACGAGTTCCAGTGCCTGCACGGCATGGGCGAGCCTCTGTACGAGCAGGTCGTCGGCAAGATCGCCGATGGCAAGCTGAACCGTCCGTGCCGTGTCTATGCGCCGGTCGGCACCCACGAAACCCTGCTGGCCTACCTGGTGCGTCGTCTGCTGGAAAACGGCGCCAACACCTCGTTCGTCAACCGGATCGCCGACCACTCGATCTCCATCCAGGAACTGGTCGCCGACCCAGTCGCGAGCATCGAGCGCATGGCCACCCAGGAAGGCAGCATCGGCCTGCCGCATCCGCGCATTCCACTGCCGCGCGACCTCTATGGCAGCGAGCGCGCCAACTCGGCTGGCATCGACATGGCCAACGAACACCGCCTGGCGTCGCTGTCCTGCGCCATGCTGGCAACCGCACACAACGACTGGAAGGCTGCCCCGCTGCTGGCCTGCGCCACCAGCCAGGAAGCCGCTGCGCCAGTGCTCAACCCAGCCGATCACCGCGATGTGGTGGGCCATGTGCAAGAGGCGAGCGTCACCGACGTCGACAACGCCATCCAGTGTGCCCTCAATGCCGCGCCAATCTGGCAAGCCACCCCGCCGGCCGAGCGCGCCGCGATCCTGGAGCGCACCGCCGACCTGATGGAAGCCGAGATCCAGCCGCTGATGGGCCTGCTCATCCGCGAGGCTGGCAAGACCTTCGCCAACGCCATCGCCGAAGTGCGCGAAGCCGTGGACTTCCTGCGCTACTACGCAGTGCAGGCGCGCAACGACTTCAGCAACGACGCCTGCCGCCCGCTCGGCCCGGTCGTGTGCATCAGCCCATGGAACTTCCCTCTGGCGATCTTCACCGGCCAGGTGGCCGCCGCACTGGCCGCCGGTAACCCGGTGCTGGCCAAGCCGGCCGAACAGACCCCGCTGGTCGCGGCCCAGGCCGTGCGCCTGTTGCTCGAAGCCGGTATCCCTGAAGGCGTGCTGCAACTGCTGCCGGGGCGCGGCGAAACCGTCGGCGCCGGCCTGGTCGGCGACGAGCGGGTCAAGGGCGTGATGTTCACCGGCTCCACCGAAGTCGCGCGCCTGCTGCAACGCAACGTCGCCGGTCGCCTGGATGCCCAGGGTCGTCCGATCCCGCTGATCGCCGAAACCGGCGGGCAGAACGCGATGATCGTCGACTCTTCGGCGCTGACCGAACAGGTGGTGATCGATGTAGTGTCGTCGGCCTTCGACAGCGCCGGCCAGCGCTGCTCGGCGCTGCGCGTGCTGTGCCTGCAGGAAGATTCCGCCGACCGCGTGATCGAGATGCTCAAGGGCGCCATGGCGCAGAACCGCATGGGCAACCCCGAGCGCCTGTCGGTGGACATCGGCCCGGTGATCGACGCAGAAGCCAAGGCTGGCATCGAGAAGCACATCCAGGCCATGCGTGAGAAAGGTCGCAGCGTCTACCAGGTGGCCATCGCCGAATCCGAGGAGTGCAAGCGCGGCACCTTCGTCATGCCTACCCTGATCGAGCTGGAAAGCTTCGACGAACTCAAGCGCGAGATCTTCGGCCCGGTGCTGCACGTGGTGCGCTACAACCGCAAGCACCTCGACCAGCTGATCGCGCAGATCAACGCCTCCGGCTACGGCCTGACGCTGGGCGTGCACACCCGCATCGACGAGACCATCGCCAAGGTGGTGGACAACGTCAACGCCGGCAACATGTACGTCAACCGCAACATCGTCGGTGCCGTGGTCGGCGTGCAGCCATTCGGTGGTGAAGGGCTGTCCGGCACCGGCCCGAAAGCCGGTGGCCCGCTGTACCTGTACCGCCTGCTGTCGACCCGTCCGGCTGACGCCATCGCCCGCCACTTCCAGCGCGCCGACGGTGAGACCAAGGCCGACACCACCCTGCGCGACCAACTGCTCAAGCCGCTGCAGGTGCTCAAGGCCTGGGCTTCGAGCAACCAGCCCGAGCTGGTGGAACTGTGCGAGCAGTTCGCCGAACAGTCGCAAAGTGGCATCACCCGTGTCCTGCCTGGCCCGACCGGCGAGCGCAACACCTACACCGTATTGCCTCGCGAGCATGTGCTGTGCCTGGCCGACAACGAGGCTGACCTGCTCGCGCAGTTCGCCGCGGTGCTGGCAGTGGGCAGCTCGGCGGTGTGGGCCGACGGCGAGCCGGCCAAGGGCCTGCGCGGACGCCTGCCGAAAGAACTGCAAGGCAAGATCAAGCTGGTGGCCGACTGGAGCAAGGATGAAGTGGCGTTCGACGCGGTCATCCATCACGGCGACTCCGACCAGTTGCGTGCGGTGTGCCAGCAGGTCGCCAAGCGTGCCGGTGCCATCGTGGGTGTGCATGGGCTGTCCAGCGGTGATCAGCAGATCGCGCTGGAGCGGTTGGTGATCGAGCGTGCGGTGAGCGTGAATACCGCGGCTGCGGGGGGTAACGCCAGCCTGATGACCATCGGCTGACCGTACTGACGCCATCGCGGGCAAGCCCGCTCCCACCGGTTCAGCAGCGAAACGGTGGTCGCGGGCAACCCACCTATTGTTTTTTTTTCGATTTCCAGAACTTGAATCTGGATAAAACGGGTGACTTTTTGGTCACCGGTTGCTCCGGCAAAACATGCAAAAGCGTTATCTTTTGCAGGCTGGGCACATGCTTCTGGAGGTTATAATTTACCGCTCCACTCTCGGTAGATGTGGCCAGCAATACAGTCTGCTGGGTAATCGCATCAACCTTAGCTATAAAGTCCCCTGTCGCCACATCCTTCAGGCTGAAGACCTGTCTCGAGCTGATCGATACCTCGTCCGGTTCGCCTCTTGTGCCCCTGTGAATCTGGTATTCAGAGGCCGCGCCCGGGGCCGCTGACCATATGCCGCGCACCTGGCCTTCCTCGGTGAACGCCCCGCCGGCAGGCTCGATGGAGTAGAGTAAGCTGGTTATCTCGGCAGCAAGTGCTTGATGCGCAAGCATCGAAATAACCTCTAGCTGCTGCGGGCTGAAGTACTTCTCGACGTTGTGTACAAACAAGGGCGTTTCCTCGCCGTTTTCTATCAGAGTGTACGTGCTACGCATAAAGTCCTTGGCAAACTGTTCAGTCACCCCTAGATCCTCCGCGAGCTGCGCAGCCGGACCAAGAGCTTCTTGCTCGCTGTTGCCCGACGGACCTATGACCCTTTCCAGTTCAGTGGGTTGATACGCCTCACTCTCACGCATCCAATACACCGTTAATTTCTTTCGATGTTGCGTGTCGTGACTGACATTGCCCTTTAGTACAACCCCAGGCTTCAGATTTTTAAAAATCTCCGGAAACTCGATCAACTTGTCCAACGCAGCGAAGTCAGCCCCGAACTCCGACTCAAAACTGTGTAATCCGTTGGCATCCCTGCGCGTCACCGGATTGTTGCGCACCATGCAATACAAGTTAAGGCCATCCACCGCACCCGCCGGGTCTGCACTCAGCCACCGCCCGACCCACGGCTGGTAGTAGCGATAACCGTAGTAGTACAACCCAGTCGCATCTCGTTCCTTGCCTGAATAACGCAAGGTCTTGTAACTCCCTTCAAGCTCGCTACGGGCTGCCCACAACGCGGTTCCCCCAAAAGGGTAATACGCTTCATGGCTGATCAGTCTGCCCGCGCCGTCGACCTCCAGGATGCCGTTGCCCAGTGGCGTGTCGTAGCTGTAGCGCAGTTGATCGTTCTCCAACCCGTCAGGCACCTCGCTGCACCAGTGCAACATTCGCACCTGTGCATGACCGGGCTCACCGACCGAAATAACCTGCAACTCCTCCTCAAGGGAGGCATCGCGGGTAGTGCAGCGCAATTCAAGCCCGGGTAAATAGGTGACTCGAAGCGTGTGCTGGCTTGCAGCGCTCCACTGCGTGTTGACTTTCAGGACTCGCATGCTGGCATTGTCATAACGGTAGTGCTCATGGTCATCCTGCCCCTCCTCGCGTTGCTGGGAGATGACCTGATGCAACTCCCCTTGAGGCGTCCAGCACAAGGGATTGCCGGGTAACAGCGAGATCTGCTGACCCTTTGCCGTGAACAACGCCTCAACCTCGGCAGGTGTCTTCGCCATCATGCCCAGCACCGCCCGATTGCTGCGGTCACTGACTGCGATCTCGACGACACGACAGTGATTGCTAGCAGGCACCCGGTGCACCATGCGCGTCAGGTTGCCAGCAGTGTCATAGATAAAGTTGCGGGTATAACAGGTAAAGAGCGTCTCATCATGGGGAGAAGGAGACGGCGTGTTGTACTCTCCCGACCGCGATGACGCATTGACCTGCTCCCTTCCGCAGGCGCTGACCAATTGATAAAGGCTGTCGTAATGGTAGGTTGTCTGCGGTTCCGCCACCTGGTTGCGCCAGAACCGCCTATTGTCGGCCTCGTCACGTTCGCTCACCACATTGCCCACAGGGTCGAACGTATACCGCAAATCCTGCAGGAGCCTTGCACCCAGGGCATGACTCGCAGGCCGCTCGATCCGTAGCCGCGCCTGGCGTTGCGTTCGTGGCTCAAAGAAATAGGTGCTCAACACACCATTACCATGCAGTTCACGGGTCTTATGTCCACCTGCCAGGTAACTCGTCGACCGGACGATCTCGCACTCTTGAGCGCCTTTGCGCCTCAGCCAGCTTGCCTGGAGCCGACCCGCGATGTCATAGGTGACACGCCGCAGGTGCCCTGCTGCATCGACAATGCTCGATACTGTTCCGGTTGCGTCCACGACCGAACACGTAGTGCGCGCCTGTGCAATCGGCTCAAGTGCGCGATCCCATTCATCGACGCTTTCACCTTGCCAATCGACCACTGTCTGTACTTCATCTCCCTGCCCCAGAAGACGTCGGGTGACAGACAGCGTGGTCCCCGTCATGGCGATGGCGTCGTGCAGGGCAAGGCCAGCAGTGTCGTAAAGACGTATACAGCGACCCGCCAGGTTTCGCCCCCGCTCCAGTGCACTGCTATCCCCATAGACAAAGCGCTGGGTCATGCGGGGAACACCACCGCCAACTGTATCGCTGATGCTCGACAAACGGCCCGCCAGACCGTGAGCCTCGTACACCGATCGACGTACCACCGCCTGGCTGTAATCGTCACGCCCTTCTGCACCTGTCGCGATTGCAGTGATACGCACCAAAGGCCGACTATCGATATCAGCCAAGGCAACTTCAATACCCGCGTCGACACTCTGAACACGCAGCACTTTGCCAGCGAAATCGTTGGCCAACGCGAAGTTCACCAGACCGCGCCCAGCCATACGCGGGTCGCTGCTACGATCCAGGAAACCACTAGGATCGTGCCTGTGCCGCGTGATGAGCAGGGTGGTCTGCCCAAGCGCAAGCCCATCACGATGGCAGGTGATTTCCCGTACCTTCAGCTTGCGAGCAAACACCGATACCGATGGGGTTTGGCAATGGACTAATGGCGCGTTGCTGGTCATTGGGCAATGCTCCGGTGCGGGTCTAAATGGCAAGCAGCCCCCCAATCAGAGCTCAACGGGGATCCGACAAAGGCCTAGGCTCTGTCCTGAATGTGTCTGCACGAAGGCCAGACAAGGCGAACAGGGTAAGGAACGCCCGGGGGCCTCGCCCGACGGTACTGGAGTACATGAGCATTCCGAGCCCCGTCTCAACGCAGTATGGGCGAGTGCAGATGCATTTCAGACAGAGCCTAGGCTACCCCAGCGATGCACAAGCCACACCTGACAGAAATACCAGTGGAGCAGCGCAAGGTAGTTCGACAAGCGAGCGACACTGATGGCCCACCTGCGCTCAGCCTTCTGGAGTGTCATCACGCACACCCATGAGCCTGTGCAGCCACTATCCCTGGCTCTAGACTCGCAGCATCTCGAACCCAGGAATGCCGTCATGTCCGAGCAACTCCTCAGCAGCCGCAACCTCGCCTTCGAACTCTACGAAGTCCTCGACGCCGAGGGCCTGACCCAGCGCCCGCGTTTCGCCGAGCACAACCGCGAGACCTTCGACGCAGCGCTCGGTACGGCCCGCACGATTGCCGAGAAGTACTTCGCCCCGCACAACCGCAAGGGCGACGAGCACGAGCCGCGCTATGTCGACGGCCGCGCCGAGCTGATTCCCGAGGTCAAGCCTGCGGTAGAGGCCTTCCTCGAGGCGGGCTTCCTCAACGCCAACCGCGACTTCGACGTCGGCGGCATGCAGTTGCCAAGCCTGGTTTCGCAAGCCTGCTTCGCCCACTTTCAGGCCGCCAACGCTGGCACCACGGCCTACCCCTTCCTGACCATGGGCGCAGCCAACCTGATCGAGAGTTTTGGCAGCGACGAGCAGAAGCGCCTTTTCCTGCAGCCGATGATCGAAGGTCGCTACTTCGGCACCATGGCCCTGACCGAGCCCCACGCCGGCTCGTCGCTGGCCGATATCCGCACCCGTGCAGAAGCCGCAGGCGATGGCAGCTATCGGCTCAAGGGCAACAAGATCTTCATCTCCGGCGGCGACCACGAGCTGTCGCAGAACATCGTGCACATGGTCCTGGCCAAGCTGCCGGATGCACCGCCCGGGGTGAAAGGCATTTCGCTGTTCATCGTGCCCAAGTACCTGGTCAACGACGACGGCAGCCTCGGCGCCCGCAACGACGTGCTGCTGGCCGGGCTGTTCCACAAGATGGGCTGGCGTGGCACGACCTCCACGGCGTTGAACTTCGGTGACAACGGCCAGTGCGTCGGCTATCTGGTCGGCAAGCCGCACCAGGGCCTGGCGTGCATGTTCCAGATGATGAACGAGGCGCGCATCGGCGTCGGCATGGGCGCGGTGATGCTCGGCTACGCCGGCTACCTGTACTCGCTGGACTACGCCCGCCAACGCCCGCAAGGCCGCCAGGTGGACAACAAGGATCCCGGCAGCCCAGCAGTGCCGATCATCGAACACGCCGATGTAAGACGCATGCTGCTGGCGCAGAAGGCCTATGTGGAAGGTGCCTTCGACCTGGGCCTGTATGCCGCCCGGTTGTTCGACGACACCCACAGCGCACCCGACGAGGCGGCACGCGCCCAGGCCCAGGAACTGCTCGACCTGCTCACCCCGATCGTCAAGTCCTGGCCTTCGACGTTCTGCCTCAAGGCCAACGAACTGGCGATCCAGATTCTTGGTGGCCACGGCTACACCCGCGAATACCCGGTAGAGCAGTACTACCGCGACAACCGCTTGAACCCGATCCACGAAGGCACCGAAGGCATCCAGTCGCTCGACCTGCTCGGGCGCAAGCTGGCGCAGAACGGCGGCGCCGGGCTCAAGCAGCTGATTCGCCTGATCGCCAGCACTGCCGAGCGCGCCAGCCATCACCCCAACCTGGACGCACTGCGCCAGCCGCTGGAGCAACTGGTCAACCGCCTGCAAGCCGTGACCCTGGCACTGCTCGGCGACCTGGCCCAGGGCAAGGTCGCCGGCGCGCTGGCAAACTCGGCGCTGTACCTCAAGGTGTTCGGCCACTGCGTGATCGGCTGGCGCTGGCTGGAGCAGGCCATCCATGCCGAACTCGGGCTGATGAAGGGAGTCGATGTCGATCGCGATTTTTACTGTGGCAAGTTGCAGGCCGCACGTTATTTCCTGACTTGGGAAGTGCCAGGCTGCCATACTGAGCTCGCACTGCTCGAGGCACGCGACGACACCTGCCTGGGCATGCAAGAGGGGTGGTTCTAGGGGGAGCCACCGCGAACCGGAGGTTCCCGCATGTTCGATTCCAGCGCCCTGCTGCGCCAGCGCTTCGCAGCGCTGCGCAGCACGGCCGAACTGTTCTCGCTTCGCCACGTGAAGCAATCGCATCAATCGCTGTCGGTGCGGCGCAACGTCGCCGAACCGCCATTCTTCAGCCAGGACGAAGGTGCCATGCTCACCGTGCGCCTGAACGGCGTCGAGGCCTACGCCGCCACCGCCGACCTGTCGCAGAGCGGCCTGCAACGCGCCCTGGAACACGCCGAGGCCCTGGCCCGGCAGATCACCGGCCACCACCTGCTCGACCTGCGCGACCAACCGGTGCCGAGCACGCGCCACGACCATATCTCGCCCAACTTCGACCAATCGCTGCCAAACCTTGCTGATTGCCTCGAGCTGCTCGCCACTGAATCGGCCAGTGTGCCCAAGGACGAACGTCTGGTGGACTGGCAGGCGAGCCTGGGCATCACCCTGGTCGAGCAGACTTACCTGAACTCGGCCGGCGCTGAGCTGCGCAACGCGCAGCGCTTCATCTTTCCGGGCCTTGGCGTCACCGCCAGCGATGGGCGCGACAGCCAGAGCCGCAGCCTGGGCCGGGAGAACTTTGGTCAGCAGGGTGGCTTCGAAGTCGTCCAGCGCTGCGGCCTGGTCGGCGCCGCCCGGCGTATCGCCGACGAAGCCCTGCAACTGCTGCTGGCGCCCAACACCCCGAGCGGTGCGCGCGACCTGCTGCTGATGCCCGACCAGATGATGCTGCAGATCCACGAGTCCATCGGCCATCCGCTGGAGATGGACCGTATTCTTGGCGACGAGCGCAATTACGCGGGCACCAGCTTCGTCAAGCCCAGCGATTTCGGGCAGTTGCAATACGGCTCGCCCCTGCTGAACGTGACCTTCGACCCTACCATCGACGAGGAGCTGGCCAGCTACAGCTTCGACGACGACGGCACCGCGGCCAGCAAGCAGTTCCTGATCCGCGAGGGCAAGCTACTGCGCCCGCTGGGCGGCGCCCTGTCGCAGTTGCGCTCAGGGCTCGACGGCGTGGCCAACAGCCGCGCCTGTGGCTGGAACCGCGCCCCGATCGACCGCATGGCCAACCTCAACATCGAGCCGGGCGACCAGTCGCTCGAACAACTCATCGGTGGGATCGAGCACGGCATCCTGATGCGCACCAATCGCTCCTGGTCCATCGACGATGCGCGCAACAAGTTCCAGTTCGGCTGCGAATGGGGCCAACTGATCGAACACGGCGAGCTCAAGGGTGTCGTCAAGAACCCCAATTATCGCGGCATCTCCGCGCAGTTCTGGCGCAACCTGTCGGCAGTGGGCGATAGCAGCACCTTCCAGGTGCTTGGCACACCCAACTGCGGCAAGGGCGAGCCCAACCAGGTCATCCGGGTCGGCCATGCCTCGCCGGCCTGCGTGTTCCGCCAGATCGACGTATTCGGAGGAGACGCCTGATGAGCACCCCCTATCAAGAACGCTTCGAGGCATTGGTCAGTGCGCTGCGCGAGGCGCTGCACCCCGGCGAGCAGTTCACCCTCGGCTACAGCGCCGAGCAGTCGCGCTTCGTGCGTTTCAACCATGCCAAGGTGCGTCAGGCCGGCGAAGTGGCCCAGGCCAGCGCACTGTTGCGTCTGGTGCGTGACGGGCGTCAGGCCGAACAGCAGTTCACTCTCGGTGACGATGCGCAACTGGATCGCCAGCGCCTGCAAGATGCCCTGGCGCAACTGCGCCAGACCTTGCCACTGCTGCCGCTCGACCCCTACCTGAAAATCGACGAAAGCGCTTGGCACAGCCACAGCGTGCAAGAACCGGCGCTGCCCGACTTCACTGAAGTACTGGCACTGGTCGAGCAGCAGGCAGGCAACCTCGATCTGGTCGGCATCTACGCCGCCGGCCCGATCTGCCGGGGTTTCGCCAGCTCGTTCGGGGCCTTCGGCTGGCACCAGGCCAACAGCTTCAATTTCGACTGGAGCCTGTTCCACAGCAACGGCCAGGCGGTGAAGGCCAACTATGCGGGCCAGGTCTGGAGCGGCGAGGCCTTCAGTGCACGCCTGCAACTGGCCCGCGAACAGCTTGAGTACCTGGGGCGCCCGACGATCACCCTCAAGCCTGGCCGCTACCGCGCCTACCTGGCGCCAGCGGCCATGGACGAGATCGCGGGCATGCTCGGCTGGGGAGGCTTCTCGGCCCAGGCCCTGGCCACCGGCAACAGCCCACTGCAACGTCTGTACACCGGTGATGCCCAGCTCGATCCACGGGTTGGCTTCTCGGAGCAGGTCAGCGGTTCGCTGAGCCCGTCGTTCTCCAGCGAGGGCTCGCCCCGCGAGGACGTAGCGCTGATCGTCGAAGGCCGGGGCAGCGCGCGCCTGGTCAGCCCTCGCAGCGCGGCAGAGTTCGCCCTGCAGGGCAACGGCGCCGACAGCTATGAGGCACCGTGCGCCCTGAGCCTGGCACCTGGGGAGCTGGCGTCGGCGGATATCCTGGCGCGCCTGGGCACCGGGCTGTACATCAGCAACCTCTGGTACCTGAACTATTCAGACCTGCCGGCAGCGCGCATGACCGGCCTGACCCGCTTCGCCACGTTCTGGGTGGAAGACGGCCAGATCCAGGGCCCGGTCAGCACCATGCGCTTCGACGACAGCCTCTACAATCTGCTGGGCCCTCAGCTGGAGGACCTGACCCGCGAACGCGAACTGATCCTGTCGACCAGCACCTATGGGCAACGGCAAACCGGATCGAGTCATCTGCCCGGGGCGTTGGTCAGAGGATTGACGCTGACACTGTAACGCCACGCCCCTGTGGGAGCGCCGTTTAGACGCTTCCACAGGGAACTGCGCACTTTTCAGGATAGAGGCCATGCCCGAACGCGCCCCGCTCGACCCTACCACCGCCCGCTGGATCCCCTGGGTGGTGGCCATCGCCTTCTTCATGCAGTCGCTCGACGGCACCATCCTCAACACCGCGCTGCCGGCCATGGCCCGCTCGCTGGCAGAAGACCCGCTGCGCATGCAGGGCGTGATCATCGCCTACATGCTCACCGTGGCCCTGCTGATTCCGGCTTCGGGCTGGATCGCCGACCGCTTCGGCACCAAGCACATCTTCTTCGGCGCCATCCTGCTGTTCAGCCTGGGTTCGCTGCTGTGCGCGGCGGCCAACAGCCTGGGCTTTCTGATCATCGCCCGCGTCATCCAGGGCCTGGGCGGTGCCCTGATGCTGCCGGTCGGGCGATTGGTGGTGCTGCGCGCCTACCCACGCTCGGAGCTGGTGCGGATCATGAGCTTCATCACCATCCCCGGCCTGCTGGGCCCGCTGCTGGGCCCAACCGTCGGCGGCTGGCTGGTGGAAATCCTCAGTTGGCACTGGATCTTCCTGCTCAACCTGCCGGTCGGCGCGCTGGGGTGCTACGCGGTATGGAAGTTCATCCCCGACCTGCGCGGCAGCGAACGCACCACCTTCGATGGACCCGGATTCATCCTGTTCGGCGCCGCGATGGTGCTGATCACCATCGCCATGGAGGGCCTGGGCGAGTTGCACCTGCCACACCTGCGGGTGATGTTGCTGCTGTTCGCCGGCATGGCCTGCCTTGCCGCCTACTGGCTGCGCGCCGGGCGTGACCCGGAGCCGCTGTTCTCGCCCAGCCTGTTCCGCGTGCGTACCTTTGCCATCGGCATCCTCGGCAACCTGTTCGCCCGCCTGGGCAGCGGCGCCCTGCCCTTCCTGGTGCCGCTGCTGCTGCAGGTGGCGCTGGGCTATTCGCCGGCCCAGGCCGGCATGAGCATGATCCCGCTGGCCGCCGCGGCGATGATCGCCAAGTCGGTGGCGCGGCCACTGATCGAGCGCCTCGGCTATCGCATCATCCTCACCGGCAACACGCTGTTGCTGGGGGTACTGCTGGCCAGCCTGGGACTGGTCGACGAGCAGACGCCGTATTGGCTGCTGCTGATGCAGTTAGGCTTGCTGGGCGCGGTGAACTCGCTGCAGTTCACCGCGATGAACACGGTGACGCTGATCGACCTCGACGACGCCAGCGCCAGCAGCGGCAACAGCCTGCTGTCGGTGGTCGCGCAACTGTCCCTGAGCCTGGGCGTGGCCTGCGCCGGTGCGCTGCTCGGCGGCTTTACCGCCTCGGGGAGCGCAGAGGGAGTGGAAACCACGCTGGGCGCGTTCCAGTTGACCTTCCTGACCATCGGCCTGATGGCGATGCTGGCCGCGGCGATCTTCCTGCAACTGTCGCCGACGGACGGAAGGCGTGCCCGTCGTCCGGAAGAACACGTGGAAACGTAGGGCGAATGGCCATGAGGCTGGTAGACTGTGCGGCATTTTTCGCTTCGCACCGCAGGCCCGCCTCGTGACCACCGAATCCACCGCTTTCGCCTCCCTGCCGCTGTCCGCCGCCATGCTGGCCAACCTGGACGCCCTGGGCTATGCCTCGATGACCCCCATCCAGGCCCAGAGCCTGCCGGTCATCCTCAAGGGCCAGGACCTGATCGCCCAGGCCAAGACCGGCAGCGGCAAGACCGCCGCCTTCGGCATCGGCCTGCTCAATCCGATCAACCCGCGCTTCTTCGGCTGCCAGGCGCTGGTGCTGTGCCCGACGCGGGAACTGGCCGACCAGGTCGCCAAGGAACTGCGCCGCCTGGCCCGCGCCGAGGACAACATCAAGATCCTCACCCTCTGCGGCGGCGTCTCGCTGGGCCCGCAGATCGCCTCGCTGGAGCACGGTGCGCACATCATCGTCGGCACCCCGGGCCGCATCCAGCAGCACCTGGACAAGGGCACCCTGGACCTGAAGGGGCTCAACACCCTGGTACTCGACGAAGCCGACCGCATGCTCGACATGGGCTTCTTCGACGCCATCGCCGCAATCATCGGCAAGACCCCATCGCGCCGCCAGACCCTGCTGTTCTCGGCCACCTACCCGGCCGGCATCGCGCAACTGGCCGCCGACTTCATGCGCAAGCCGCAGCAGGTCACGGTCGAGAGCCAGCACAGCGACAACCAGATCGAGCAGCGTTTCATCGAGATCGACCCGCAGCAGCGCCTGGAGGCGGTTACCCGCGTACTGGGCCACTACCGCCCGCAGTCGTGCGTGGCGTTCTGCTTCACCAAGCAGCAGTGCGAGGACCTGGTCGCCCACCTCACCGCCAAGGGCATCGTCGCCCAGGCCCTGCACGGTGACCTGGAACAGCGTGACCGCGACCAGGTGCTGACGATGTTCGCCAACCGCAGCAGCTCGGTGCTGGTGGCCACCGATGTCGCCGCCCGCGGCCTGGATATCGACGGCCTGGACCTTGTGATCAACGTGGAACTGGCGCGCGATGCCGAGATCCATGTGCACCGCGTCGGGCGTACCGGCCGTGCCGGCGAGAAAGGCGTGGCGATCAGCCTGGTGGCCCCGGCCGAAGGCCACCGCGCCCAGGCCATCGAAGACCTGCAGAAGCGCCCGCTGCGCTGGGAGCAGTTGGACAGCCTGAAGAGCAAGGGCGGTGAACCACTGCTGCCGACCATGACCACCCTGTGCATCGCCGCCGGGCGCAAGGACAAGCTGCGTCCGGGCGACATCCTCGGCGCCCTGACCGGCGATGCCGGGCTGCCGGGCAAGCAGGTGGGCAAGATCGCGATTTTCGATTTCGTGGCCTTCGTGGCGGTCGAGCGGGCCGTGGCCAAGCAGGCGATGCAGCGACTGAACAGCGGCAAGATCAAAGGGCGTGCCCTGAAGGTCCGTATCGTCTGAACCATTTTGCGGCTGCTGTGCAGCCCATCGCAGGCAAGCCAGCTCCCACAGGGAATGCACCCGGCCTAGGCTCTGGGGATCCTGTGGGAGCTGGCTTGCCTGCGATGGACCGCGAAGCGGCCCCGGCAATCCATGAGGTAACACCGTGCACTCCACCGACGTGATCATCCTCGGCGCCGGCGCCGCCGGCCTGATGTGCGCCCAGCTCAGCGCGCGCCGCGGCCGCCGCGTGCTGCTGCTCGACCATGCCAACAAACCGGGCAAGAAAATCCTCATGTCCGGCGGCGGGCGCTGCAACTTCACCAACATGTACACCGAGCCCGCCAATTTCCTCTCGCAGAACCCGCACTTCTGCAAGTCGGCGCTGGCGCGCTACACCCAATGGGACTTCATCGCGCTGGTCGCCAAGCACGGCGTGCCGTACCACGAGAAGAAGCTCGGCCAGCTGTTCTGCGACAACAAGTCCAGCGACATCCTCGACATGCTCCTGGCCGAATGCGACGACGCCGGCGCCGAGCTGCGGATGAATACCAGCATCGAGCAGATCGAGAAGACCGACAGCGGTTATCGCCTGCAGACCAGTGCCGGAGCATTTGCCTGCCAGTCGCTGGTGATCGCGACCGGCGGTCTGTCGATCCCGACCCTGGGCGCAACCGGCTTCGGCTACCAGGTCGCCCGCCAGTTCGGCCACGCCCTGCTGCCGACCCGCGCCGCGCTGGTGCCGTTCACCATTACCGAGCCCCAGCTCAAGGCATTGTGCACTGAGCTCTCCGGCACGTCGCTGGACTGCATTGCCAGTTGCAACGGCACCAGTTTTCGCGAAAACCTGCTGTTCACCCATCGCGGCCTGAGCGGCCCGGCGATCCTGCAGATTTCCTCGTATTGGGAAGCGGGCGACACGCTGGAGATCAACCTGTTGCCCGACCGTGATGCGCTGGAATGGCTGCAAGGCGTGCAGGCCGAACGCCCCAACAGCGAGCTGAAGACCGTGCTGGGCGAGGTGTTCACCCGCAAGCTGGCGACCCTGCTGGCCGAGCAGTGGTTCGTTTCGAAACCCCTGAAGCAGTACACCCCGGCAGAATTGACCCAGATCGCCGGGCAGCTCGCGGCCTGGCAACTGGTGCCGGCAGGTACCGAGGGCTACCGCACCGCGGAAGTGACCTTGGGCGGCGTCGACACCCGCGAGGTGTCGTCCAAGACCATGGAATCGCTCAAGAGCCCGGGATTGTTCTTCATCGGCGAGGTGCTGGACGTCAGCGGCCACCTGGGCGGGTTCAATTTCCAGTGGGCGTGGGCCTCTGCCAACGCAGCGGCGCAGTTCGTTTAGAGTAGAATCCTTTCAGCACGGAACGCTTCTTGCTGGTCTGTGCCGAGTGCCGGTTTTTTTGGGGCTGCTGCGCAGCCCATCGCGGGACGAGCCCGCTCCTACAGGCCCCCGCTGTTTTCCTGGACAGCGGGGTGCCTGTAGGAGCGGGCTCGTCCCGCGATGGGCGCCCCGCCGCTCCACGGCCATGTAAGGACACCCATTCGCTCACAGCCCAAGGCCACTATGTCATCGAGCTCGTTCCGCCATTCATTGCGTCGCTTGTGGGGCCAAGACAAGTTCAGCTATGCCATCCGGGTGACCATCGCCCTGACCGGCACCATGGCCTGGTGCTGGTACCAGAACGAGATGAGCCTGCTCATCCCGTTGTTCCTCGGCATCATTGCCAGCGCCCTGGCCGAGACCGACGACGGCTGGCAGGGCCGTCTCAGTGCGCTGGCCGTCACGCTGGTGTGTTTCGCCATCGCCGCGTTGTCGGTCGAGCTGCTCTTCCCCTACCCCTGGATCTTCGCCGGCTCACTGGCCCTGGCAGCCTTTGGCCTGACCATGCTCGGTGCCCTTGGCGAACGCTATGGCGCCATCGCCTCGGCGACGCTGATCCTGTCGGTGTACACCATGATCGGCGTTGACCAGCGCGGCGGCGTGGTCACTGATTTCTGGCACGAGCCGCTGCTGCTGGTGGCTGGTGCCGCGTGGTACGGGGCGCTCTCGGTACTCTGGCAGGCGCTGTTCTCCAACCAGCCGGTGCAGCAGAGCCTGGCCAAGCTGTTCTACGAGCTGGGCAGCTACCTCAAGCTCAAGGCCAGCCTGTTCGAACCGGTGCGCACCCTCGACGTGGAGGCCACACGCCTGGAGCTGGCCAAGCAGAACGGCAAGGTGGTGGCCGCGCTCAATGCCGCCAAGGAAATCATCCTGCACCGGGTCGGCAACAGCCAGCCCAGCTCCAAGGTCAGTCGCTACCTGAAGCTGTACTTCCTGGCCCAGGACATCCACGAGCGCGTCAGCGCCTCGCACTACCCCTACAACGCCCTGAGCGAGGCGTTCTTCCACAGCGATGTGATGTTCCGCTGCCAGCGCCTGCTGCGCAAACAGGGTTCGTCCTGCCAGGAACTGGCCCGTTCGATCCGCCTGCGCCAGCCGTTCGTGCTCGCCAGCGGCTACCCCGAGGCGCTGGAAGACCTGAACGCCTCGCTGGAGCATCTGCGCACCCAGAACAACCCGGCCTGGCGCAGCCTGCTGCGCTCGCTGCGGGCACTGGCGGTGAACCTGGCCACGCTGGACCGCTTGCTCGGCGCGGCCAGCAACCCCGACAGCCTCGCCGACGCCAGCGACAGCAGCCTGCTCGACCGTTCGCCGCGCACGTTCAAGGAGGTATGGAAACGCCTGCGCACCCAGCTCACGCCCACTTCGCTGCTGTTCCGCCATGCCCTGCGCCTGCCGCTGGCGCTGTCGATCGGCTATGGCATGGTGCACCTGATCCATCCCACGCAAGGCTACTGGATCATCCTCACCACCCTGTTCGTCTGCCAGCCCAACTATGGCGCGACGCGGCGCAAGCTGGTGCAGCGGATCTTCGGTACCGCCATCGGCCTGACGGTTGGCTGGGCGCTGTTCGACCTGTTCCCCAACCCGATCGTCCAGTCGCTGTTCGCGGTGGTCGCTGGCGTGGTGTTCTTCGTCAACCGCACCACACGCTACACCCTGGCCACGGCGGCGATCACGCTGATGGTGCTGTTCTGCTTCAACCAGATCGGCGATGGCTACGGGCTGTTCCTGCCGCGCCTGTTCGACACCCTGGTGGGCGCCCTGATCGCGATCCTCGCGGTATTCCTGTTCCTGCCCGACTGGCAGGGGCGGCGCCTGAACAAGGTGCTGGCCAACACCCTGACCTGCGCCAGCCTGTACCTGCGCCAGATCATGCAGCAGTACGCCAACGGCAAGCGCGACGACCTCGCCTACCGCCTGGCTCGACGCAACGCCCACAATGCCGATGCGGCGTTGTCTACCACGCTGTCGAACATGCTCATGGAGCCGGGGCACTTCCGCAAGGAGGCCGATGTCGGCTTCCGCTTCCTGGTGCTGTCGCACACCTTGCTCAGCTACCTGTCAGGGCTGGGTGCACACCGGGACACGGCGTTGCCTGCCGAAGTACACGAGCAGTTGATCGATGGCGTCGGCAGCAGCCTGGCGCGCAGTCTCGACGAGATCGCCAATGGCCTGGCGGCGCGGCTGCCAGTGGCCATTCACAGCGATGAAGAAGAAGCGCTGGCCAACCAGCTGGAGCAGATGCCCGAGGAGCTGGATGAGCATCAGCGACTGGTACAGACCCAGTTGGCGTTGATCTGCCGGCAACTGGGGCCGTTGCGTACATTGGCGGCGCATCTGATCAAGGAAGGGGAGCCGGCTTGAGTCGGCTGTCCGCACCAGCCCTACCGCGGGACGAGTCGGGGCGTGACAGCGCCGCTCCCACAGGAATTGGGCTGAACTTTAAATTTTGAGCAAGACAGTTGCTCCCAGATGTTCAGGCCTGCACTGTACCTGTGGGAGCGGGCTCGTCCCGCGATAGGGCCTGCACCGACACCCCAGGTCACAAGCCATACTGCTTCAACAACCGCGCATAGCTGCCATCGGCCTTCATCGCTGCAATCGCCCGCTCGAAACGCTCGACGATCTGCCGATGCTCAGGATGCTGAAGGCTGACCAGGATATGCAGGCTGTTCTCCCCCAGCGGCCGCTCGACGAAATCCACCGCCTCGCGCACCTCCTGCGGCTCCCGCTGCAGGTTGTAGCGCGCCACGTACTCGTCCTCCACCGCCAGGTCTACGCGCCCTGCCGCCAGCATGCGGATCGCCGACGGGAAGTTGCGCACCGCCACCTTGTTCAGCCGGCTGTCGCCATCGAACGCTTGTGAGTAGGCGTAGTCACGCACCACGGCGATGCTATACGGATAAAGATCGGCCAGTCGCTTGAAGCCAAGTACCTCGCGCTGGCGCTTGAGCAGGCGAATACGGTTGGTCAGATAGGCCCCCGAGAACTGGCCCAGGCGAGTACGCGATTCGTTGTACCAGGCATTGATGAGCACGTCGTAGCGCCCCTCGCCAATCCCCAGCAGCGCCCGCGCCCAGGGCACTTCCTCGAACTCGCTGGCGTACCCGGCGCGGGTGAGTGCCGTAGTGACGATGCTGGTGGCCAGGCCTCCGCCCGGCATGGCACTGTCGGAGAACGGCGGCCATTTATCCGCCACCAGGCGCAGCGGTGGCTGCGCCGCCGCGAGCGCCGTGAACATCATTGCGGTCAATCCCAGAACGCAAAGCAGTGGCCGCATGCTCAGTTCCTTTCGCAGTTGAGAGCCCCACACTTACGGGAGAGTACACAAAGGCGACGGGCAACGGCAGCGGACGATGATGTCATTTAGCCTCTATTTTGGCCGAACTGTGCGAGCAGGTCTCCTTGGCGACTTGCCCCAAGGGACATCAATGCACAGCGCGCGATCTGCGCGTCTTGCACCGCCACACCGGTCAGGTCAGCCAACGTGATCGCGTCATCCTGCGTACGACCACTTGCCTGCCCAGCCAGCAACGCGCCGATCTCGATCAGGTCGCCAGGTGCAATGAGCCCGGCCTCCAGGGCGTGGGACACCTCGCCGTAGCGGCTGCATTGCCCGACAGCGTCCACCACGATGCAATCGGCGGCAGCTACCAGCGCCGGGTCGAGCTCCTGCTTGCCCGGCCCATCGGCTCCCACCGCGGTGATATGGGTGCCGGGCTGTATCCATTCACGCTGCAGCAGCGGCTCGCGCGAAGGCGTGGTACAGACGATCAGGTTGGCGGACTCGGCAAGCTCGCGGGCCTCATGGGTGGTGCGCACCTCGAAGCCCAGCCCTTCGGCGAACCGTCGATAGTCCGCAAGCCGCCCGGCATCGCGGCCCCAGGCGATCAGACGGCGGCAGTCGGTGACCGGCAGCAGTTGTTCGAGCTGCATCCGCGCCTGCACTCCGCTGCCCAGTACACCGATAGCCCGTACCTTGCGCGGCGCCAACAGGCGGGCGACGACACGCCCGGCCATTGCAGTGCGCAGGCAGGTCAGCCAGCCTTGGTCCTGGAGCAGCGCCAGCGGTTGGCCGGTACTGGCCGAAAACACCAGCATCAAGCCATCGTTGCTTTCCAGGCCCTTGGACGGGTTGTCGTAGAAACCGGTGGAGACTTTCACCGTGAAGGTATCGCTGCCCTGCAGCCAGGCGGACTTCACGCAGCAGTCGCCGTTTTGTTCGGTGAAGGCGAAATTCTGCACCGGTGGCACATGGACCTTGCCCGCGGAGAAGGCGATAAAACCCTCTTCGATGAGGCGTACCGCCAAATCCCGGTCGAGGATTTCGACCAGTTGCGCCTTGTCGATGATCCTCATTGGATCGCCTCCAGGAACTTCTCCAGCACGATGTTGCGCCCGCACAGCACCACCGCGACCTTCTTGCCCTGGAACTCACCAGCCAGTTTCTGCATGCCCGCGACGGCAACCCCTGCCGCCCCTTCGACGATCCAGCGGTCGTGGGCTGCGACGTCGCGCATGGCTGCGCTGATCTCAGCCTCGCTGACCAGCACGGTGCGATGCAGCAACTGCTGGCACAGGGGGAAGGTGATGGCGCCGGGCTCGACGCCGCCGGCCGTGCCGTCCGACAGGGTATCGAGTTCTTGCATCTCGATGATCCGCCCCTCCTCCAGCGAGCGCTGCAGGGTGGGTGCGTTGGCCGGCCAGCAGCCGATGACCTGCACCGAGGGTGCAAGCGCGCGCAATGCAGCGCCAATGCCCGAGATCAAGCCGCCACCACCGACAGCGACGAAAACCGCGTCCAGGTCCGGCGCCTGCTCGAACAGCTCCATGCCGATGGTGCCCTGGCCAGCGATGATCTGCGCGTCGTTGTAGGGAGAGACGAAAGGCTTGCCCTGCAGCTTGGCCTGGCGAGCCGCCTCAAGCTCGACCGACAGCGGGTCACTGTCGAGTTCGATAACCTCGGCCCCCAGGCCGCGCATGGCCCGGATCTTCAGCGGCGAGGCGCTGCTGCTGACGTACACGGTGACCGGCACACCCCGCAACTGCCCGGCCAGTGCAAGGCCCTGCCCGTGATTGCCGGAAGAGGCGGTGATCACGCCAGCCTGACGCTGCGTAGGGTCGAGCAGGCGCAGCTTGTTGCTGGCCCCGCGGAATTTGAAGGAGCCGGTATGCTGCAGATGTTCGCACTTGAGATGAACATTGCAGCCGCTCTGGCGGGAGAGCCCCGGACTGTGGCTGAGCGGCGTAACCGCCACCTGGGGACGAAGGGCTTCATGGGCTTCGCGGATGGCGTGGGGCAGGGTGTCCAGGATGGTCATGGGGGCTCCTTGGGCGATGCGCAGGGGCAAACGCTACGATGTAGAATTAAATTCTACCGTAGACTATTTTTCCAGGCATTGAAAGCCTGTCGTTTGCCAGCGATGGCCTCAGCCTTCGCGCAACGCCTTCACATACTTGTATACCGTCGCCCGCCCCATCCCCAGCACGTTGGCCACGTAGTCGTGAGCGCTCTTGCCGCGGAACGCGCCCTCCCCGTGCAGCGCCTCGACCAACTGCCGCTTCTGCTCGCGGTCCAGCCCGCCCAGGCTCAATCCACGCGCCTGCAACCAGGCATGCAGGAAGGTGTTGATGCGCTCCTGCCAGTCGTCGCGGAACAATGCCTGCGGTTGCGGCAACAGGCGGCTGGCCTGGAAGAACGCCTCCAGCGCATCGCGCGCCTGCTCGAGAATCGAAACGTTGAGGTTGATGCAGATCAGCGCCTCGGGCTGGCCGCTGGCGTCGCGCATCACGCTGCTGATCGAACGGATTTTCTGCCCGTTCCAGTTGAGCTTTTCATACGGCCCCAGGCGGGTGCTGTCATCGAGCTGGCTGGGCAGGTCGTCGAGCCCGGAATCATCGCCGAGCTGGCGCTTGGAAATGTTGTTGGCGATATGCACCACCGTCTGGCTGGCCAGGTCGTGCACCACCACTTCGGCATGCGGGAACAACAGGGCTGCGATGCCCTCGGCCATGGCGGCGTAGTTGCTGAAGCGGCTGGACGACATGAACGGGTCCTGGAGGGTGGTCATGGATAGCCGAGCACTTCGCGAATAGTGCGCAGGTGCTGGATGATCCACTGCTTGTCGATCGCACCCCATTCACGGATGCGGTAGTGGCCAGCGTGGTTGCGCGCGCCGCTCTGCTGCTCGAATTCGCAGACGATATCCAGGTCGGCGAGCGCGGCGATGGTGTCTTGGGCAGTACGCCGCGGCATGCCGGTGGCTTCCATCAGCGCGGGCACGCTGGTGGCGGTCTGGCTATCGATCAGCCAGGCCACGTAGAGACGGCGATAGAAGCTGCTCTTGGTCTTGCTCACGTCCATGCTGATGGGATCCTCATGCATTGCCTGGCAATTCGCGCCAGGTCAGGTAGACACGCAAGTCGAACTCCAGTTGATGGTAGTCCGGCTCCATGTGCTGGCACAGCTGGTAGAACGCCTTGTTGTGGTCGCGCTCACGCAGGTGTGCCAGCTCGTGCACCACGATCATGCGCAGAAACTGCGGCGCCGCGTCCTTGAACAACGAGGCGATGCGGATTTCCTTCTTGGCCTTGAGGTTGCCACCCTGCACCCGCGACACCGCCGTGTTCAGGCCCAGGGCCCGGTGGGTGAGGTCGAGGCGATTGTCGTAGAGCACCTTGTCCAGCGGCGGCGCGCTGCGCAGGTATTGCTGACGCAGGTCTTGGGCATAGAGGTACAGCGCCTTGTCGCTCTGCACCTCGTGGCGCGCGGGGTAGCGCTGCTGCAGGTAACCGCCCAGGCGATCGCTGGCGATCATCTGGCGGACCTGTTCCTGCAGGTGCGGGGGGTAGGCTTGCAAGTAGCGTAGGGTGGTCATGGGGTGGGAGTTTACCGAATTGGTGAGGGCCTGTGGTTGGCAGGTCTGGCCCTTTCGCGGGCAAGCCCGCTCCTACAGGACGCAAAATTTGGCTAGGATGCTGTATTCGCCCCTGCTCGAAGCACTCACCATGCCCAAAGCCAGCAAGATCACGGACCCGTCCTATGAGCTGATGGACGACCACGAAGGCCATTCGCTGATCTACCGCCAGCACGGTTTCCCGAGCCCGCTGGTGCGTTGGCACTTCCACAAGGAATACGAGCTGCACCTGATCGTCGCCAGCTCCGGCAAGGTGTTCATCGGCGACTACATCGGCAACTTCGCCCCGGGCACGCTGTTTCTCACAGGGCCAAACCTGCCACACAACTGGATCAGCCAGGTGGCCGCCGACGAGGTGGTCGACACCCGGGACATGCTGGTCAACTTCACCGACGAAGTGCTCGAGCAAGGCAGCCAGGTATTCTCCGAGCTCAACCAGCTGACGCCACTGCTGGCCCGTGCCAGCTATGGCATCGAATTTCGCGACCCGCGCCTGATCGCCGAGAGCCAGCAACTGATGCAACGCATCTCGCAAAGTGCCGGCATGACGCGCCTGGGATACTTTTTTATCCTCATGGAACAGCTGGCTGCCTGCGAGGACTACCAGCTGCTGTCCACCGTCACCTCCTCGCAACTGGCCGATGAACACAACGTCGACCGCATCAACCGCGCGGTGGACTACATCTTCCAGCACTACGCCCAGGACCTCACCCAGAACGAGGTCGCCGAACACCTTGGCATGACCCCCACCTACTTTTCGCGCTTCTTCAAGCAGGCCGCCGGGCGTGGCTTCGTCGAATTCGTCAATCGCCTGCGGATCAGCAAGTCCTGCGAGCTGCTGGCGCGCAGCGACCTGCCGGTGACCGAGGTGTGCTTCGAATCCGGCTTCAGCAACCTGTCCAACTTCAACCGGCGTTTCCAGCAGCTCAAGGGCATGACACCGTCGGGCTACCGCAGCCTGGTTACCCAGCGCCTGACCGAGCAGAACCTTTCCTGAAACGTTTGAGCAGTGCATCACACTGCAAATACCCCAGTGCAAAAAAGTATCGGCCCGCGTGCAGTCGAGGCTTTGTTGCGCTGGCGATGCAGGAGTGTAATCGGCAACCAGCGACACAAAAAAAACAATAGTGACTTCCGCGCCGCCCTGCGGTCCGGAAGAGGAGTTCAACGATGAACGACTCGATCAAGGCCTGCGTGGCCGTTGCCTGTCTGAGCCTGCCGGTGTTTGCCCAGGCTGCCGAAACCCTGACCATTGCCACCGTCAACAACAACGACATGATCCGCATGCAGCGGCTGTCCAAGGTGTTCGAGGAACAGCACCCGGACATCAAGCTCAAGTGGGTGGTGCTCGAAGAGAACGTCCTGCGCCAACGCCTGACCACCGATATCGCCACCCAAGGCGGGCAATTCGACGTGCTCACCATCGGCATGTACGAAGCCGCGCTGTGGGGCGCCAAGGGTTGGCTGGAGCCCATGAAGGACCTGCCTGCCGACTATCAGCTCGACGATGTCTTCCCTTCGGTGCGCGACGGCCTGTCGGTCAAGGGCACGCTCTACGCCCTGCCCTTCTATGCCGAAGCCTCGATCACCTACTACCGCAAGGACCTGTTCCAGCAGGCCGGGCTGCAGATGCCCGAGCAACCGACCTGGACCCAACTGGGCGAATTTGCCGCCAAGCTCAACAAACCCGAAGCCGGCCAGTACGGCATCTGCCTGCGCGGCAAGGCCGGCTGGGGTGAGAACATGGCGCTCATCGGCACCCTGGCCAATGCCTTCGGCGCCCGCTGGTTCAACGAGCAGTGGCAGCCGGAGTTCACCGGCAGCGAGTGGACCAAGGCGCTGAACTTCTACGTCGACACCATGAAGCAGTACGGCCCGCCCGGCGCCTCCAGCAATGGCTTCAACGAGAACCTGGCGCTGTTCAACAGCGGCAAGTGCGCGATGTGGGTCGACGCCAGCGTCGCCGGCTCGTTCGTCACCGACAAGAGCCAGAGCAAGGTCGTGGACGATGTGGGCTTCACCTTCGCGCCGAAGGAAGTCACCGACAAGGGCGCGACCTGGCTGTATTCCTGGGCGCTGGCGATCCCCACCAGTTCCAAGTCCAAGGACGCGGCCAAGACCTTCAGCACCTGGGCCACCTCCCAGGCCTATGGCCAGCTGGTCGCCGACAAGGAAGGCGTGGCCAACGTGCCGCCAGGCACCCGTGCCTCCACCTACAGCGAGGCCTACCTGCAGGCCGCACCGTTCGCCAAGGTCACGCTGGAGTCACTGAAGAAGGTCGACCCCAACCATCCGACCCTCAAGCCTGTGCCCTACGTGGGTATCCAGCTGGTGACCATTCCTGAGTTCCAGGCCATCGGTACCCAGGTTGGCAAGCTGTTCTCCGCCGCCCTGACCGGCCAGATGAAGCCTGAACAGGTGTTGGCTGCCGCCCAGTCGTCCACCGAACGCGAGATGAAACGCGCCGGCTACCCCAAGTAGACCGCCACTGACCGCCAGCACGCCGCCCTCGGTGTGCCGGCGGCCGGCTGCTCGCCTCTTTCTGCCGTACACGGAGTCGTCATGAACACCTCGGCCCTCGACACCCCGACCCACGCCCCCGCCCGCCCCGGCAAACGCCGCGTCGGCCCCGGCTGGTTCCTGGTCAGCCCTTCGGTGGCGCTGCTGCTGTTATGGATGATCGTGCCCCTGGGCATGACCCTGTATTTCTCGCTGATCCGCTACAACCTGCTGTACCCCGGCGAGAACGACTTCGTCGGCCTGGAGAACTTCAGCTTCTTCGTCACCGATGCCGGCTTCCTGCCCGGCGCCCTGAATACCCTGACCCTGGTCGGCAGCGTGCTGGCGATCAGCGTGGTGTTCGGCGTGCTCATCGCCGCGCTGCTGGAGGCTGGTGAGTTCTGGGGCCGCGGCGTGGTGCGCGTGCTGCTGATCTCGCCGTTCTTCATCATGCCCACGGTCAGCGCGCTGCTGTGGAAGAACCTGATCTTCCACCCGGTGTCCGGGATCCTCGCGGCGGTCTGGCGCCTGTTCGGCGCGCAGCCGGTGGACTGGCTGGCGCACTATCCGCTGTTGTCGATCATCCTGATCGTGTCGTGGCAATGGCTGCCGTTCGCCATCCTGATCCTGATGACCGCCATGCAGTCGCTGGACCAGGAACAGAAGGAGGCCGCACGCCTGGACGGCGCCGGCCCGCTGGCAATCTTCTGGCACCTCACCCTGCCGCACCTGGCGCGGCCGATCGCCGTGGTGGTGATGATCGAGACCATCTTCCTGCTGTCGGTGTTCGCCGAGATCTTCACCACCACCAGCGGCGGGCCGGGCTACGAGTCCACCAACCTCGCCTACCTGATCTACAACCAGGCATTGCTGCAGTTCGACGTCGGCATGGCGTCGGCCGGTGGCCTGATCGCCGTGCTGATCGCCAACATCGCCGCCATCGTGCTGGTGCGCATGATCGGCAAGAACCTCACCGAGCGCAGCTGAGGAGCCCGCCATGCTGACACTCAAGCAAACCCGCCGCCTGCGCGATGCGCTGATCGGCCTGCTGTGCTGGGGCATTGCCCTGGCGATCTTCTTCCCGATCTTCTGGATGCTGCTGACCAGCTTCAAGACCGAGCTCGACGCCTTCGCTACGCCGCCGCAGTTCATCTTCCACCCGACGCTGGAGAACTACCTGCACATCAACGAGCGCAGCGACTACTTCGCCTACGCCTGGAACTCGGTGCTGATCTCGTTCTCCGCAACCCTGCTGTGCATGCTGATCGCAGTGCCTGCGGCCTACTCGATGGCGTTCTTCGAAACCCGCCACACCAAGCGGACGCTGCTGTGGATGCTGTCGACCAAGATGCTGCCGCCGGTGGGGGTGCTGATGCCGATCTATCTGCTGGCCAAGCAGTTCGGCCTGCTCGATTCACGGCTGTCGCTGATCATCGTCTACACCCTGATCAACCTGCCGATCGTGGTGTGGATGGTGTACACCTACTTCAAGGACATCCCCGTCGACATCCTCGAAGCGGCGCGCCTGGACGGCGCCGGCACCTGGCAGGAAATCTTGCGCGTGCTGCTGCCGATCGCCCGTGGCGGCCTCGCCTCGACCGTGCTGCTGTCGCTGATCCTGTGTTGGAACGAGGCGTTCTGGTCGCTCAACCTGACTTCTTCGGCCGCCGCACCGCTGACCGCGCTGGTGGCCTCCTACTCAAGCCCCGAAGGCCTGTTCTGGGCCAAGCTCTCGGCCGTCTCGACCCTGGCCTGCGCACCGATCCTGATCTTTGGCTGGATCAGCCAGAAGCAGCTGGTGCGCGGGCTGTCGTTCGGAGCGGTGAAATGAATACCCCCAACTACACCATTTCTCTAGGAGCGGGCTTGCCCGCGAAGCAAACACTGCGATGCATGGCACCGGCTATGCCGGTGTTCGCGGGCGAGCCCGCTCCTACAGGATTCTGCAAAACCTCATTTTTTCCTGGCCACTGCACAGGTAACTCGACATGGCTGACCTGAAGATCCGCAACCTGCAAAAAGGCTTTGATGGCCACGCCATCATCAAGGGCATCGACCTGGACGTGCACGACCGTGAATTCGTGGTGTTCGTCGGGCCATCCGGCTGTGGCAAGTCGACCTTGCTGCGCCTGATCGCCGGCCTCGAAGAGGTCAGCAGCGGCAGCATCACCCTCGATGGCGTCGACATCACCGACACCGCTCCGGCCAAGCGCAACCTGGCGATGGTGTTCCAGACCTACGCCCTGTATCCGCACATGACCGTGCGCAAGAACCTGTCGTTCGCCCTGGACCTGGCGGGCGTGGCCAAGGCCGAGGTCGCCAGCAAGGTCGACAACGCCGCGCGCATTCTCGAGCTGCAACCGATGCTCGAGCGCAAGCCGCGCCAGCTCTCTGGCGGCCAGCGCCAGCGGGTGGCCATCGGCCGGGCGATCGTGCGTAACCCGAAGATCTTCCTGTTCGACGAGCCGCTGTCCAACCTCGACGCCGCCCTGCGCGTGCAGATGCGCCTGGAGCTCTCGCGCCTGCACAAGGAACTGGCGGCGACCATGATCTACGTCACCCACGACCAGGTCGAGGCGATGACCCTGGCCGACAAGGTGGTGGTGCTCAACGCCGGTCGCATCGAGCAGGTCGGCTCGCCGCTGGAGCTGTACCACCATCCGGCAAACCTGTTCGTCGCAGGTTTTCTCGGCACACCGAAGATGGGCTTCCTGCGCGGGCACCTGAGCCGCAGCCAGGGCAACCAGTGCGAGGTCGCCCTCGAGTGCGGCGCCCGTATCGCCCTGCCGCTATGCGCAGGCGAACTGGCCACCGGCAGCCAGATCACCCTGGGCATTCGCCCGGAGCACCTGAGCATCAGCCGCAGCGGTCACGGCGAGCATGGCTCGCTGCAGGTCACCGCCGATGTCAGCGAACGCCTGGGCAGCGACAGCTACTGCCACGTGCGTAGCGCCTCCGGCGAGATGCTCACCGTGCGGGTCCGCGGCGACTTCGCGCCCGAGTACGGCGAGCAACTGGAACTGAGCTTCGATCCGGCGCACTGCCATCTGTTCGACAGTAACGGCAAGGCCCTGGACAAACGACTGCAACAGGCGGCCTGAGCCGTCTTCAAGGATTTTTCGATGAAACTCAACAAGCGCAATCTCGACAAGCTGGCGACCGCGGTCGCACGCCCCGCCTATGACCCGGCGCAACTGCGCCAGGGCATCGTGCATATTGGTGTCGGCGGCTTCCATCGTGCCCACCAGGCCGCCTATACCGACGCCCTGATGAACCGTGGCGAAGCCCTCGACTGGGCGATCTGCGGCGCCGGCCTGCGCAGCGAAGACCGCGCCATGCGCGACGCCCTGGCCAGTCAGGACCACCTCTACACCCTGTTCGAGCTGGGCGAAAATCCCGACACCGAAGTGCGTGTAATCGGTGCCATCAGCGGCATGCTGCTGGCAGAAAGCGACAGCCAGGCATTGCTCGACAAACTCGCCGACCCGGCCATCCGCATCGTCTCGCTGACCATCACCGAGGGCGGCTACTGCATCGACGACAGCACGGGCGAGTTCCTCGAGAACCTGCCGATGATCCAGCACGACCTGGCCAGGCCTGACCAGCCGCACAGCGTATTCGGCTTTCTCTGCGAGGCCCTGCGCCGTCGCCGCGAGGCCGGCACCCCGGCGTTCACGGTGATGTCCTGCGACAACCTTCCACACAATGGCGACGTGGCGCGCAAGGCACTGCTGGCCTTCGCCCACCTGCTCAACCACGACCTGGCCCAGTGGATCGCCCAGCACGTCAGCTTCCCCAATGCCATGGTCGACCGCATCACGCCCATGACCAGCGACGAACACCGCCGCCAACTGGCCGAGCGCCATGGCGTCGAGGACGCCTGGCCGGTGGTCTGCGAGCCGTTCCTGCAGTGGGTGCTGGAAGACAAGTTCGTCAGCGGTCGCCCGGCCTGGGAGAAGGTCGGCGTGCAGTTCACCGACGACGTCACGCCCTATGAAGAGATGAAGATCAAGCTGCTCAACGGCAGCCACCTGGCGTTGACCTACCTGGGCTTCCTGCAGGGTTATCGCTTCGTCCACGAGACCCTCGCCGACGACCTGCTGCGCCGCTACATGCGCACCTTCATGGACCAGGACGTCACCCCGCAACTGGCTCCGGTACCGGGCATCGACCTGACGCACTACAAGGACAGCCTCACCGAGCGCTTCTCCAACCGTGCCATCGCCGACCAGCTGGAGCGGGTGTGCTCGGACGGCTCGTCAAAATTCCCCAAGTTCATCGTGCCCACCGCCAACCGCCTGATCGCCGACGGCAAGCCACTGGAGCGCGTGGCGCTGGTAGTCGCAGCCTGGGCGCTGTACCTGGGCGGCAAGGATGAAAAGGGCAATGTCTACAGCATTCCCGATCCGCGCGCGGCACAGTGCCAGGCCCGTGTCGTCCAGCGCGAAGGGCTGGCCGCCCGGGTGCTGGGCGACGAGGCGATCTTCGGCACGGCGATCCCCAACTCGCGGGCCTTTGTCGAGGCCTTCGAGCGCCTGTACGTCTGCTTGCGTGAAGTCGGCGTGAGTGAAACCCTGCGCCGGGTACTGGGCGACTGAGACGGAGCACGGCGATATGGACGGACTGTTCCTCGGCATCGACTGCGGCACCCAGGGCACCAAGGCCCTGGTGCTCGACGCAGGCAGCGGCCGTGTACTGGGGCTGGGCAGCGCGGCACATGCGGCGCCGCAGGGCGACCACGGGCGCCGCGAACAGGATCCGGCAGACTGGCTGCAGGCGCTGCGCACGGCGGTAGCCAATGCCCTGGCCGACGCAGGGGTCGGCGGCCATGCCATCCGCGCACTGGCCGTGTCTGGCCAGCAACACGGCCTGGTGATGCTCGACGACCAGGGCCGAGTGCTGCGCCCGGCCAAGCTCTGGTGCGACACCGAGACCACCCCGGAAAACGACGAATTGCTGGCCGCCCTCGGCGGCGCCGCAGGCTCGCTGGAGCGCCTGGGGCTGGTGGTCGCGCCGGGCTATACGCTGTCAAAGCTGCTGTGGAGCCAGCGCCATCACCCCGAGCTGTTCGCCCGCGCCGCACACCTGCTGCTGCCTCACGACTACCTCAACCATTGGCTCACCGGCCGTGCCTGCAGCGAACCTGGCGACGCCTCGGGCACCGGCTACTACGATGTGCGCACTCGCACCTGGGCCGCCGATGTGCTGGCGCTGATCGAGCCCGGCAAGCGCCTGCTGGCGGCACTGCCCGAGCTGGTCGAACCCGGCGACTGCATCGCCACCCTGCAGCCCTCGGCAGCCCGGGCGCTGGGCCTGGACACTGGCGCCTGGGTGGCCAGCGGTGGCGGCGACAACATGCTCGGCGCCATCGGCACCGGCAACATCCATCCCGGCATGATCACCCTCAGCCTGGGCACCTCCGGCACCCTTGCCGCACACCTCGACGAGCCACACGTCAGCCCCCACGGTGAAGTCGCGACCTTCTGCGGCTCATCCGGCGGCTGGCTGCCGCTGATCTGCACCATGAACCTCACCAGCGCCTGCGCCCTGGTGCAAGACCTGTTGCAGCTTGACCTGTCGGCGTTCAGCGAGCTCGCCGCACAAGCCCCGGTCGGCGCCGACGGCCTGTTGCTGCTGCCATTCTTCAATGGTGAACGCGTGCCGGCACTGCCCGAGGCCAGCGCCAGTCTGCACGGCATGACCAGCAGCAACCTGACCCGCGCCAACCTCTGCCGGGCGGTGCTCGAAGGCACCTGCTTCAGCCTGCGCTACGGGCTCGACCTGTTGCGCGCCAGTGGCCTGCAGGGGCAGGAGATCCGCCTCGTCGGCGGCGCGGCGAAAAGCCCACTGTGGCGCCAGACGCTCGCCGACCTGCTCGGCCTGCCGGTGGTGTGCCCGCGCCAGACCGAAGCCGCCGCCCTGGGCGCTGCCATCCAGGCCGCCTGGAGCCTGGGCCGAAAGCTCGGCGAAGGAGATAGCCTGCAGGCCCTGTGCCAGCGCTGCGTCGAACTCGACGAAAGCACCCGCACCACACCCCGGCCCGCACAGCAGGCGGCCTACGAAACAGCCTATCAACGTTATCTTTCGCATCTGCCTGCGCACTGATCGCAGGTATCCTGCCCGCTTACTTCGTTTCGGAGAATTTCATGTACCTGGTCTGTGGCGAAGCCCTGTTCGATGTGTTCAGCCTGGATGACAGCCCGCGCAGCAGCGAGCTGGGCTTCAAGGCGATAGCCGGCGGTTCGCCGTTCAACGTCGCGGTCGGCCTGCGCCGGCTGGGCGTGGATTCGGCGTTGTTCGGCGGGCTGTCCAGCGACTACCTGGGCACACGCCTGCGTCGGGTGCTGGAAGAGGAAAAGGTCGATTGCAGTTACCTGGTGACCAGCGATGCACCGACCACCCTGGCCATGGTCGGGCTGGATACCAACGGCTCGGCGCAGTACCAGTTCCGCGGCGAAGGCTGCGCCGACCGGCAGGTGCGCCTCGAACACCTACCGGCGCTCGATGACCAGGTGCGCGGCCTGCACGTGGGCTCCTACACCCTGGTGATCACGCCAGTGGCGGATACACTACTGGCGCTGGTGCAGCGCCAAAGCGCACACCGGCTGATCAGCCTCGACCCCAACGTCCGCCTCAACCCGCAGCCCGACGTGGCGTTGTGGCGACGCCAGGTGCAAGCCTTCGCGGCCCACGCCCACCTGATCAAGGCCAGCGAGGAAGACCTCGCGCTGCTCTATCCGGATCGCACGCCGTCCGAGGTGGCCCGTGGCTGGCTGAACGACCGCTGCCGACTGGTGTTCGTCACCCACGGTGCAGACGGCGCCAGCGTACATTGCGCGCACGGCTCATGGACACAACCTGCGGATGCCTCGCTGGCAGTGAAAGACACGGTAGGCGCTGGCGATACCTTCCAGGCGGCAGTGCTGAGCTACCTCGCCCGCCTGGGTGCAGACAGCCCCGCAGGGCTGGCGGCGCTGGAGCGGGAAACGATCGATGGCATGCTGGGCTTTGCCATTCGTGCGGCGGCGATCACCTGCTCACGAGTTGGACCGGATTTGCCGTTTGCGGATGAGTTGTAGCCAAGCCGCACATCATCCGAGCATCGTCTTAACCGGAACTATGCGTTGCGCAGTCGACGCGACTCTCGTCGCAGCGCCTGCCATCGCGAAAAACGGTCGCGATGCTCAGATTTAGATTTGTATGCGCTCCACTTCCACGGTGATGTCTGCCAAGGTGCCGAGACTTCCCATCCGCCTTTGTAAAAGTGAATTTTTCCACGCAACGCATGCCTGTTTCGAAAGGCATAACGTAACTCGCTCGCACTAATAGAACTTCCAAACTCACCCTTTTTCGTGACAACCGTCGACGTTTTCAAGTCATCCAGGACAAAGTGATTTTTTTGTCCAGCGTCGTGGGCTGCCATATATAAACCCAGTTTCGATCCTCGCTTCCATAGTAACTGTGGCCCGGTGTCCCCCTCCCACCAATCATGAAAGGAACTCTTTCCCTACTGCCGTGAAACGTCGCCATAAATAGCAGAAATGTTAAATTTTTCATTTTCCCGGCCTGCTGAGAAATAGCTATCCCAGAGCACATAACTGCCAAAGGCCAATTTAATCACATCTATAAGCCTAGCATCCGTACGAACAGCGTTTAAAACCTGTCTTGGAGAAGCATTATCCGGCAGTTCAAAGTCCGCCAGCGCTTTCAATCGGATGGCTTTCGCGATCGCTAGATTATAGTGATCGATCGTCAAAGCGGATGTGTCATCGAAACCCTTGTAACCATCGACAACAACCCTTAGATAATTGTGACGCGGGTCGCTCAGGCCATAGATGAGATCTCCTCGGCTCTCGTCGAGATTAAAGCTCATGATCCTCAGACCTGAGTCGTCGAAATTTCCTACGGGATTGTTATTCAACATTCGATATAGATTAGGACCATCAATGTCCCCTGCAGGATCGGAGGTTAACCACCGCCCCACCCACGCCTGGTAATAGCGATACCCATAATAATAAAGCCCTGTCGCATCACGCTCCCGCCCCGAATAGCGAACCGTCTTGTACTCCACGTCGATACGATGACGCCCCGCCAGAATCGCTGTCCCGCCAAAGGGGTAGTACTCCTCGAAGCTGATGACACTGCCCTCGCCATCGAGCTCCAGCCCTACACTGCCGATCAGGTTGTCATAGCCAAACCGTACCTGGTCGTTATCGACCCCCTCCGGTTTGCCCGACTCCCAACGCAACGCCCGCACCTGGGCGCCTCCTGCTTCGCCCAGCACCACGGTGTGCAGACTCTCCTGCACGACGCCGTCGACCATGGTGATACGCAACTCAAGCCCCTGCAGATACAGCGTGCGCTGCACCTTCAGTGATCCACCTTGCTGCTGATGACTCACCTTGAGCACACGCTGCCTGCCAGCGTCGTAGCGATAGCTTTCCTGAGTACCGCCTGCAACCCTGCGCAACTCACCGCGTGCCGTCCACTCAAGCGGCTGTCCCGGCAGCAGCACACGCTGCTCGCCCCCTGCGGTGAACAGCGCCTCGACCTTGCTCGGGTCGCTGGCCAACGTACTCGACACGCCGCGATTACTGCACTGGCTGACGGTGATTGCAGTGACGTAGTTGTTGTTCGTGGCCGGCGCACTATGACGGACATGCGTGAGATTGCCCGCGCTGTCGTAGGTATAAGTCCGGGTGTAGAGGGTATAGGCCGAATCATCCACCGGCAGCGGCACCAGCACGCCTGGCAGATGATTGCCCTGCTGCCCGGCATTGGCCATCTCACGACCGCTGGCGAAGACCAGTTGATACAGGCTGTCGTAGCGGTACTCGCTTTGCGCGCTGATCTTCTGGTTGCGCCAGAAGCGCGTCGGCTCGGCGTCGTTGGCCAGCCCGACGACGTTGCCGACAGGGTCATAGCGATAGTGCAGGTCCTGCAATCGCTGGCCTTCGCTGGTCTGGCGAGTAGTCCGCACGGTCGCCAGGCGCAGGGTCGTCGGTTCGTAGGTGTACACAGTGACGATGCCGTTGCCATGCACCTCATGCTGCTTGCGTCCACCCGCCAAATAACTCACCGACCTGACGATCTCACGCTCTGGCGCGCCTTTGAGCATCAGCCAGTTGGCCGCCAGGGCGCCTGCCACATCGTAGGCGCTGCGCTGTTGATGGCCTGCGCAGTCCAGCGTGGTGAGGCCCTTGCCTGTGGCGTCTACCTGAGTACGAGTCGTGTAGCGTTGATCCTCCAGCAGTGCGTCCCAGGCCTCAGTGGCCTCACCTTGCCAGTCAACGCACAGAGTATCGTCGTCACCACCCTTCAACAGTTTGCGCTGCACACAGAGGGCTGCGCTGCCGAGAGCGTTGGCGAGGATAGAAACGCGCCCGGCTGGATCGTAGTGGGCGATCTGGGTACCTGCCAGGTTGCGGGCTTTCTCTTGCGCCTCATTGCCGCCGTACAACACACGCTCACTGGTATGAGGGATATCGCCAGCAACCTGCTCGCCCACTGCCAGCAGACGCCCGGGCATATTGACCGGTTCGTAGCGCAGGGTGCGGGTCACGGCTTCGGCGAAACTGTCCTGGCCATCCAACGTCCTGCCAATACGGCTCACCGAGAACAAGTCGCGCCTGGCCGCGTCTTTCAAATCGAGGCTCACCCCCGCATCGACGCTTTGCGTGCGTATGACCTGGCCTGTCAGGTCGTGCCCATGGACGAAGTTGGCAACACCTGCGTCATGCAACCGTGGATCAGTGATCTGTGCCAATCGCCCTGCCGGACTGAAAACCTGTCGCGTGATACGCGTATCGGCGTCCAATGGCGACGCACGGTGATACTCGACCTCACGCACCGCTTGGCGCCGATTGTCGAGTACCTTGATCGAGGGGGTCTGCTGGAACAGTGCGCTGCTCACCACCTTTTTACCTGCCATTCATGGCTGGAGAGGCAACAGTCGCCCACAACGACGGGAACAGACAACTGGCAGATTTATCAGGTCAGGGAGGCAGGCGATCCAGCCTGCGCCCACGGATACACCGCCGGAAAACCACGCGCATCCCCTGCCGTCATTGGCCGCGCAACCAGGAAGCCCTGCACGTAGGCGCAGCCGCTGTCGCGCAGCCACTGCGCCTGGGCGTCTGTTTCCACGCCCTCGGCGATCACCGTGATGCCGTAGTCGGCGCACAGCGCGATGACACTGCGCACCAGCGCCGTATCGACCTTCGAATCGGGCAGGCGGGCGACCAGGTTACGGTCGAGTTTCAGGGTGTCGATCGGCAGGTCGCGCAGCATGCGCAGCGAGCAATCCCCTGCGCCGAAGTCATCCAGCGCCACGCGCACGCCCAGCTCGCGCAAACGCGTCACCTGCTTGGCCGCCGCGTCGATGTCGTACATCAACGAGGTTTCCGCCACCTCCACTTCCAGTTGCGCAGGCTCCAGGCCATGCTCCTGGATCGCCCGCCGCAATTCATCGACCAGGTTCGGCTGGGTGAACTGCGCGCGGCTCAGGCTGATACCCAGCACTACATCGTCGGCGAACACCTGACGCCACTCGTGACGCTGGGCCGCGCCCTTGCTGTAGATCCAGCTCGCCAGCCGATGGATAAGACGCGCCTCCTCCAGCAACGGAATGAACAGCCCCGGCGGTACATCGCCGACACTGGGGTGCTGCCAGCGCAGCAGCGCCTCGAAGCCACGCAGGCGTCCGTCGGCGAACCCCACCTGTGGCTGGTAGACCAAGGTGAAGTCCTTGTGCTCGATGGCGGTGCGCACACTATCCTCGAGCATCAGCCGCGAACGCGCGCGGCCGTTGAGCTCCTGATCATAGAAGCGATACTGCTGGCGCCCGGCGCGCTTGGCGGCATACATCGCCGCATCGCCAGCGCGCAGCAGGCCTTCGACGGTGGCGCCGCAATCGGGATAGGTGGCGATGCCGATACTGACACCAAGAATGACATCCTGGCCGTCCACCTGCGGACAGCTGGACATGCGCTCGATCAGGGTCTCGGCGTACCGGCCTGCGTGCTCCGCATAGGGCAAGCCATCGAACAACGCCGTGAACTCATCGCCGCCCATGCGCCCGAGCAGCGCCTGGCTGCCCAGGCACTCCTTGAGTTGTTCGGCGACCCAGCGCAAGACCCGGTCGCCCGCCTCGTGGCCCAGCGAATCGTTGATGCGCTTGAAACCATCCAGATCCATGTACATCAAGGCCTGGACCTTGCCGGATCGTTCGTTGCGCAGCAATGCACCTTCTGCCGTCTGGTAGAAACCGCGGCGGTTGAGCAGGCCGGTCAGCGGGTCGGTCACCGCCTGGTGTTCCAGTTGCTGGTGCAGGCTGCGCACCACCGACATGTCCAGTACGGTCACCACCATGGCCTTCTGTTCAGCGGGCAATGGCGCGCACGACAGCGCCACCGGAACCAGCGGCCCCTCGGGCGGACGCAACTGGGCATCGTGCACGCGGAAGATCTGCCGCCCCAGGTAAGCCTGGTAGAAGTCCGAGTCGCGCCACAACGCGGCGCTGGGCAGTTGGATCAGGTCCAGGAGATGGGCGCCCTGCAGTTTGTCCACCGGCACCTGCAGCAGACGCGAGATGGCGGGGTTGGCAAAGCTGATATCGCCCGCCTCGTCAACCACCAGGATACCCTCGGCGGCGTTCTCCAGAATCGAGGCATTGAATGCCCGGGCCGACTCCAGTTCACGGCTCAGTCGCTGCAGCATGCGGCGGTTGCGCTGCTGTTCGAGCAGGGCCTGCACCTTGGGCTTGAGGATCTGCGGATCGAAGGGCTTGAACAGGTAGTCCACTGCACCACTGGCATAGCCCTTGAGCACGGCAGCTTCGGACTGTTCATTGGCGGTAAGGAAGATGATCGGGGTCAGGCGCGTGCGTTGGCTGCCACGCATCAGGCGGGCGACCTCGAAGCCATCCATCTCGGGCATCTGTACATCGAGCAGGACCAGGTCCACTTCGTGTTCCAGCAACGTGCTCAGGGCTTCCATTCCTGAGCTTGCGGTGAGTACTTGCCAATCCTGCCGGGCTAGCAAAGCCCGCATGCTGATCAGGTTTTCCGGGTAGTCATCGACCACCAGCAGTACTGAGCTGCCTTCCGGTGCCGCGGGTTGAGCTCCATCCATGCCGCTTCTCTTGTCCGACCGACTTCGTCTTGTAATTGGATCCGATTCTCTACTCTAGACGCGACTTTGCAGGACGCAATGCAATCAGTTCGCTATCAATGGATAAAGTGAAAATAGCCGACTAATGGTCAGCGCGCCTTGGCTTTTGCATATGTCCCACCGTCCGGCCATAAAAAAACCCGCATTTCTGCGGGTTTCTGCCAGGCAATCAGCGGATCAGTTGACCTTTGCGGCCAGCTCGCCCTTGGCGTAACGCAGGTACATCTCATCCAGCGAAACCGGCTTGATCTTCGACGCGTTGCCAGCGGTACCGAAGGCTTCGTAACGCGCGATGCAGATGTCACGCATGGCTTCGACGGTCTTGGCGAAGTACTTGCGCGGGTCGAACTCGGACTTGTTCTGCTCCAGGAAGCGACGAATCGCGCCCGTGGACGCCAGACGCAGGTCGGTGTCGATGTTGACCTTGCGCACGCCGTGCTTGATGCCTTCGACGATCTCTTCGACCGGCACGCCGTAGGTCTCTTTGATGTCGCCGCCGAACTCGTTGATGATCGCCAGCCAGTCCTGCGGAACCGACGAGGAACCGTGCATCACGAGGTGAGTGTTGGGGATACGCTGGTGGATCGCCTTGATGCGGTCGATCGCCAGGATGTCGCCGGTAGGCGGCTTGGTGAACTTGTAGGCGCCGTGGCTGGTGCCGATGGCGATGGCCAGGGCATCGACCTGGGTCTTCTTGACGAAGTCGGCAGCCTCTTCCGGATCGGTCAGCATCTGGCTGTGGTCCAGGATGCCTTCGGCGCCGACGCCGTCTTCTTCACCGGCCTGGCCGGTTTCCAGGCTGCCCAGGCAGCCCAGCTCGCCTTCCACCGATACACCGCAGGCGTGGGCGAATGCCACGGTCTGCTGGGTGACGCGCACGTTGTATTCGTAGTCGGACGGGGTCTTGCCGTCCTCACGCAGCGAGCCGTCCATCATTACCGAGCTGAAGCCCAGCTGGATCGAACGTTGGCACACGTCAGGGCTGGTGCCGTGGTCCTGGTGCATGCACACCGGGATGTGCGGGAATTCTTCGATCGCCGCCAGGATCAGGTGACGCAGGAAGGGAGCACCGGCGTACTTGCGAGCACCGGCGGAGGCCTGGACGATGACCGGAGAGTCGGTCTTGTCGGCGGCTTCCATGATGGCGCGCATCTGCTCGAGGTTGTTGACGTTGAAAGCTGGAACGCCGTAGCCGAACTCGGCGGCGTGGTCCAGCATCTGGCGCATGCTAATGAGTGCCATTGTGTATCTCTCTCCCGACAAGCGTCGTTGTTTCGTGCAAGCCTGCCGCAGGGGCGGTTGCTGTTCAAGTAGTTGTGGACCACCGTCGCGGTCCGGCCAATCACGGTGCCTTGCAGCCCCGCCCAATCAGATCGTTGGTCGCTTCCCAGTACACCAGGCCTTCATTACCCTTGGTGTGGAAGGCAAGCACGCCATCGCTGTACAGCGCGCCCGAGGCGCCGGGCTCAGCCTTGAGCCGGTAGAGCTGGTCAGCGCCGCCGAGGCGGACATCGACCGACTGCTGCGCGGCATCGGCGAAGCGCCACAGCACTTCGGCCTGGCTGTCGCAGACCCAGCGGGTCCAGTTGTCCGTCGCGGCAGGTTGCGACGGTTGCAGCAGGGAGCAGCCTGCCAGGGTCGCCAGGGCCAGTACGGCCAGCAGCGCTTTCATTGAGTATCCTCGCTTCGAAGTCGGTGGTGCGGCTTGCCCGCGAAGGCCGCACCACCGCTCCTCTGTTCAAGACCACAAAACAGCCCATCGGTTGCCCGCTGTCCGATCAAGGGCAGCCGGGCGCCTTGCGCTGGTGTTCTTCGTCGTACTTCTCAAGCCCGTCCGGCCCCAGGCGCTTGTTGATCACCGGCACCGTCTCCGCCTGCCACTGCGACTGGTAACAGCCGCCCTTTGGCTCGCCGGCGGGCTCGCTTTGCGGGGCGCCGCCACTGGAGCAGGCACCCAGCAACAAGGCCACGATCATCACAGGCAATTGCTTGACCATCAGGTCGCTCCCTTTGCCAGGCGCCGTCACTATCAGGCCTTGGCCCGTTCTTCCAGGATTGCCACGGCAGGCAGGACCTTGCCCTCGACGAATTCGAGGAACGCACCGCCACCGGTAGAAATGTAGGAGATATCAGCCCCGACGCCATACTTGTCGATGGCCGCCAGGGTGTCGCCACCACCCGCGATGGAGAACGCGGCGCTTTCGGCGATGGCCTTGGCCAGCACTTTAGTGCCGTTGCCGAACTGGTCGAACTCGAATACACCGACCGGACCGTTCCACAGGATGGTCTTCGACGACTTCAGCAGCTCGGCGAAGTTGGCGGCGGTCTGCGGGCCGATATCCAGGATCATGTCGTCGGCGGCCACGTCAGCAATAGCCTTGACGGTGGCTTCGGCGCTCTCGGCGAACTCCTTGGCAACGACCACATCGACCGGCAGCGGTACGCTGACCTTGGCGGCGATGGCCTTGGCGGTCTCGACCAGGTCAGGCTCGTACAGCGACTTGCCGACCGGGTGACCGGCCGCGGCGAGGAAGGTATTGGCGATGCCGCCGCCGACGATCAGCTGGTCGCAGACGGTCGACAGGCTGTTGAGCACGTCGAGCTTGGTCGAGACCTTGGAACCGGCAACAATGGCCGCCATGGGTTTGGCCGGCGCCTTCAGGGCCTTGCCCAGGGCGTCCAGCTCGGCCGCCAGCAGCGGGCCAGCAGCGGCGACCTTGGCGAACTTGGCTACACCGTGGGTGGAACCCTCGGCGCGGTGGGCGGTGCCGAAGGCGTCCATGACGAAAACGTCGCACAGGGCGGCGTACTTCTGCGCCAGCTCGTCGGCGTTCTTCTTCTCGCCCTTGTTGAAGCGTACGTTTTCGAACAGCACCACCTCACCGGCCTTGACCTCGACGCCGTCGAGATAGTCGGCGACCAACGGCACCGCACGGCCCAGGGCCTTGCTCAGGTAGTCGGCGACCGGCTTGAGGCTGTTTTCCTGGGAGAACTCGCCCTCGGTCGGGCGGCCCAGGTGCGAGCAGACCATCAACGCAGCACCCTTTTCCAGGGCCAGCTTGATGGTCGGCAGCGCAGCCAGGATACGCGCATCGCTCGTTACCACACCGTCCTTCACAGGCACGTTGAGGTCTTCGCGGATCAGTACGCGCTTACCTTGCAAGTCGAGGTCGGTCATCTTCAACACGGTCATGAATGCAGTCCTTCAGGGCTGTTTGCTGCGGGTTTGGTGGACGACGTGCAGATAATGTTCGGCAACGTCGAGCATACGGTTGGCGAACCCCCATTCGTTGTCGAACCAGGCCAGCAGGTTCACCAGGCGGGGGCCTGAGACGCGGGTCTGGCTGGCATCGACGATGGCCGAATGCGGGTCATGGTTGAAATCACAGCTGGCATGGGGCAGTTCGGTGTAGGCCAGCAGGCCTTTGAGCGGGCCGTCCAGCGCCGCCTCGCGCAGCACCCGGTTGACCTCGGCAGCCGTAGTGTCACGGGCAGTCTGCAGGGTGATGTCCAGGCACGAGACGTTGACGGTCGGCACGCGTACCGCTTTGGCCTGGATTCGCCCGGCAAGTTCCGGCAACAGGCGCTCGATGCCGCGCGCCAGACCAGTGGACACCGGGATCACCGACTGGAACGCCGAACGGGTACGGCGCAGGTCTTCGTGGTGGTAGGCGTCGATCACCGGCTGGTCGTTCATCGCCGAGTGGATGGTGGTGATCTGCACGTACTCGATGCCGAAAGCCTGGTCCAGCACGCGCAGCAGCGGCACACCGCAGTTGGTGGTGCAGGAGGCGTTCGAGACCAGCAGTTCGTCGCCGGTCAGGCGATGCTGGTTGATACCGTAGACCACCGTCGCATCGATATCTGCCTCGCTGGCCATCGGCTGCGAGAACAGCACGCGCGGCGCACCGGCGTCGAGAAAACGCTGGCCATCGGCGCGGGTGTTGTAGGCACCGGAGCATTCCAGCACCAGGTCGATGCCCAGCGCGGCCCAGTCGATGCCTTCAGGGGTGGCACTGCGCATGACTTTCACGCAGTCGCCATTGATATGCAGACAGTCGCCGTCAACGCTCACCTCGCCGGGGAACCGCCCGTGGGTGGAGTCGAAGCGCGTCAGGTACTCCAGGCTGGCCTGGTCGGCCAGGTCATTCAACGCAACGATCTCGAACCCGGCCTTCGCCCCCCGCTCGAACAGTGCGCGCAGGACACAGCGGCCGATGCGGCCGTAACCGTTGAGTGCAACTTTGTAGGGACGAGGGTGGGACATTCAGCGCTCACGAAACAGATCGATTGTCGTCAGTCTGCAGGATTTGCGGTGCGGCATTCGCGGGCAAGCCCGCTCCCACAAGGTCAATTGCAACCTCTGTGGGAGCGGGCTTGCCCGCGAACAAGGGCGACACCGCCCGCAGATCGTTACATCAGTCTTCCAGCAGCTCTTCGGCGGTACCCAGGATGTTCTCCAGAGTGAAGCCGAACTCCTCGAACAGCGCGGCGGCCGGGGCCGATTCGCCGTAGGTGGTCATGCCGATGACGCGGCCTTCGAGGCCGACGTACTTGTACCAGAAGTCGGCATGGGCAGCTTCGATGGCGATACGCGCACCCACTTCCAACGGCAGTACCGACTGCTTGTAGGCAGCGTCCTGGGCGTCGAACACGCTGGTGCTTGGCATCGACACGACGCGGACCTTGCGGCCCTGCTCGCTGAGCTTTTCGAATGCCTGGACCGCCAGGCCCACTTCGGAACCGGTGGCAATCAGGATCAGCTCAGGCTCGCCGGCGCAGTCCTTGAGCACGTAGCCGCCACGGGCGATGTCGGCGATCTGCTGGGCGCTGCGCTCCTGGTGCTGCAGGTTCTGACGCGAGAAGATCAGCGCCGAAGGGCCGTCCTTGCGCTCCAGGGCGGCTTTCCAGGAAACGGCCGACTCGACCGCGTCACCCGGACGCCAGGTGTCCAGGTTCGGCGTGCTGCGCAGGCTGGTCAGTTGCTCGATCGGCTGGTGAGTCGGGCCGTCTTCGCCCAGACCGATGGAGTCGTGGGTGTAGACGTGGATGACGCGCTGCTTCATCAGGGCCGACATGCGCACCGCGTTGCGGGCATATTCCATGAACATCAGGAAGGTGGCGCCATAAGGCACCAGGCCGCCGTGCAGCGCCACGCCGTTCATGATGGCGGTCATGCCGAACTCGCGCACGCCGTAGAACACGTAGTTGCCGCTGGCGTCATTGGCCTCGACGCCCTTGCACCCTTTCCACAGGGTCAGGTTGGAACCGGCCAGGTCCGCCGAACCACCGAGGAACTCGGGCAGCAGCGGGCCGAAAGCGTTGAGGGTGTTCTGGCTGGCCTTGCGGCTGGCGATGGTCTCGCCCTTGGCGGCGACTTCATTGATGTAGGCCTGGGCCTTCTCGGCGAAGTCGGCCGGCAGGTCGCCAGCAGCGCGGCGCTTGAACTCGGCGGCGAGTTCAGGGAAAGCCTTGGCGTAGGCGTCGAAACGCTGGTTCCACTCGGCTTCGGCCTTGGCACCGGCTTCCTTGGCGTCCCACTCGGCGTAGATGTCGGCCGGGATTTCGAACGGGCCGTGGTTCCAGTTCAGTTCCTTGCGGGCCAGGGCGATTTCGTCGTTGCCCAGCGGCGCGCCGTGGCAGTCTTCCTTGCCCTGCTTGTTCGGCGAGCCGAAACCGATGATGGTCTTGCAGCAGATGAGGGTCGGACGGTCGCTCTTGCGCGCGGTCTCGATCGCCATCTTGATTTCTTCGGCGTCGTGGCCGTTGACGTTGCGAATGACCTGCCAGTTGTAGGCTTCGAAACGCGCCGGAGTGTTGTCGGTGAACCAGCCGTGGACTTCGCCGTCGATGGAGATGCCGTTGTCGTCGTAGAAGGCGACCAGCTTGTTCAAGCCCAGGGTGCCGGCCAGCGAGGCGACTTCGTGGGAAATACCTTCCATCATGCAGCCATCGCCCAGGAACACGTAGGTGTTGTGGTCGACGATCTGGTGGCCTTCACGGTTGAATTGCGCTGCCAGCACTTTCTCGGCGAGGGCGAAACCGACCGCGTTGGCGATGCCCTGGCCGAGCGGGCCAGTGGTGGTCTCGACGCCTGGGGTGTAGCCATATTCCGGGTGGCCCGGGGTACGGCTGTGCAGTTGGCGGAACGCCTTCAGGTCATCGATGGACAGGTCGTAGCCGGTCAGGTGCAGCAGCGAATAGATGAGCATCGAGCCATGGCCGTTGGACAGCACGAAACGGTCACGGTCGGCGAAATTCGGGTTGCTCGGGTTGTGCTTGAGGTAGTCGCGCCAAAGCACTTCGGCGATATCCGCCATGCCCATGGGGGCACCTGGATGGCCGCTGTTGGCCTTTTGCACGGCATCCATGCTGAGGGCACGAATGGCGTTGGCACGATCACGACGGCTGGGCATCGCTTATCTCCTGAGGCTTGAATAAGTGGTGAAACGAAAAAAGGCGGCCATTTTCGCCCACTGGGGGCCTTGGGGGCAATGACGGATGGTCGCAGTCGGGGATTTTTCCTGTGATTGGCTGGCACTTCGGGTAAAAAACGTGGGACCAGCCTCATGCTTTGCGCGAGTGAACCCGCCCACACAGCCCCCGGAGCCAGGCATCAGCCACCCATCAGGCAATATCAAAACTTTTTGATATTGCCTTGCCAGGGCAACGATGCCTGTCTAGACTGCCGCCCCATGAACCTGCGTGCGCAAGCGATACCCCAGCAAAGCGACGCACTGGCTGCCCTGTGCAAGGCCAGTGGCGATGCGCTGCGCCTGAATGTCCTGCGCGCCCTGGCCAGCGACTCGTTCGGCGTACTGGAGCTGGCGCAAATCTTCGACATCGGCCAGTCCGGCATGAGCCACCACCTCAAGGTGCTGGCCCAGGCCGAACTGGTGGCCACGCGCCGCGAAGGCAATGCGATCTTCTATCGCCGCGCCCTGCCCGACAGCCTGCGCCAGGGCGGACGCCTGCACGCGGCCCTGCTCGAAGAAGTCGACGAACTGGCCCTGCCGGACGATGTGCAGGCGCGTATTGCCCAGGTGCAGCAGCGCCGCGCGGCCACCAGCCAAGACTTTTTCCAGCGCGTCGAAGAAAAATTCCGTGCCCAGCAGGACCTGATCGCCGGCGTGCCGCAATACCGCGAAAGCCTGCTGTCCCTGCTCGACAAGCTGAGCTTTGGCAGCGACGCCAGCGCGCTGGAGGTTGGCCCCGGCGATGGCGGCTTCCTGCCCGACCTGGCGCAGCGCTTCGCCCAGGTCACGGCGATGGACAACAGCCCGACCATGCTCGAGCTGGCGCGCCAGGTCTGCGAACGTGAAGGCCTGGATAATGTAATCCTGCAGTTGGCCGATGCACTGGGTGCAACGGATGTGGAAGCCGACTGCGTTGTGCTGAACATGGTCCTGCACCATTTCAGCGACCCGGCCCTGGCCTTGCGCCTGCTGGCCAAACGGGTGAAGGCGGGCGGCAGCCTGCTGGTCACCGAGCTGTGCAGTCATGACCAGGGGTGGGCGCGGGACGCCTGCGGCGACCTCTGGCTTGGCTTCGAGCAGGACGACCTGGCCCGTTGGGCCAATGCTGCGGGGCTGATCCCCGGGGACAGCCTCTATGTTGGCTTGCGTAACGGTTTCCAGATTCAGGTCCGCCATTTCCAGCGGGCCGCTGGCGACACACACATCGGTAAATTTTAGGAACCCCTCGAGATGAGCGAATACTCCCTTTTCACTTCCGAGTCCGTGTCCGAAGGGCATCCGGACAAGATCGCCGACCAGATTTCCGACGCGGTCCTGGACGCCATCATCGCCCAGGACAAATACGCCCGCGTAGCCTGTGAAACCCTGGTCAAGACCGGTGTCGCCATCATCGCCGGCGAAGTCACCACCTCGGCCTGGGTCGATCTGGAAGACCTGGTGCGCAAGGTCATCATCGACATCGGCTACAACAGCTCCGACGTCGGCTTCGATGGCGCCACCTGCGCCGTGATGAACATCATCGGCAAGCAGTCGGTGGACATCGCCCAGGGCGTCGACCGCTCCAAGCCGGAAGACCAGGGCGCAGGCGACCAGGGCCTGATGTTCGGCTACGCCAGCAACGAAACCGAAGTGCTGATGCCTGCGCCGATCTGCTTCTCGCACCGTCTGGTCGAGCGTCAGGCCGAAGCGCGCAAGTCCAAGTTGCTGCCGTGGCTGCGCCCGGACGCCAAGTCCCAGGTCACCTGCCGCTACGAGAACGGCAAGGTGGTCGGCATCGACGCGGTGGTCCTGTCGACCCAGCACAACCCTGAAGTGTCGCAGAAAGACCTGCAGGAAGCGGTGATGGAGCTGATCGTCAAGCACACCCTGCCGGCCGAACTGCTGCACAAGGGCACCCAGTACCACATCAACCCGACCGGCAACTTCATCATCGGCGGCCCGGTGGGCGACTGCGGCCTGACCGGCCGCAAGATCATCGTCGACTCCTACGGCGGCATGGCCCGTCACGGTGGTGGCGCGTTCTCCGGCAAGGACCCGTCCAAGGTCGACCGCTCCGCCGCCTACGCCGGTCGCTACGTGGCCAAGAACATCGTCGCTGCAGGCCTGGCCGAACGTTGCGAGATCCAGGTCTCCTACGCTATCGGCGTAGCCCAGCCGACCTCCATCTCGATCAACACCTTCGGTACCGGCAAGGTGTCCGACGACAAGATCATCCAGCTGGTGCGCGAGTGCTTCGACCTGCGCCCCTACGCGATCACCACCATGCTCGACCTGCTGCACCCGATGTACCAGGAGACTGCCGCCTACGGTCACTTCGGCCGTGAGCCGCAGCAGAAGACCGTGGGTGACGACACCTTCACCACCTTCACCTGGGAGCGCACCGACCGCGCCGCCACCCTGCGCGACGCCGCCGGCCTGTAAACACCCGGCCTGACAAAAGCCCCTGGCGAGTGATCGACAGGGGCTTTTTCGTTTCCAGAAATTACTGCAAGTCCGTGTAATGCACTGATTACGTAGGCACTTTCCTCATCTTGCCAGCGATCAGTCCATTGCGGTTTCCAAATGGGCAAAATCAGGGCAGGATTTCCCTTTTTGCCGCCCTGCCCTGAAAAGAGGCTCTAGTTCATGAAATCAGTTTCCACGCTCGTTCTGCTGGCTGCCGTCGGCCTGGCCACCGGCCCCCTGCAGGCCGCCCAGCCCGAGCCCGGCCTGACCGGCTGCGCCGCCAAGCGCAGCGCCATCGAAAACCAGTTGAGCGAAGCCCGCGCGCACAACAACAGTGCCCAGGTCGCAGGCCTGGAAAAAGCCCTGAGCGAAGTCACGGCCAACTGCACCGATAGCAGCCTGCGCAAGGAGCGCGAGCAGAAGGTGCTCGACGCCCGGCATGAAGTGAACCAGCGCACCAAGGACCTGGACAAGGCCATGAAGAAGGGCGACTCGGAGAAGATCAACAAGCGCAAGGAAAAGCTCGCCGACGCCAAGAAGGAACTGCAGGAAGCGGTCGACGAACTCGAGCGCTGAGGCCAACGGCAAACGCGGTCGCTCCCACACAGGGCACCGCGGACCATCAATGATTGCGAAACTCGGTATGACAGGCCTTGCACGCAGCCTCGACGCGGTCCATCGGTGCCTTCAGCCCAGCAGCATCCAATGGCTGGCTGCGGGTCACACCGACCAGCTCGCCGGTAACGCTCTCGAGCTGGCGGGCCAGGTCATGAAAACGCGCCTGGCGCTCCCAGACCTCAGGCCGGGCGCTGCTATCTCCCCCGTCACGAGCCTGCGGGAAGTGCTGCCAGGGTTCGTGGGCCAGGGTATCGAGCTTTACCGCCCCTTCGGCGAACCTCGCCCCATCGAACGGCAAGCGGCCGCGCAACATGCCGCCCAGGTCTTCGCTGGTCTTGAGCATGTCCTTGAAGATTGCCTTGCGCTGGCCCAATGGCGAGTTCGGATCGACACGCTCGCAAGCGGTCAGCGTCAGGGTGGCGAGCAGTACTACGGTCAATCGCTTGAACATCACGGTCTCTTCGGCCTGCATGAACGGGTCGCCAGTATCGCCGCCCGTCGGGCAAAGACCAATAGCCACACAAAAGACAAGGGCGAATTTTCATCTCCGCCCGTAACAGGACCCCGCTTATGAAATCTGCTTTGCGCCCTCTGGCCTGGGTGCTCCCGGCCTTGGCCCTGCTGGCCGGCTGCAACGGCGGCGAGGGCACCAAGCCCGAGCCCCACGCCATCGCCACCTATACCGGTGCCACCTGGCAAGATTTGCCGAGCGTCACTGACAGCGACCTGGTCGCAGGCTTCCAGGCCTGGCGCAACGGCTGCGAGAAACTCAAGCGCGACCCGGTCTGGGCTGCGACGTGCAGCGCGGCGGCTGCGGTTCCGGGCGATCCCGCCCAGGTACGTGCCTTCCTGCAACAGAACCTGCAGGTCTACGGCCTGCGCTCCGCCGAGAACAACGCCAACGGCCTGATCACCGGTTACTACGAACCGGTCTACCCAGGCAGCCTGACGCGCACGGCACAAGCCCAGGTCCCCGTCTATGGCCCTCCCGACGACATGATCGTGGTCGACCTGGCCAGCGTATACCCGGAGCTCAAAGGCAAACGCCTTCGCGGTCGTATCGAAGGTCGTGTGCTCAAGCCCTACGACACCGCCGAAGTGATCAACCGCCAGGGTGTGAAGGCGCCGGTGCTGGCCTGGCTGACCGACCCGATGGACCTGCAGTTCCTGCAGATCCAGGGCTCCGGTCGCGTGCAACTGGAGAGCGGCCGCCAGCTGCGCCTGGGCTACGCCGACCAGAACGGCCACCCTTACCGACCGATCGGCCGCTGGCTGGTGGACCAGGGCCAGTTGAAGAAAGAAGACGTGACCATGGGCAGCATCCACGCCTGGGCCCAGGCCAACCCACAACGGGTGCCGGAGCTGCTGGCGAGCAACCCGAGCTATGTATTCTTCGCCGCAGGCCCCGACAGCGACGAAGGCCCGCGCGGCTCGCTCAACGTGCCATTGACCGCGGGCTACAGCGTGGCCATCGACCGCAAGGTGATTCCGCTGGGCAGCCTGCTGTGGCTGTCCACCACCCGACCGGACGGCTCGCCGGTGGTGCGCCCGGTAGGTGCGCAGGACACCGGCGGCGCGATCACCGGCGAGGTGCGCGCCGACCTGTTCTGGGGCACCGGCCCCGAGGCCGGCGAGCTGGCAGGGAACATGAAGCAGCAGGGGCAGATCTGGATGCTGTGGCCCAAGGGGGCCGCTCTGCCTGAAGTGCCGAAGGTGCCGTGATCGGGGGTTGAGCTATTGCGGGGCAAGCCCGCGATAGCTTCATGCCGATACCACGAACAACGACACGATCAACGCCAATCCGGCGAACCACACCAGCGAGCGCAACGCTGCCCAGTCCGCCAGGTAGCAGATGATGTACAGCAGGCGGCTGGTGATATACAGCACCGCCAGCACATCCTGGGTCACCTGCTCGGCGTTGCCGACGATATCCGCCACCAGCACCGCTGCGGCAAAGGCTGGAAACGCCTCGTAGCCGTTCTGCTGCGCCGCATTGGCGCGCCGAGGCAGGCCCGAGAGCGTGTCGAGAAAGGCTCGCGGATCATGGTTGTCGCTCAAGCCAAAACGGCCACTGGCGACTTTGGCAATCAATGCGCACAAAGGCGGCAGGACCAGGGCGATCAGGATGCACCACAGGGCAACGGTCATGGACAGGCTCCTCGTTCAGAAAGGTCAGAGCTTCATCACCAGCATGCCTGCCAGGACCAGCCCGCAAGCTAGGAGTCTCGGGCCGCCAAAAGGTTCTTTGAGATAGCGCATGCCCAACAGCACCACCAGGATCACACTGACCTCGCGCAGCGCTGCCGCCTCCGCCACCGACCCCAGATGCATGGCCCACAACACCAGGGCATAACTCAGCAATACACACAGCCCGACCGCCAACCCGAGTCGCCATTGGCTGCGCCAGAACAGCACGAAGGGTTCGCGTCGGGCCACGCCCGCCAGCACCGGGAACGGCCAGGCACTCAGCAGAGTGAGCCAGACCAGGTAGTCCCACGGTTTACCCCACAGGCGCACCGCCTGGCCGTCGAACCAGGTGTAGCAGCCGATGCACAGGCCGATCAGCGCCACCACCGGCAGCATCGACCAGGGCAACCGATCACCGCCACCGCCCTGCCAGAGCAGACAAGCCATGCCGCAGGGGATCAGCAGGATGCCAATGATCTGCTGGCCGCTCAGCGACTCACCGGCGAAAGCCAGGGTCAGCCCCAGTACCACCAGCGGCGACAATCCACGCATCAGAGGATAGACCAGGCCCAGGTCACCGACCCGGTAGGCCTTGATCAGCAGGACACGATAGACCTGCTCGGCCAGCGCCGAGGCCAGCAGCCACGGCCAGATCGCGGCCGGAGGGGGCTCGACGAACGCCACCGCGAGCACCGCGAAGACCAGCGCCACCGCGTCCATGCTGGCGATCACCAGCAGGCGTTCTGCGCTGAACTTGATGAGGGTGTTCCAGGTGGCATGCAGCAGGGCGGCGATCAGGACGAGGGAAGTTGCCAGCACGCGGAAGGTTCCTTGAACAAGACTCGCGTCACTATATACGCGATCCGGGCAGCGCCTGTAGGCGCCGCTTCAGCCGTGAATTGAGGAACGATCCTGATAATTCCGGTCATAAGGTGTGTCCCGAGTGCTCCGTCAGGCCATCAAAGAACTGCCCGAGCTGTTCGGGTTACGACTTGGAAGCCATTGTCACAGGATTCAGGATGCTTGAATTAGTTGCCGCGTTCATCTGCCTCACCACCCTCCTCACCTATGTGAACTACCGTTTCATCGGCCTGCCGCCCGCCATCGGCGTGATGGTCACCGCCCTGCTGTTCTCACTGATCCTGCAAGGCCTGAGCCTGATCGGCTTTCCCGGCCTGGAGGAACGCGTCGAAGGCTTGATGAACCAGATCGACTTCAATGACCTGCTGATGCACTGGATGCTGTCGTTCCTGCTGTTCGCGGGCGCGTTGCACGTCAACCTCGGCGACCTGCGCAGCTACCGCTGGCCAATCGGCCTGCTCGCCACCATCGGCGTTCTGATCGCCACCGTGGTAATCGGCTATCTCGCCCACTGGGTGTTCGCGATGTTCGGCTGGGACGTACCGCTGATCTACTGCCTGCTCTTCGGCGCGCTGATCTCGCCGACCGACCCCATCGCGGTGCTCGGTGCACTGCGTACCGCCAACGCCTCCAAACCGCTGAAGACCACCATCGTCGGTGAGTCGCTGTTCAACGACGGCACCGCGGTGGTGGTGTTCACCGTGCTGCTGGGCATCATTCAGCTCGGCGAGACGCCAAGCGTTTCCGACACCGCCACCCTGTTCGCCCGCGAAGCCGTAGGCGGCGTGGTGTTCGGTGGGCTGATCGGCTACGCCACCTACCGCATGATCAAAAGCATCGAGCAGTATCAGGTCGAGGTGATGCTGACCTTGGCACTGGTGATCGGTGGCTCGGCCATGTGCTACGAACTGCACGTGTCGGCGCCGATCGCCATGGTGGTAGCCGGCCTGATCATCGGCAACCTGGGGCGTAACCTGGCGATGAACGACATGACCCGTCGCTACATGGATGGTTTCTGGGAGCTGATCGACGACATGCTCAACGCCCTGCTCTTCGCCCTGATCGGCCTGGAGCTGTTGCTGCTGCCGTTCAACTGGCTGCACCTGGCAGCAGGTGGCGTGCTTGCGGTCGCGGTGCTGGCATCGCGCCTGTTGACCGTGGCACCAGCCATCGTCTTGCTGCGGCGCTGGCGCGAAGTGCCACGTGGCACGGTGCGGGTATTGACCTGGGGAGGCCTGCGCGGGGGTGTATCGGTGGCCCTGGCGCTGTCGCTGCCGGTGGGTGACGAACGCGACCTGTTGCTGTCGATCACCTACATCGTGGTGCTGTCGTCGATCCTGGTGCAGGGGCTGACAATCGGCAAGGTGGTGCGACGGGTAAGCGCCCAGCCGTGATGACGATGGCGCGCACTTCGCGGGCAAGCCCGCGAAGTGCGCCGCACGGTTTCCAGCTCTACTCCACCGCCGAATCCGGGAACTGATCCTGGATGTACTTGATCTCGGTGCGCCCGTGGGGTGCCGGCAGGCCATCCTCGCCCAGATTGACGAAGACCATCTTGTCGACGGTGAGGATGCTCTTGCGGGTGATCTTGTTGCGCACTTCGCACTGCAGGGTGATCGAGGTGCGGCCGAACTCGGTGGCGGTGATACCCAGCTCGATGATCTCGCCCTGGCGCGAGGCGCTGACGAAGTTGATCTCGGAAATATACTTGGTCACCACCCGCTGGTTGCCCAACTGGACGATGGCGTAGATCGCCGCTTCCTCGTCGATCCAGCGCAACAGGCTGCCACCGAACAAGGTGCCGTTGGGATTGAGGTCTTCGGGTTTTACCCATTTGCGCGTGTGGAAATTCATTACAACTCCTGACGTGCCTGACTGACGTGGGGTAATGATGGCAGACCCGCCGGTCAGCCTCCATTGAACATCGACTATCGTCGCGATAAATCGACAGAAAGTCTTGGGTGTGTCACACGGGCGCGGCTATAATCTCGCCGTTTTCCAATGGCCACCCCCTGCGGTGGTCATCCCGCCACCTGTCCGAGGGGCGCTGCAGCAGGTTCACCTGTCAGGCTCGGATGGGGCGTTGTCCGCTGCTGCGGACGCTCAACGCACAACGGCGCCCATTCGCACACTACGAATGGAGGCTCTTCATGAGCGCTGTAAACACGCCCGCTGGTTTTTCCGACTTCAAGGTCGCCGACATCTCCCTGGCCGACTGGGGCCGCAAGGAAGTCATCATCGCCGAATCGGAAATGCCCGCACTGATGGGCCTGCGCCGCAAGTATCAAGCCGAGCAACCGCTCAAGGGCGCGAAGATCATCGGCTGCATCCACATGACCATCCAGACCGCCGTGCTGATCGAGACCCTGATCGCCCTGGGCGCCGAAGTGCGCTGGTCGTCCTGCAACATCTTCTCCACCCAGGACCAGGCTGCTGCCGCCATCGCCGCTGCCGGCATCCCGGTGTTCGCCTGGAAAGGCGAAACCGAGCAGGAGTACGAGTGGTGCATCGAGCAGACCATCCTGAAAGATGGCCAGCCCTGGGACGCCAACATGGTTCTGGACGACGGCGGTGACCTGACCGAAATCCTGCATAAGAAATACCCGGCCATGCTGGACAAGATCCACGGCGTGACCGAAGAGACCACCACTGGCGTACATCGCCTGCTGGACATGCTGGCCAAAGGCGAGCTGAAAGTCCCGGCGATCAACGTCAACGACTCGGTCACCAAGAGCAAGAACGACAACAAGTACGGCTGCCGTCACAGCCTGAACGACGCCATCAAGCGCGGCACCGACCACCTGCTGTCGGGCAAGCAGGCCCTGGTGATCGGCTACGGCGACGTGGGCAAGGGCTCGGCCCAGTCCCTGCGTCAGGAAGGCATGATCGTCAGGGTCACCGAAGTCGATCCGATCTGCGCCATGCAGGCCTGCATGGACGGCTTCGAAGTGGTTTCGCCGTTCAAGGACGGTATCAACACCGGCACCGAAGCCGGCATCAACAAGGACCTGCTGGGCCGCATCGACCTGATCGTCACCACCACCGGTAACGTCAACGTCTGCGACGCCAACATGCTCAAGGCCCTGAAAAAGCGCGCAGTGGTCTGCAACATCGGTCACTTCGACAACGAGATCGACACCGCCTTCATGCGCAAGAACTGGGCATGGGAAGAGGTCAAGCCACAGGTGCACAAGATCCACCGCACCGGCGCCGGCACCTTCGATCCGCAGAATGACGACTACCTGATCCTGCTGGCCGAAGGCCGTCTGGTGAACCTGGGCAACGCCACCGGCCACCCGAGCCGCATCATGGACGGCTCGTTCGCCAACCAGGTACTGGCGCAGATCTTCCTGTTCGAGCAGAAGTTCGCCGAGCTGCCAGCTGCGAAGAAGGCCGAGCGCCTGACCGTCGAAGTGCTGCCCAAGAAGCTCGACGAAGAAGTGGCCCTGGAAATGGTCCGCGGCTTCGGCGGTGTAGTCACCCAGCTGACCCCACAGCAGGCCGAGTACATCGGCGTGACTGTCGAAGGCCCGTTCAAGCCCGACGCGTACCGCTACTAAGCGGCATGCGGCGCGCACTGCGCGCCGCAGCAGCGCAAGGATCTGAACGACGCCCAAGCCAGATCGGCCATCACCGATCTGGCTTTTATTTGCAGCTTGGCGCTTGAAGCACGCTGCCAGAGGAACGACCGATGTCCCAGGAACGCCGCTACAGTTTCGAGTTCTTCCCGACCAAGACCGATGCCGGTCACGAAAAACTCATGGCCGTTGCCCGTCAACTGGCCACCTATAACCCCGACTTCTTCTCCTGCACTTACGGCGCCGGCGGCTCGACTCGCGACCGGACGCTGAACACCGTGCTGCAACTGGAAAACGAAGTGAAGGTCCCGGCAGCCCCGCACCTGTCGTGCGTCGGCGACAGCAAGGACGACCTGCGCGCCCTGATCGCCGAATACAAGGCGGCCGGAATCAAGCGCATCGTCGCCCTGCGCGGTGACCTGCCATCCGGCATGGGCATGGCCAGTGGCGAATTGCGCCATGCCAGCGACCTGGTCGAGTTCATCCGCCAGGAAACCGGTGACCACTTCCACCTGGAAGTTGCCGCCTACCCCGAAATGCACCCGCAGGCGCACAACTTCGAGGACGACCTGGCCAACTTCGTACACAAGGTCAAGGCCGGTGCCGACAGCGCCATCACCCAGTACTTCTTCAACGCCGACAGCTACTTCTACTTCGTCGAGCGCGTACAGAAGCTGGGCGTGGATATTCCGGTAGTGCCCGGCATCATGCCGATCACCAACTACAGCAAGCTGGCGCGCTTCTCCGACGCCTGTGGTGCCGAGATTCCGCGCTGGATCCGCAAGCAGCTGGAAGCCTACGGCGACGATGCCACCAGCATCCAGGCATTCGGTGAAGAAGTGATCAGCAAGATGTGCGAAGAGCTGCTGCAAGGTGGCGCACCGGGCCTGCACTTCTACACGCTGAACCAGGCCGAGCCGAGCCTGGCGATCTGGAACAACCTCAAGCTGCCGCGCTGAAACCTATTGGTAACAATAGCTTAAGCAATGATTAAGGCTCCGAACGTAGATTGGAGCCTTGATCATTCAAGCTGATACCAGGTTTCCCCCGATGCAGCCGTGCAACCGTGACACCCCGCAACTCGTCTACCTCGCCTTCGGCCCGGCTACCTATCACCAGGAAGCCTGCTTCAGCATCGTCAGCGCCCTGGCCAACCTGCGCAAGACGCCAGGTGAAGCCATGGACATCCAGGTCTACACCGACAACCCCGAACCCTACGCCAAGCTGCCCGTCACCGTGCACCTGCTCGATGAGCACACGCGTACAACCTGGAACCAGCCGCACGGGTATCACTTTCGCAGCAAGCATGTGCTGCTGCGCCATGTCCTCGAACAGCACCCGCTGGCAGTGCTGATCGATACCGATACCTTTTTCCGCCAATCGCCCATAGAGCTGTTCCGCCGGGTAAAGCCCGGCAGCCTGCTGTGCAATGCCATTGGCGGTCGCTACGGCGAAAACCAGAAGTGCCTGCTGTACAAGAACCTGCTGACGCTCCTGCAACAGCGTGCCCTGGCCGACTGCCAGATGCCGCTGGTCAACTCCGGTGTCATGGGCCTGACTGCACAGGATGCAACGATCCTGGACCACTCCATCGCGCTGATGGACGAGCTTTATCCCCTGGCACGCGAGGCCTATACGCTCGAGGAGTTCTGCCTGGCGGTCGCCGCCTACCGCACGTTGCAACTGGCCACCTGCACCGACGTCATCCATCACTATTGGAGCCGCAAGGCCCAGTTCCGTGCCAAGATCCAGGCGTGGTTGCGCAAGCACGGCGACGATCCATTCGGCGAGGCCGCGATGGCCGACATCACGCTGGTCAACGATCAACTGCCTCGCCCCCCCACCCTGCACCGCCTCGGCTACAAGGCCATGAGCCTCACGCTACCCAGTCGTCACCGCCAGTTCGCCCGTGAACTGCTCTACGGCTGCTACCCCTACGACAACGAATTCGACCGCGCCTGCGCCACGGCGTGGTGGGACAAGGCCCTGGAAAACTTCAATCAGCGCCAGGGCGGCATGAGCCCCGAGCAACTGCGCGAATGCTTGCGCCAACCCGGCCTTCGTCTGTCGCTGGGCACGCGTCACAAAGATATCGAACGGCATCTGATCGACGCACAGCAAGCCTGAGTACAGCCCTGCTGGCGATCGCGGAGCGCCCCTGTACTGCCCAGCATGCGCGCAACGCAAACTCCGCCGAACATTTTCTCGACGCCGTTGAGCAGCAGGATCGCAGCACATCGCGATAGCTCTGTTATACTCGGGCCTTCCCGCCCGGCTCACGCCCGGACGCTCGGCCTCGCAAAAGGCATCTCGACCAGCAGCGACGCACCCTCAAGTGCCCGCCCGCCGCCTCCAGGATGCGCAGTGTAAGCCCAGCTGGACCGGACGCGATCGCATCCCACCGATGCCCGTCGCGCCAGGCAGAACATCCCACAGGGCCCAGCCCACACGAGAACAGGATTGCCCATGTCCTTTGCTTCCCTCGGTCTCTCCGAGGCACTTGTCCGCGCTATCGAGGCTGCGGGCTACACCCAGCCTACCCCGGTGCAACAGCGGGCCATTCCCGCCGTGTTGCAAGGCCGCGACCTGATGGTCGCCGCGCAGACTGGCACTGGTAAAACCGGTGGCTTCGCCCTGCCGATCCTCGAGCGCCTGTTCCCAGGTGGTCACCCCGACAAATCGCAGCGTCACGGCCCGCGCCAACCGCGCGTCCTGGTCCTGACCCCGACCCGCGAACTGGCCGCACAGGTCCACGACAGCTTCAAGATCTATGCCCGCGACCTGAACTTCATCAGCGCCTGCATCTTCGGCGGTGTCGGCATGAACCCACAGATCCAGGCGATGGCCAAGGGTGTCGACGTTCTGGTCGCCTGCCCGGGCCGTCTGCTCGACCTGGCCGGCCAAGGCAGCGTCGACCTGTCCAAGGTGGAAATTCTCGTTCTGGACGAAGCCGACCGCATGCTCGACATGGGCTTCATCCATGACGTGAAGAAAGTCCTCGCACGCCTGCCGGCCAAGCGCCAGAACCTGCTGTTCTCGGCGACCTTCTCCAAGGACATCACCGACCTCGCCGACAAGTTGCTGCACAACCCCGAGCGCATCGAGGTCACGCCGCCCAATACCACCGTCGAGCGTATCGAGCAGCGCGTCTACCGCCTGCCTGCCAGCCACAAGCGTGCGCTGCTGGCCCACTTGATCACCCTCGGCGCCTGGGAACAGGTGCTGGTCTTCACCCGTACCAAGCACGGCGCCAACCGCCTTGCCGAGTACCTCGAAAAGCACGGTCTGACCGCTGCCGCGATCCACGGCAACAAGAGCCAGAATGCGCGCACCAAGGCTCTGGCCGACTTCAAGGCCAACAGCGTGCGAGTGCTGGTCGCCACTGACATCGCCGCCCGTGGCCTGGACATCGACCAGTTGCCGCACGTGGTCAACTTCGAACTGCCCAACGTCGAGGAAGACTACGTTCACCGCATCGGTCGTACTGGCCGTGCTGGCCGCTCCGGTGAAGCCATTTCGCTGGTGGCACCTGACGAAGAGAAACTGCTCAAGAGCATCGAGCGGGTGACCAAGCAGAAGATCCCGGATGGCGACCTGATGGGCTTCGATGCCTCGCAGGTCGAGGCCGAGAAACCCGAGGTGCGCGAGCGCCAGCAGAACAACGGCCGTGGCGGGCGCAACCAGCAGCAACGTGCCGAAGGCAGCAAGGAAGGCAGCGGCGGACGCAAGGACAAGGGCAAGGACAAAGGCAAGGCCAAGCAACAGGCCGCCGACAAGCCTGCCGACAAGGGCACTGCGGGCGACAAGCCGCAGCAGAAGAAGCAGGAGCCACGCAAGCAGCGCGACAACAGGAAGCCGCGTCAGCAGCAGGCCGGCCAGGCCCAGGGCAATGCCCCCAAAGTACCCGCCGATCGCGACCCGGAAGAGTTCCTGGACGACGATATCGACAACTTCGGTAACCGCGCCGACTACGTCAGCCCTTACCAGAACGGCAAGAACCAGGGCCGCAACCGTCGCCCGGGCGGCAACGGCGGGCAGGCTCAAGGCCAGGGGCAGCGTTCGGGTTCGGGCCAGCCTCGCAGCAACAACGGTAGCGGCGGCCAGCGCCAGGGCGGCCAGGGTTCTGGCGAGAAGCGCCCCCGCAACAACAATGGTGGTGGTGCACGCCGCGATGGCAACCCGGGCCGTGCGCGCCGGGACGACAGCAACCGCCAGGAACCTGCCGTACGCAATCCGCGCGAGTCGCAGAGCACGCCTGTGATCATCCGCAAGGAATCCAAGCTCGACCGCTACCCGACGCCCGAGCAACTGGACGACCTGCCGAGCCGCCCCCGTGGCGAGCGTCCGGCGCTGTTGACCCGCAAGGGCTGACAGAAACGACAAGGGGCCGCATAGCGGCCCCTTGTCGTTTCAGATGACGCGAATCACTTCTGCTTCACGCCTTCCAGGCTGATGTCCAGATCCAGGGTCTGGGAAGTCGGGCCTGGGCCCTTGATGCCAAAGTCGTTCAGGTTCAGCGTGGTCTTGGCGTTGAAGCCAGCGCGCTCGCCACCCCACGGGTCCTTGCCCTCGCCGTTGAACACGGCCTTGAAGGTGACCGGCTTGGTCACGCCATGCAGGGTCAGGTCGCCGGTTACGTCGGCAGTCTTGTCACCGGTGGACTTGACGGCCGTGGAGACGAACTTGGCGTCCGGATATTTCTTCACGTCCAGGAAGTCGGCGCTGGCGATGTGCTTGTCGCGCTCGGCATGGTTGGAACACAGGCTGGCAGTCTTCAGGTCGACGCTGATCTTGCTGGCTTCAGGCTTGGCGCTGTCCCAGGAGAACGAACCGTCGAAGTCCTTGAATGTGCCGTGGATGAAGCTGTAGCCCAAGTGGCTGATCTTCCAGTCGACGAAAGCATGCTGGCCTTCCTTGTCGATCTTGTAGTCAGCGGCCATGGCCTGACCAGCGCCAATCAGAGCGGTACCGAGCGCCAGGGCGGCAAAAGTCTTTTTCAACATCCTTACTTCCTTCCTTTGCAATTGAGGTTGAGAGTCAAGCTTTGCGGCCCAGCATACGAGCCAGGGTCGCGTCACGGTCAATGAAATGGTGTTTCAAGGCTGCCAGGGCATGCAGGATGGCGAAAATCACCAACCCCCAGGCCAGATACAGGTGAATCACACCGGCAGTGTCCGCCTGATCGGGCAGGTTGCTGACCAGTGCCGGTACTTCGAACAGGCCGAAGACCGGAATGCCGACACCGTCGGCGGTGGAGATCAGGTAGCCGGCGGCCATGACCGCGAACAACCCCAGATACAGCGCCAGGTGCCCCAGCTTGGCGGCCATGCGGGTGAGTGCCCCGTGGCTGGCCGGAGCCGGTGGAGGTGGGCTGATCAAACGCCAGAGTACCCGCAGCAGCATGACAGCCAGTAATACCAGGCCAATGCTCTTGTGCAGGTCGGGCCCGGCTTTGCGCCAAGGATCGTAGTAGTCGAGACCGACCATCCACAGGCCCAGACCGAACAACCCGAATACGACAAGAGCTACGCCCCAGTGCAGGAAGATGCTGACCGCACCATAGCGAGAAGCAGAATTGCGCAGTTGCATGTTGGCGTATTCCCCGTGAAAGCTGTGCACAAGATAACGCGATAAGTATCGAAATAAAGCGGAAAAGTCCGCTTCTTATAATCGAAAAAATCGATAGCTTATTTTGAATTCATCTAATTAAGAAAACATTAACAGTAGGCGAACGCGGGGGACTTGCCAGGGCAGGCAACAGCGCGGGCACATCGCGGCAATGCCACGAGTGCCCGCAATGACCAATCAGTTGGCCTTGGCCTGAGTGTCGGTCGAGGGTTTCTTCTTGACGGGCTCGGCTTTTGCGGCGGCCTTCTTCACCGGCTCCGTCTTGCTGGCCTGCTTGGCCGGCGGCTTGTGCGCTGGTGCGTGCTTGGCAGGTGCCGCCTTGGTCGGTGCAGCCTTGGCGGGTTGGGCCTTGACCGGTTCTTCCTTGGCCACAGGCGCAACGGCCGGCGCCGCTGGTGCGGCTGCAGGAGCAGGAGCTGGCGGCGCGGGTGTCGGCTCGGCGGCCTTGGTCACCGGCTCGGTCTTGGCCACCGGTTTGTCGTCGCCACCGAACAGACGGGAGAAGAAGCCAGGCTTGTTGTCCTTGGCGGCTGCCGCGCCGACTGCCGCAGCGCCCGCAGCAGCAGCGACCGGCGCCGCCTTGACCACTGGATCGAAGGATTTCCCAGCGGCCAGGTCCTCGACCTGGCCCGCGGCACGCTGGCCACTGCGCAGCGCGCCTTCCAGGGTGCCCGGGTAAAGTGCATCGGTGTGTTCGCCAGCAAAGGCGACACGTTGCACCGGGCGCTCCCACAGACGCCAGTACTTGCTGATCTGCCCCGGCCCGTAGGCCAGGTAGGCGCCGCCGGTGCCGGCGTCGGTGCTGTAGCGTTTGACCTCGTAACCGGTAAAGGCGCCACGAGCCTGAGGGTAGAAGGCATGCAGGCGAATCAGCACCTGGTCGACCATCTGCTTGTCACCGAAGGCCTGCAGCAGGCGGGCGTTGTCGCCTGACAGGTTGATCACCACATTGGCACCGCCCTTGAGCGCCGGTTCGATCCACAGCATGCCCAGGCCTGCGTTGCTGAAGATCTCGCCCGACATACGCGAGCGGCTCTCCCACACCGGGTTCTTGAACTTGAGCAGCAACTGGTCGCGCCAGCCGTAGTTGGTGCCTTTGAGTGCCGCCAGATGCTGGTTGTCCAGCCCCGGCGTCATCTGGATCTTGGCCAGCGCGCGCAGCGGCACGGCAAGAACCAGATAGTCAGCCTGGTAGCCCACGGCCCCCACCTTTACGGTGACGCCGTCCTTGTCCTGGACGATGGCGGTGACCGGCGAGCTGGTCTTGATGGTCTTGAGTTGCTTGACGAAGGCCTGTGCCAGTACCGGGCTGCCGCCGGGCAGGCGTGCGGCGCGCAGGTCACGATCGCCAACCCCACGATAGACCCGGCTCTGCTGGGCGAAATAGAGCAACGACAGGCGCGAGGGCTCGTCATAGCGGGTACGGATCTGCTGGTTGATCAACTGACGGGCGGTCGCCGGCAGTTGCAGCTTGTCCAGCCAGGTGGAGACGTTGATCTGATCGAGGGCGAACAACGTGCTGTTGGCAGCCGGGTTCAGCGGGTCATCGATCGAACGGGCCAGGTCATCGAGGGTCTTCTCGTAGCGCTTGATCGCCTCGGCGGTCGCGGGCTGCTTGGTGGCGAGGTCGGCCGCGCTGAAGTACTCGCCGTCGATCAGGTAGCCTGGGGTACGCACGAACTCGGGCGCAGGCAAGGTTTCCAGCTTGAAGCGGTCCAGGTATTGATTGAGTACCGGTTGCGCCTTGTTGTTGCCGATCCACTCGCTGGTCGCAAGTCCCGAGCGGCCACCCATGCCGCCCTTGGCTTCGAGCAGGGTCACCTGCCAGCCCTTGGATTGCAGCTCGTAGGCTGCCGTCAGGCCGGCCAGGCCACCGCCGACGACAATGGCCGTGGGGGTCTTGTCCTTCGCCAGCGCACCAGCGCTGGATGCACCAATCAATACCAACGCGCACAGGCGCACCCAAGCAGCAGCCATGTCGGCGAACTCCGGATCAGAAGCGAAATGTAAGTGGGAGGGATCTCCCCAGGAGAGATGCGCTAAGAATACGTCAGGTCCCCGGAGCCTGCCAGCACAGCGCTATCAAGTGCTTCGAATGGTTCAGGTTTCTGTGGTGGGTGCTTCGCGGCGGTTCGGCGTCCCGACAAGCCAGCTCCCACACAAGCCTGCACAAAATCCAAGGTTGTTCCTGGGGGTGCCTTTGCTTAGGCTTACGCCGTCCTACTTGCCACCCCAGCCAGGAGATCCGCCCATGGGCCTGAATCAACAGTGGATGCAGCGCGACCTCAAGGTCCTGTGGCACCCCTGCACCCAGATGAAAGACCACGAGAGCCTGCCGCTGATCCCGATTCGCCGCGGCGAGGGTGTCTGGCTCGAGGACTTCGAGGGCAAGCGCTATCTGGACGCGGTCAGCTCCTGGTGGGTCAACGTTTTCGGCCATGCCAATCCGCGCATCAACCAGCGCATCAAGGATCAGGTCGACCAGCTCGAACACGTCATCCTCGCAGGCTTCAGCCATCAGCCGGTGATCGAGCTGTCCGAGCGCCTGGTGGCCATGACTCCGGCCGGGCTGGATCGAGTGTTCTACGCCGACAACGGCTCGTCATGCATCGAAGTGGCGCTGAAGATGAGCTTCCACTACTGGCAGAACAAGGGCCAAGGCGCCAAGAAGCGCTTCGTCACCCTGACCAACAGCTACCACGGCGAAACCATCGCCGCGATGTCGGTCGGCGATGTGCCACTGTTCACCGAAACCTACAAGGCCCTGCTGCTCGACACCATCAAGGTGCCCAGCCCCGATTGCTACCTGCGCCCTGAAGGCATGGGTTGGGAGGAACACTCGCGCAACATGTTCGCAGCCATGGAGCAGACCCTGGCCGAACACCACGCCACGATCGCCGCGGTCATCGTCGAGCCGCTGATCCAGGGCGCTGGCGGCATGCGCATGTATCATCCGGTCTACCTCAAGCTGCTGCGCGAAGCCTGCGACCGTTACGGTGTGCACCTGATCCATGACGAAATCGCCGTCGGTTTCGGCCGCACCGGCACGATGTTCGCCTGCGAGCAGGCCGGTATCCGCCCAGACTTCCTTTGCCTGTCCAAAGCCCTGACCGGTGGCTACCTGCCGCTCGCCGCCTGCCTGACCACCGATGACGTGTACCAGGCCTTCTACGACGACTACCCGACCCTGCGCGCCTTCCTCCATTCGCACAGCTACACCGGCAACCCGCTGGCCTGCGCCGCCGCGCTGGCGACCCTGGACATCTTCGAGCAGGACCAGGTGATCGACGCCAACAAAGCGCTGTCGGCGCGCATGGCCAGCGCCACCGCGCACCTGGTCGATCACCCGAACGTGGCCGAAGTACGCCAGACCGGCATGGCCCTGGCCATCGAGATGGTCAAGGACAAGGCCGGCAAGGTCGCCTACCCATGGCAGGAACGCCGCGGCCTGAAGGTCTTCGAGCATGCCCTGACCCGCGGCGCGCTGTTGCGTCCGCTGGGTAGCGTGGTGTATTTCCTGCCGCCCTACGTGATCACCCCGGAGCAGATCGACTTCCTGGCCGAAGTGGCCAGCGAAGGCATCGATATCGCCACCCGTGACAGTGTCAGCGTGACGGTGCCGGCCGATTTCCATCCCGACTTCCGCGATCCGGGCTGACTACCACCTAACCCTGTAGGAGCGGGCTTGCCCGCGAATGCTGCAGTGCTGCCACTGGCGCATTCGCGGGCAAGCCCGCTCCCACAGAGGATGATGTCCTCACCCCTATTCCGAGCCGAACCATGAGACTGTCCCGTTTCTTCATCGACGCCCCCCTGAGCCTTGGCGAGCACGAGTTGCCCGAGGCCCAGGCCCACTACATCGGCCGCGTGCTGCGCATGAGCGCCGGCGCCGCCGTGCAACTGTTCGACGGCAGTGGCCAGGAATACCTCGGCCAGTTGCTCGACGTGGGCAAGAAATCCGTGCGGGTCAGCCTCGACCAGGCCCTGCCCGGCCAACCCGATTCGCCGCTGCACATCCACCTCGGCCAGGGGCTGTCACGCGGCGAGCGCATGGACTGGGCGATCCAGAAAGCCACCGAGCTGGGCGTCAGCCAAATCACCCCGATCGTCAGCGAGCGCTGCGAAGTGCGTCTGAAGGACGAGCGCGCCGACAAGCGCCTGGCTCACTGGCGCCAGGTGGCGATCAGCGCCTGCGAACAATGCGGGCGCTCTACCCTGCCAGTGATCCACCCACCGGTGCCCCTGGCCGAATGGCTGAAAGACAGCGAGGCCGATCTCAAGCTGGTCCTGCACCCGGTGGCCGAGCCGCTGACCAGCCATGACAAACCGACACGCCTGGCCTTCCTGATCGGACCTGAGGGTGGCTTGAGCGATGCCGAAGTCGATCAGGCCAAGGGCGCCGGCTTCCACGCCGCCCGCCTCGGCCCTCGCGTACTGCGCACCGAGACGGCGCCGGTGGTGGCGCTATCGGTGGCGCAGCAGCTGTGGGGCGATTTCTAAGATCAGCCCCCTATAGCACGTAGAAGTACACCGCGACGAAGTGCATCAGGCTGCCAGCGATGACGAACAGGTGCCAGATGCCGTGCCAGTGGCGAAAGCGGCTGTCGAAGGCGAAAAAGATGATGCCGACGGTGTACAGCACACCGCCGGCCGCCAGCCAGGCAAAGCCGGCGCCACCGAGGCTGTGGAGCAACGGTTTGACCGCCACCAGCACGATCCAGCCCATCACCGCGTAGATGATGATCGAGAGGATCCGTGCCTCGGAGCGCGGTTTGATCTCCTGGAGCATGCCGATCACCGCCAGGCCCCAGACGATGCCGAACAGGCTCCAGCCCCAGGGCCCGCGCAGACTGACCAGGCAGAACGGTGTATAGCTGCCGGCGATGAGCAGGTAGATCGACAGGTGATCGAGCTTGCGCATGACCACCTTCGCCCGGCCGCGCGTGCTGTGATAGAGCGTGGAAATGCTGTAGAGCAACAGCAGCGTAAAGCCGTAGATGGAGAAGCTGACGATCTTCCAGGGGTCGCCCTGCAAGCCCGCGACGACGATCAGCCAGATGGCACCGATACAGGCCAGGACAGCACCGACCAGGTGGGTCCAGGCGTTGAAGCGTTCACCGTAGTACATGCAGGCTCAGACCTCCACAAGGCCAATGGGTTCCTGGCGGGCAGTGGCGCGACAGGGCCCGCACGAGCATCATGCTACTGCGTCGAAGGTTGCAGATCCGCGTCACGCACCAGCCGCTCGAGCGCCGCCAGGTCCGGCACCCGCGCCACCTGCTCGCCCACCTGCACCGCCGCCAGCTCCAGCGCCCCCAGCGGCACGTCCACATAGTTCAACTGGCTGTCGAGCTTGCACGAGCGCGGGATCCCCTGCAGCAGCAGCGCCAGGTAGCGCAGCCCGGTATCGCCCAAGGCGTTGAGCACAACGATCCGCGCCCGCTCGCCACAGGGCGTTTCACCGCCACAGGCGGCCTCGAAGCCTATCAGCGGCAGACACTGCTGGCGCCAGTCGATCCAGCCCATGTGCCAGGCCGGCTCATGCAGTTCGCAGACGAACGCACGCTCGCCGATCAGCTCGGCCACCGCAACGTTGGGCAGCACCAGGGTACGGTCGCCCAGGGGCAGCAACAGCCCGGTGAGGCTGCTGCGCTGACCGGCGATATGTTCAAGCATGAGGCTGGCTCCAGTGGGCGATGCTCTGCAACAGGAGCGACTCCTGGTAAGGCTTGCCGAGGTATTCGTTGACGCCGATGGCCATGGCCCGGTCGCGGTGTTTCTGCCCGGTACGCGAGGTGATCATGATGATCGGCAAGTCGTGCAGGCGGTTGTCACGCCGCACCCGCGTCGCCACTTCGAAGCCGTCCATGCGCGGCATCTCGATGTCCAGCAACAACACGTCAGGGCGGTGCTCCTCCAGCAGGGCCATCGCATCGACCCCGTCCTTGGCGGTCAACACGCTCATGCCGTGACGTTCCAGCAGGCGGCTGGTGACCTTGCGCACGGTGACCGAATCGTCGACCACCATCACCAGCAACGGACGCCGCGCCGCCGGGCCGAACAGCTGGCGCCGCTCGCCGTCACCCACCGGCAACCGCGCCAGGCGCCGCTGCTGGCCGCGCAGCTGACCGAGCAGGTCGAGAATCAGCACCACCCGCCCATCACCGAGCAAGGTCGCACCAGACAACCCCGGCACCGCAGCGAATTGTGGCCCCAGGCTTTTCACCACGATTTCGCGGCTCGGCGACAGGCCATCGGCCTGGATCGCAAACGACTGCTCCTGGGCATGCACCAGCAGCACCGGCAAGGGCAGGCTTTGCCCCAGCAGGCGCGGACGGCCGACATCCTGCAACAGCTCGCCCAGGTAGCGCAGGTCGTAGGCGTGCCCTGCATAGCGATAGCGCGGCGGATCCAGCTGGTAGCAGGCCTCGAGCTCGGCGGGCGGCACGCGGACGATGCCCTCGATGGTGTTGAGCGGGATGGCGTACTGCTCCTCGCCCAGGTGCACCATCAGCGCCCGGTTCAGCGATACCGTGAACGGCAAGCGGATCTGGAAGCGTGCCCCCTTGCCTGGGCTGGACTCGATGCTCATCGAGCCGCCCAACTGCTTGACCTCTTCATGGACCACATCCATGCCCAGCCCGCGCCCGGAAATCTGGGTGATCTTCTCGGCCGTGGAGAACCCCGGACGCAGGATGAACTGCAAGATCTCGTGATCGCTGAGCTGCGCCTGCGGCGCCAGCAAGCCGCGCTTGATGGCCTTCTTGCGAACCGCCTCCAGCGGCACCCCGGCGCCGTCGTCGCTCATCTCGATGACGATGTCGGCGCCCTCGTGGAGCAGGTTGAGGTGGATGGTGCCCTGCTCCGGCTTGCCTGCCGCCAGGCGCACCTCGCGCGGCTCGAGGCCATGGTCGACGGCGTTGCGCAGCATGTGCTCCAGGGGCGCGACCATGCGCTCGAGCACGCTGCGGTCCAGCTCGCCCTCGGCATTGCCGACCACCAGTTCGACCTGTTTGCCCAGCTCGCTCGCCACCTGCCGCACCACGCGCTGCAGGCGCGGCACCAGGCGCTCGAAAGGCACCATCAGGGTGGCGGTCAGGCCTTCCTGCAACTGACTGTTGACCCGCGCCTGCTGCTGCAGCAGGCCATGCGCCTCCTGGGCCCGCAGGGTCAGGGTTTCCTTGAGGTCGAGCAAGTCGGAAGCCGATTCGAACAAGGCCCGCGACAGCTGCTGCAACTGCGAATGGCGGTCCATTTCCAGCGGGTCGAAATCGTCGTAGGCGTCGCCCTCGGCCTGCCAGCGGCTGGACATGCGGCCCTGGGTTTCGTTGTCCAGGCGCAGCAACTGGTCGCGCATGCGCTCCAGGGTGGTTTCCATTTCGCTCAAGGCGAACTGTGCATCGTTGACCTGCTGCTCGATACGACCACGAATGATCGCGTGCTCGCTGGCCAGGTTGCCCAGGTCATCGAGCAGTTCGGCATCGACCTTGACCATGTCCCCCGGCGCTCGCTCGGGTGCAGCGCTCGGCACATCGAGCGGCGCGGCCTCCACCGGCGGCTGGCCGGCGGCGCTGTCGGTCAGCGCCGCACTGGAAAAGTTGCGAATGTAGTCGATCAGCGCCGTTGCCGCGTGCAGCGGCTGCCCCAGACGTACGGCGTCGAGCATGTGCGCAAGGCGGTCGTGGCAGTTCTGCAGCAGGCTGAACAGCGCGGGCGTCGGCGGCAGGCGGCCAGCAGCGAGCAGTTCGTAGAGAAACTCCAGCTCATGGGCCAGGTCGCCAATGGCGGCGATTTCCACCATGCGCGCGCCGCCCTTGAGGGTGTGCAGGTCGCGCAGCAGGTTTTCCACCTCGACACTGCTGCGCGGGTCGGCCTGCCAGCGCGCCAACGCAGCCGCAGCGCTTTCGACGATGTCCGAGCTTTCTTCGAGGAAGACTTCCAGCAGCTCCTTGTCGCCAGGTGTTTCTGCCACCTCCGGCTCGCTGACCGGCGCATGGCGGAACTCACGCAACTCGCCGAGCAGTGCCACCGCCGAAGACGGCAGCTCGCCCTGGCGCAGGCTGTCGAGCATCTGGCCCAGCGCCGCATGGCTGCGCTGCAGCAGCTCGAACAGCGCACTGCTGGCGGCCAACCGCCGATCGACCAGCCCTTCGTAGAGCAACGCCAGCTCCTGAGCGAGCACCTCGATGGCGCCAATCGCGGCCATCTGCGCACCGCCACGCAAGGTCTGCACATCGTGCTGCAACGCCGACACCGCTGAGCTGCCTTCCGGCTCCTGTCGCCAGCGCTGCAAAGCCTGATCGGCGCTGTCGAGGATGTCGCTGGCCTCGTCGAGGAACAACTGCACCACTGCCGGCTCCGGCAGGTCCATGGCCGTGGCCAGCGGGGTCACGCCCTGCTCGCCCACCCGCCCGGTTGCCGCCGGGTCGAGCGCCCCGTCCAGCAACGCGCGCAAGCCATCCAGGCACTCGCTGCGCGGGGTGACCTCCTGCCCGGCAGCAATCTCATCGAGCATGTCGATCAGGGCTTCGTGGGCCTGCCGCGCCTGGGCGAAGAAATGCCCGTTGGCGACCAGGCTGCCCTCCTCAACCGCCCCATACAGATCGAGCAGCGCTTCGCAGAGCTCATCCACCTGCCAGAAATCGGCCAGGTGCGCACCATGGGCCAGGGTCGTCAGCTCATCAAGCAGCGTGTCCAGCTCCTGGCGTTCGCGCGGGTGCTCCTGCCAGCGCGACAACAGCGACTCGGCATCGAGCAGGATATCCATGCCCTGAGCCAGGAAGCTGGCGATCAGTTGTGGATCACGACGGTTGCGGCGGGTGTGCGGCGCTGCGTCCTGCAGCACCGCCAGGCGTGCATCCACCGCTTCGCCGACCTGCTCGATCAGTTGCGCAGCGCCAGGAATCGGTGCCAGCGGTGTGCGCTCAAGCTGGGCCAGGCCCAGCTGGAACAGGCTGCGCGACGCTTCCAGCCATTCGATATCCGCCACTTCCAAAGCCAGTTGGTGCGCCTTGTATTCACGCGCCAGGCGGTCGAAGGCGGTGGCAAGCTCTGCGATCGGCATCACCCCGGCCATGGCCGCGCTGCCCTTGAGGGTATGCAGCGCGCGTTGCAGGCTGTCGCTGACCGGGGTGTCCTGGCCTTTGGCAGCCATGAGGAAACTGTCGAGGCTGGCCAGATGGCCCTGTGCCTCGTTGCGAAAGATCTCCAGCAGTTGCGGATCGAGCCCGTCACTGTCGCTGGCAGACGCGGTGTCGTTGACCGCCAGGGCGTGCAGATGGCTGCTGAGCTGCTCGACATCGGCCAGCCGGGGTATCTGACCCACCGCAAAGTCGGCGAGCAGGTCAGGCAGGTGCACAAAGGCCTGTTGCAGCGCCACGGCGCCCTCGCCGCTGAGCACGATGCGTCCTTCCAGCACACGGTTGAGCAGATGCTCGGCGCCCCAGGCCAGCTCGGCCACGGCGCCTGCGTGCACCATCCGCCCGCTGCCCTTGAGCGTATGCAAGGCACGGCGCAGTTCGATTAGCGCGTCGCGTTGCTGGTTGTCGGCACGCCAGCGCAACCATTGGCGTTCGATCTCCGGCAGCAGTTCAGCGGTTTCCTCCAGGAACACTTCGCGCAGCTCATCGTCGATGCCGTCATCGGCACGCTGCGGCTCAGCCATGACCGGCGCTTGGCTGCAGCGCAGGCCAAGGGCGGCCAGACTGGCGCAGGCCATGTCGAGAAAACGCTGGGCATCGGCCAGCGGGTCGGCGACACGCCATTGCAGGTAGCACTCCACCGCACTCAGGGCCTCGGCCAGGTGGGCCAGCTCCTGCTCCGGTGGCTCCTGCTCAAGATGCGACAACCAGCCTTGCACATAGTCGGCCGACACCCCGAACACCTCGGAGGCGGCCGGCAGCATCAGCATCGCCAACGCGCCACGCACCTGCTGCAGCAGACCCGGCAGGGGTTGCAGACGCTGGCGTGGCCAGCCGGATTCCAGGCAGTCGCCGATCAGGTCCTTGGCCTGCTGCAACACCGAGAGCGACTCCTCGAACACCCGCTGACGGATCTCGGTCACGTCCGAGCCGGGCATGCCGCCTTCCAGGCCCTCGGCAAGGCCGCCCACCATGCCGTTGAGCGTCGCCTCCACGTACAACAGGGCACCGGCCACATCCATCAGCACCGCATCGTCCACGGCACGTTCGCCCTGGGCCAGGGCCTGCAAGGCGAGCACCTGGTCGATGATGACCCGGCGCGGCTGCTGGAAGCCCAGCACTGCGAGGGTATCGGCAACATGGCGCAGCGGCGCGATCAGCCCATCGAGTGCGTCGCGCTGCTCGTTATCCCCCCGTACGAAGGGGTCGAGCCGCTCCTTGATCCGCACCAGATCGTCGCACAGGGCAGTGATCACCGAGCGCAGGGCATCGCGGCCCTGGCCGGCCTGCAACTGGTCGCGCCAGTTGCCCAGCGACAGGTCGAGGTTGGCCAGATCGTTGGCCCCCGCCAGGCGCTGCGCCGCCTCTCCCATCAGGCTGTCCTGGGCCAGCGGCTCGGCGCCGCGGCACAGGCGCAATTGGTTGAGCAACGGCAGCACCACCAACGGCAGGTCGTGGCGCGCGCCCCGCAGGCGCTCGAGGTAGGGCGGCAATTGCTCAAGGCCGCGGAACAGCGCACCCAGGCAATCGCCACGCGGGCTGACCTGGCCCTCGAAGAGGGCACGCCCGAGCAACTCCAATTCCTCGGCCAGGCGCGCCGCGCCATTGAGCTCGAGCATCGTCAGGCACCCTTGCACCTGATGCAGGTTGTCGACGAAGAACCCCAGCAAGGCGGGGTCGCCCGGCTCGCTGGAAAAACGCTCCAGCGCCTGCCGCGCCTGGCCCAGGCAATCGGCGATGGCCGCCTTGGTCCAGCTCAGGGCGACCGTGTCGTGACGCTCGGGGCTCATTGCCGTAACGGCCATAGACCTCTCCTCAGCGCCGCTCGGCCGGGGCCGGCAAGGTGAAACCAGACACCGAACGGCGCATCTCGCTGGCCATTCTGGCCAGGTGACGGATGCTGTCGGCGGTAGCGCCGGAACCGGCGGAGGTCTGCGCAGTGATCTGCTGGATCACCGCCATGGTGTGGGAAATCTGCCCGGCCGAGGACGTCTGCAATTGCGCCGCGTCGGAAATGCTGTGGATCAGTTCGGCCAGGTTCTGCGACACGCCCTCGATTTCAGCGAGGGCCACGCCTGCGTCCTGGGCAAGACGCGCACCACGCACCACTTCGGCGGTGGTCTGCTCCATGGAGATCACCGCTTCGTTGGTATCGGCCTGGATGGTTCGCACCAGCGCTTCGATCTGTCGGGTGGCCGACGACGAACGCTCAGCCAGGCGCTGCACTTCGTCAGCGACCACGGCGAAGCCGCGCCCGGCTTCACCCGCGAGCGAAGCCTGGATTGCCGCATTGAGGGCCAGGATGTTGGTTTGTTCGGCAATGTCGTCAATCAGGCTGACGATGTCGCCGATTTCCTGAGAAGACTCCCCCAGACGCTTGATGCGCTTGGCGGTGTCCTGGATCTGTTCGCGGATGTTGTCCATGCCATGGATGGTGTTGTGCACCACCTCATTGCCCTTGTTGGCGATGGCCACCGAACGCTCGGCGACCTTGGCCGACTCGTAGGCGTGGGCGGAAACCCGGTCGATCGACTCGACCATGTCGCCCACCGCCAGCGACGCCTCGCTGATCTGGTCGGCCTGGTGTTCCGAGGCCTTGGCCAGCTGGCGTGCGGTGTTCTGGGTGTCCTGCACCGCAGCGGCGACCTGCTCGGCGCTGTGGTTGATGGTCGCCACCAGGTCGCGCAACTGGTCCACCGAGAAGTTGATCGAGTCGGCGATGGCGCCGGTGAAGTCTTCGGTGACCGACACCGTCACCGTCAGGTCGCCATCGGCCAGCTCTTCGATTTCATCGAGCAGGCGCATGATGGCCTGCTGGTTGCGCTCGTTCTTCTCCGCCGTGTCGCGTAGTTGACGGTTGGTGGCGCGGACCATCACCAGGCCGATGAGGATGATCGAGGCCAGCGCCAGCAGGCCGAGCACGTAGCCGCCGACGGTGTCGAGGGTGCGCCCGGCCAGGTTCTCGAAACCATTGGCCAGGTGCGAGGCTTCGTCGAGCAGGGTCTGCGACAGGCTGAAGATGTTGCTCGCGGCCTCGCGCACCCGCAGCAGCTCCGGTGAAGTCTCGAGGATTTCGTCGACCGAGCCGGAAACGAACTGGAACAGCTCGGCGATCTCGGCCAGGCGCGCACGCGCGTCCGGGTCTTCGACACGGGTCACCTGGATCGCCGGATTGCCACCGAGCATGCCCTCGAGCACCTGGCCGAAGCGGCTGGCATCACGGCCGAAGGTGTCGGCGGCCTGCACCGAGGTATCGTCACCGGCCAGCACGGTATTGACCGAACCGAGAATCCGCTCGGCCAGCAGCAACTGGCGCTGGGCCACAGCCACCTGGCTGGCCGGTGCACCGCTCTGCAGCAGGATTTCCACGACCTTTTCGTACTCGACCTGCAACTGTGGCACGGTTTCGGCCAGGGTCGCCGCCACCTGGTGCAAGGACAGCACGGTCTGCTCGCTGGCCAGGATGGTGTCGGTGTTGCGCCGCAGGTTTTCCCAGTCCTGGCGCACCGCGTCCATCTCGTCGCGCACCGTGGCCGGCGCTGGCGGCAGGCCGGTGGCCTTGTCACCCTCGCGCAGGTATTTCCAGCGGCGCTCGAAATCGTTACGTGCATCGGACAGCAGCCGGAACGCCAGGGCCTTGCCCGCCGCCGCCTCGGTGGCGTTCTTGGCGATGCGCTGGGACAGCACGCGCAACTCGCCGGCATGGCCGATGTACTGCTTGTCGTGGTTGGACTGGGTGTTGAGGTAGGCGAAGTTGGCGAACAGCAGCACGATCGACAGGATCAGCACCACGAACAGCACAGTGATCTGCGCGGTGCTGCGCGGGCGCTGGGCCACGGCTTCGGGAACGACGGTTGGAGCGGGCTTGTTCACTGTCGCAGGGTCCTCTACAACGCCACATCGAGAAAGCCTGGCGCCTGGGCCAGGGCGAAGGGGCTGAAGATCGCCCAGTTGCGCTCACGCGGGAAATGCCCCTGGACGAAACGCGCCGCGGCGCGGATCAGTGGCTGCGGGGGCGACAGCTCCAGGCTGCTCAGGTCGAAATGTTGCAAGCCGACCACTTCATCCACTAACAGGCCGACGAACAGGTCGTCATGGTCCAGCACCAGCACGCGGCGCTGCTTGCCCGAGGCCGCCGGCCCAAGGCCGAAGAACGCCGACAGGTCCATCACCGGCAGCAGGCGACCGCGCAGGTTGGCGACGCCGCGCACCCAAGGCTGCACCCCGGGCACCCGGCTGCTGCGCGGCTCGCGCAACACTTCAGCCACCTCACCCATGGGGGCGACGAACCACTGCCCGGCGATGCGAAAGCCGATACCGCTCCACTGCTGCAGGCGCGTGTCCTGCAGCGGCTGGTCGGCCACCAACAGGCGGCAGCGGCGGTCGATGTCCAGCAACAGCTCGAAGGCGGTCAGCGACGCACCCTGGGGGCGTGTGGTCAAGCGCCCAGCACCTCTTTGAGCTTGGCGATCAGCGCGTCCTCTTCCACCGGCTTGGTCAGGAAATCGCGAGCGCCCTGGCGCGTGGCCCAGATGCGGTCGGTTTCCTGGTCCTTGGTGGTGACCACGATCACCGGGATGGCGCTGGTTTCAGGGTCCTTGCTGAGCTGGCGGGTGGCCTGGAAGCCGTTCATGCCGGGCATGACGATGTCCATCAGCACCGCATCCGGTTTGTCCTGGCGGGCCAGGGCCACGCCATCGGCACCGTTGCTGGCCTTGAGCACCTGGTAGCCATGCTTCTCGAGCCATTCGGTCAATCTGTACATCTCTGTCGGCGAGTCGTCGACAATCAGCACTCGGGCCATACGGTTTCCCCATCAGGAAAATGAAGACCGCGCCAGGGCGGGCGCGGTCAGGGTGCGTGTTGTGCCTGCGCGGCGAATTCGGGCACGTGGGCACGGATCGCGTCGAGCAGTTCTTCCTTGCTGAACGGTTTGGTGAGGAACTGATCGGAGCCGACCACCCGGCCGCGGGCCTTGTCGAACAGGCCGTCACGCGACGACAGCAGGATCACCGGGATATCCTTGAACGCACTGTTGTGCTTGATCACTGCGCAGGTCTGGTAACCGTCCAGACGCGGCATCAGTACATCGACGAAGATGATCCGCGGCTTGTGATCGACGATCTTGGCCAGGGCATCGAAACCGTCGCTGGCGGTGATCACCTCGCAACCCACCTCGCCCAGCAGCATCTGGGCGGTGCGGCGGATGGTGCGGGAATCGTCGATCACCATCACCTTCAGGGGCTGTTCCATGAAATGCGTCACCCATCGCCAAGCCAGGAATGAAACCTCGAGTGCTGCCATGCAGCGCTCTGACTGGCATTTTTAACACAGTCCGGGTAGGCATTCCATCTGCCTCCCCCCTTGACCGGCCGCGTTCCCGGCGCCACCCTGAGCCACTTTTCTTTCGTGCCATCGCGGCCACCTGCCGCCAAGAGGAATTACCCCATGAGCGTTCGTCTCGGGATTGTCATGGACCCTATCGCGTCCATTTCCTACAAGAAGGACAGCTCGCTGGCCATGCTGCTGGCGGCGCAGGAGCGTGGCTGGAGCCTGTTCTACATGGAGCAGCGCGACCTCTACCTGGGTGCCGGCCAGGCCCGTGCGCAGATGCGACCGCTGAAGGTGTTCGCCGATCCGGCCCGCTGGTTCGAGCTGGGCGATGAGCAGGACAGCGCGCTGAACGAGCTGGACGTGATCCTGATGCGCAAGGATCCCCCCTTCGACATGGAGTTCGTCTACAGCACCTACCTGCTGGAGCAGGCCGAGCGCGAAGGCGTGCTGATCGTCAACAAACCGCAGAGTCTGCGTGACTGCAACGAAAAGCTGTTCGCCACGCAGTTCCCGCAGTGCATGGCGCCAACCCTGGTCAGCCGCCGCGCCGACATCCTGCGCGCCTTCGCCGCCACCCATGGCGATGTGATCCTCAAGCCGCTCGACGGCATGGGCGGCGCATCAGTGTTCCGTCACCGCCAGGGCGACCCGAACCTCTCGGTGATCCTCGAAACCCTGACCCAGCATGGCCACCAGCAGATCATGGCACAGGCCTACCTGCCGCAGATCGTCGATGGCGACAAGCGCATCCTGATGATCGACGGCGAGCCGGTGCCCTACTGCCTGGCACGCATCCCGGCCAGCGGCGAGACCCGTGGCAACCTGGCCGCTGGTGGCCGTGGCGAAGCCCGTCCGCTGACCGAGCGCGACCGCTGGATCGCCGCCCAGGTCGGCCCGACCCTGCGCGAAAAGGGCCTGCTGTTCGTCGGCCTGGACGTGATTGGCGACTCGCTGACCGAGATCAACGTCACCAGCCCGACCTGCATCCGCGAGATCGATGCTGCCTACAACACCAATATCGGCGGCCAGCTGATGGACGCCATTGATCGCAAGCTCAAGGCGCGCTGACCACCGACGCGGAGCAAAACCCTGGAGTGGGGTATGATGCCGGTCCATTTCACTCGACCTGCTGCCCCACTGCGGTTGCTGGATACCCGATGACGCTGCCTGCCGACATCCCATCCGACCTGCTGCCACCGCGCGTTCGCCCGGTGGACCGGCTCGGTTTCACGCTGTTTCTTGCCGCCCTGGTGCACCTTGCGCTGATCCTCGGGGTGGGTTTCAGCGTGGTCAAGCCCGCCGAAGTCCGCCAGACCATGGACATCACCCTGGCCACCTTCAAGAGCGAGAAAGCGCCGGAGAAAGCCGACTACCAGGCCCAGGACAACCAGCAGGGCAGTGGCACCCTGGACAAGAAAGCCGTGCCCACCACCACCGAAGTGGCGCCATTCCAGGACAGCAAGGTCAACAAGATCACCCCGCCTCCGGCAGCCCGGCCGGAAACGCCAGCGGCGCCGGCGAAATCCGTGGTGACGACCAAGGCAGCGAAACCGCAGAAAGCCGAAACCGCGCCAAAGGAAAGCAAGCCTCAACCCAAGCCCCCCGCACCGGTGCCGGACTTCGACAGCTCGCAGTTGTCGAGCCAGATCGCCAGCCTCGAGGCCGAGCTGTCCAACGAACAGCAGTTGTATGCCAAGCGCCCCCGCATCCATCGTCTCAACGCGGCCTCGACCATGCGCGACAAGGGGGCCTGGTACAAAGAGGAATGGCGCAAGAAAGTCGAGCGGATCGGCAACCTCAATTACCCGGAAGAAGCCCGACGCCAGCAGATGTACGGCAGCCTGCGGATGATGGTGTCGATCAACCGCGACGGTTCGTTGTATGAAGTGCTGGTGCTCGAATCCTCCGGGCAACCGGTGCTGGACCAGGCCGCCCAGCGCATCGTTCGCCTTGCGGCACCGTTCGCGCCGTTCACCGGCGACCTGGCGGAATTCGACCGCCTGGAGATCATCCGCACCTGGCGCTTCGCGCGTGGGGACCGGCTGTCGAGCAATTGACTGGTACGGGCTGCGACTTGCCCCGCGAGGGGACCGGTACATACACCGCACAGCCAGCTTGTCAGCCTCGCCACCTGACGCCACACTACCCCTCATGAAAACCCTCACGCCGAGCTACCTCAAGCACCAGTTCCTGATTGCCATGCCGCACATGGCCGATCCGAACTTTGCCCAGACCCTCACCTACATCGTCGAGCACAACGCCAACGGCGCCATGGGCCTGGTGGTCAATCGCCCGCAGGAGCTGAACCTGGCCGATATCCTCGAGCAGTTGCGCCCGGATGAGGAACCGCCTGCCAGCACCCTGCAGATCCCGATCTACCAGGGTGGCCCGGTGCAGACCGACCGCGGCTTCGTGCTGCACAGCGCCGAATGCACCTACCAGGCCACCATCGAGCTGCAAGGCCTGTCGCTGTCGACATCACAGGATGTGCTGTTCGCCATCGCCGAGGGCGTCGGCCCGAAGCAGAGCCTGATCACCCTGGGCTACGCCGGCTGGGAAGCCGGGCAGCTCGAGGCGGAGCTGGCCGATAACGCCTGGCTCAACTGCCCGTTCGACCCCGAGATCCTCTTCGGCATGGCCTGCGAGCAGCGCCTGCAGGCCGCCGCGCAAAGCCTGGGCATCAACCTCAGTCTGCTGACCAGCCAGGCAGGGCACGCCTGATGGCCGAGCTGCGCCTGCTGCTGGGCTTCGACTACGGCACCCGCCAGATCGGCGTCGCCGTCGGCCAGGTCATCACCGGCCAGGCCCGTGAACTGTGTACGCTCAAGGCACAGAACGGCGTGCCGGACTGGAACCAGGTCGAGAAACTGATCAAGGAATGGAAACCCGACGCCATCGTCGTCGGCCTGCCGCTGAACATGGACGGCACACCCAGCGAGATGAGCGAACGCGCGGAGAAGTTCGCCCGCCGCCTGCATGGACGCTACAACCTGCCGGTACATACCCACGACGAACGCCTGACCACCTTCGAGGCCAAGGGCGAACAGATGGCCCGTGGCGGCCAGCGTGGCAGCTACCGCGACAACCCGGTCGACGCCATCGCCGCTGCACTGCTGCTGCAGGGCTGGCTGGAGGCCAATACCTGACCATCCGCTTTGCTGCCGGCGATGCCGGCGCCCCAAGGAGCACGCAATGAGCCTACCCAATCCCGCCGACCTGATCCGGCAGATGGCCGTCGACCTTCGCGCCCACCTGGCGCGCCGCGCCATCGCAGAGCCACGCTTCATCGGTATCCGCACCGGTGGCGTGTGGGTTGCCCAGGCCCTGCAGCAAGCGCTTGGCGACCAGAGCCCGCTGGGCACTCTCGACGTGTCGTTCTACCGCGACGACTTCAGCCAGAACGGCCTGCACCCGCAGGTGCGCCCGTCCGAGCTGCCGTTCGAGATCGAAGGCCAGCACCTGGTGCTGGTGGATGACGTGCTGATGAGCGGTCGAACCATCCGCGCTGCGCTCAACGAGCTGTTCGACTATGGGCGCCCGGCCAGCGTGACCCTGGTCTGCCTGCTCGACCTGGACGCAGGCGAATTGCCGATCCGCCCGAATGTGCTCGGTGCGACGCTGTCCTTGGCGGCCCATGAACGGGTAAAATTGACCGGACCCGCCCCGCTCGCCCTCGAGCGCCAGGACCTCGCCCCCGCATCCGCCCTTTAAGAGTCCCCCGCGATGACGCCATTCGACGCCAAGCGCCCGCTGCAGCTCAACGATCAGGGCCAGCTACGCCATTTCCTCTCGCTCGACGGTTTGCCCCGCGAACTGCTCACCGAGATCCTCGACACCGCCGACTCCTTCCTCGAAGTTGGCGCCCGGGCCGTCAAGAAGGTTCCGTTGCTGCGCGGCAAGACCGTGTGCAACGTGTTCTTCGAGAACTCCACCCGCACCCGCACCACCTTCGAACTGGCCGCCCAGCGCCTGTCGGCCGACGTGATCAGCCTGAACGTGTCGACCTCCTCGACCAGCAAGGGCGAGACCCTGTTCGATACCCTGCGCAACCTGGAAGCCATGGCTGCCGACATGTTCGTCGTGCGTCACTCCGACTCCGGCGCCGCGCACTTCATCGCCGAGCACGTGTGCCCGGAGGTCGCGGTGATCAACGGCGGCGATGGCCGCCATGCCCACCCGACCCAGGGCATGCTCGACATGCTGACCATCCGTCGGCACAAGGGCAGCTTCGAGAACCTTTCGGTGGCGATCGTCGGCGATATCCTGCACTCGCGCGTAGCCCGCTCCGACATGCTCGCGCTCAAGGCCCTGGGTTGCCCGGACATCCGTGTGATCGGCCCGAAGACGCTGATCCCGATCGGTATCGAGCAGTACGGGGTCAAGGTCTACACCGACCTGGCCGAGGGCCTGAAAGACGTCGACGTGGTGATCATGCTGCGCCTGCAGCGTGAGCGTATGGCGGGTGGCCTGCTGCCCAGCGAAGGCGAGTTCTACCGCCTGTTCGGTCTGACCACCGCACGCCTGGCCGGCGCCAAGCCGGACGCCATCGTCATGCACCCGGGCCCGATCAATCGGGGCGTGGAAATCGAATCGGCGGTGGCCGACGGCAAGCACTCGGTGATCCTCAACCAGGTGACCTACGGCATCGCCGTGCGCATGGCCGTACTGTCGATGGCCATGAGCGGCCAGAACGCGCAACGTCAACTCGACCAGGAGAACGCCCTGTGACCATCAGCATCATCGGCGCACGGGTCATCGATCCCAGCAGCGGCCTGGACCAGATCACCGACCTGCACCTGGAGAACGGTCGCATCCTTGCCCTCGGCGCAGCGCCAGCAGGCTTCAGCGCCAGCCGCACGATCCAGGCCGACGGCCTGGTGGCCGCACCTGGCCTGGTCGACCTCGACGTCGCCCTGCGCGAGCCGGGCTACAGCCGCAAGGGCAACATTGCCAGCGAAACCCGCGCAGCCGTGGCCGGCGGTGTCACCAGCCTGTGCTGCCCGCCGCAGACCAAACCGGTGCTCGACACCTCGGCCGTCGCGGAACTGATCCTCGACCGCGCCCGCGAGGCAGCCAACAGCAAGGTCTACCCGATCGGCGCCCTGACCAAGGGCCTGGAAGGCGAGCAACTGGCCGAGCTGGTGGCCCTGCGCGACACCGGCTGCGTGGCCTTCGGCAACGGCCTCAAGGAGATCCCCAACAACCGGACCCTGGCCCGCGCCCTGGAATATGCCGCCACCTTCGACCTGACCGTGGTGTTCCACTCCCAGGACCGCGACCTGTCAGCCGGAGGCCTGGCCCACGAAGGCGCCATGGCCAGCTTCCTTGGCTTGCCGGGCATACCGGAAACCGCCGAGACCGTGGCGCTGGCGCGCAACCTGCTGCTGGTCGAGCAGACCGGCGTGCGTGCGCACTTCACCCAGATCACCAGCGCCCGCGGCGCACGGCTGATCGCCCAGGCCCAGCAACTGGGGCTGCCGGTCACGGCTGACGTGGCGCTGTACCAGCTGATCCTCACCGACGAGGCGCTGCGCGATTTCTCCAGCCTGTACCACGTACAGCCGCCGCTGCGCACGCCGGCCGACCGCGATGGCCTGCGCGAGGCAGTGAAGTCGGGCGTCATCCAGGCGATCTCCAGCCACCACCAGCCCCACGAGCGCGATGCCAAGCTGGCACCGTTCGGCGCCACCGAAGCGGGGATCAGCAGTGTCGAACTGCTGCTGCCGCTGGCCATGACCCTGGTCGAGGACGGCCTGCTCGACCTGCCGACCGTGCTGGCACGGCTGTCCAGCGGCCCGGCCCAGGCGCTGCGCCTGCCGGCGGGCGAGCTGAAGGTCGGTGGTGCGGCAGACCTGGTGCTGTTCGACCCGAGCGCCTCCACCGTGGCCGGCGAGCAGTGGTTCTCCCGTGGCGAAAACTGCCCGTTCATCGGGCATTGCCTGCCGGGCGCAGTGCGCTACACCCTTGTCGATGGGCATGTCTGCCACGAGGCCTGAGTAGGCCTCTTCGCGGGCAAGTCGCAGCGGCGAACCGCCGCTGCGACTTGCCCGCGAAGGCCCCACTTCAATGCCACTGCCAATCCGACCATTCATCCCCCCCGGTTGAAATCCTTCCCCCCTCCCCCCATATGAGTCTGCAACAGGCATTTTCGCCCCGCTGCGTGGAGACTCTCTCTTGACCACCATCGTTTCTGTCCGCCGTAACGGCAAAGTCGTCATGGGCGGCGACGGCCAGGTATCCCTCGGCAACACCGTCATGAAAGGCAACGCCAAGAAGGTCCGTCGCCTTTACAACGGCGAGGTCATTGCAGGCTTTGCCGGCGCCACCGCCGACGCCTTCACCCTGTTCGAGCGCTTCGAATCGCAACTGCAGAAGCACTCCGGGCACTTGGTGCGTGCCGCCGTCGAACTGGCCAAGGAGTGGCGCACGGACCGCTCGTTGAGCCGCCTGGAAGCCATGCTCGCCGTGGCCAACAAGGACGCCTCGCTGATCATCACCGGCAACGGTGACGTGGTCGAACCCGAAGACGGCCTGATCGCCATGGGTTCCGGTGGTGCCTACGCCCAGGCCGCAGCCCGCGCCCTGCTGAACAAGACCGACCTCTCGGCCCGCGAAATCGCCGAGACCGCACTGAATATCGCCGGTGACATCTGTGTGTTCACCAACCACAACCTGACCATCGAGGAGCAGGACCTGGCCGAGTGATCAGCTGATCTGGTGTCCCGCTCACTGCGGGACTTTTTCCCACGCTGACTCACCACGCCCCAGGACCCAATTCACCATGTCCATGACCCCCCGCGAGATCGTCCACGAACTCAACCGCCACATCATCGGCCAGGACGACGCCAAGCGTGCCGTCGCCATCGCCCTGCGCAACCGCTGGCGGCGCATGCAGTTGCCTGCCGAGCTGCGTGCTGAAGTCACCCCCAAGAACATCCTGATGATCGGCCCTACCGGCGTCGGCAAGACCGAAATCGCCCGACGCCTGGCCAAGCTCGCCAATGCTCCGTTCATCAAGGTCGAAGCGACCAAGTTCACCGAAGTCGGCTACGTTGGCCGTGATGTCGAGTCGATCATCCGCGACCTCGCCGATGCCGCGCTGAAGATGCTGCGCGAGCAGGAAATCGTCCGTGTGCGCCACCGCGCCGAAGACGCCGCCGAAGACCGCATCCTCGACGCCCTGCTGCCGCAGGCGCGGGTCAGCAGCTTCAACGAGGAAGCCCAGCAGTCCAGCAGCGACTCCAACACGCGCCAGCTGTTCCGCAAGCGCCTGCGTGAAGGCCAGTTGGACGACAAGGAAATCGAGATCGAAGTCGCCGATGCGGTGGGCGTCGAAATCGCCGCGCCGCCCGGCATGGAAGAGATGACCAACCAGCTGCAGAGCCTGTTCGCCAACATGGGCAAAGGCAGGCGCAAGGCACGCAAGCTGAAGGTCAAGGAAGCGCTGAAGATGGTCCGTGACGAGGAGGCGAGCCGCCTGGTCAACGAGGAAGAGCTCAAGGCCAAGGCCCTGGAAGCCGTCGAGCAGCACGGCATCGTGTTCATCGACGAGATCGACAAGGTGGCCAAGCGCGGCAACGTCGGCGGCGCCGATGTGTCCCGTGAAGGCGTACAGCGCGACCTGTTGCCGCTGATCGAAGGCTGCACGGTCAACACCAAGCTGGGCATGGTCAAGACCGACCACATCCTGTTCATCGCCTCCGGTGCGTTCCACCTGAGCAAGCCGAGCGACCTGGTACCGGAGCTGCAGGGCCGCTTGCCGATCCGCGTCGAGCTCAAGGCCCTGACGCCGCAGGACTTCGAGCGCATCCTCAAGGAGCCGCACGCCTCGCTCACCGAACAGTACCGCGAGCTGCTCAAGACCGAAGGCCTGAACATCGCCTTCGCCGACGAAGGCATCAAGCGCATGGCCGAGATCGCCTTCCAGGTCAACGAGAAGACCGAGAACATCGGTGCCCGCCGCCTGCATACCCTGCTCGAGCGCCTGCTCGAAGAGGTGTCGTTCAGTGCCGGCGACCTGGCCAGCGCCCATGACGAGACGCCGATCAACATCGACGCCGCCTATGTGAACAGCCACCTCGGTGAGCTGGCGCAGAACGAAGACCTGTCGCGTTACATCCTGTAATACCACCACCGCGGGCGAGCCCGCTCCCCAGGGGTCACCACAATGCCGAAGTATGTGGTGCCCCTGTGAGAGCGGGCTTGCCCGCGAATGGGCCCTTGAATCCCTCCATCAGAAGCTGGAAGCTTGTTCCATCAGCTCCCGAGAGATTTCCCCCCATGGCCCGTCTCCCCACCGCCATCAACCTGCACAAAGCCTCGAAGACCCTCACACTCACCTACGCCCCCGGCGAGGTCTATCACCTGCCCGCCGAGTTCCTGCGCGTGCACTCCCCCTCCGCCGAGGTCCAGGGCCACGGCAACCCCATCCTGCAATTCGGCAAGATCAACGTCGGCCTCAGCGGCCTGGAACCTGCCGGCCAATATGCCTTGAAACTGACGTTCGACGACGGCCACGACAGCGGCCTGTTCACCTGGGAATACCTCGAGCAACTGTGCCTGCGCCAGGAACAGCTGTGGGCCGAGTACCTCGACGAACTGCACAAAGCCGGCAAATCCCGCGACCCGGTCGAGTCAGTGGTCAAGCTCATGCTCTAGGTCAAGCTTCCCAGGCGTTAGAGCGCATTTTCTAATGCGTTCTGTTTGAATGACTTATAGACAGCCAATGACTGGCTGTCTTGCGCATTGCATGAAAGTCGGGTAACCAATGGGGCTGGCAAGTTCCTGCATCTGTTCGTTATCACTGGTCACCCGAGCAGCAGTACCGGGCGGTCGTCTGTGTACCCGCCACAGCCAGCCGGTACTCGTCTCAGGACAACGGAGCGTCGTAGATGAGTAACAAGAACAACGATGAGTTGCAGAAACAGGCCTCGGAAAACACCCTCGGCCTGAATCCGGTCATCGGCATTCGTCGCAAGGACCTGCTGAGCTCCGCGCGCACCGTACTGCGCCAGGCGGTGCGTCAGCCGTTGCACAGCGCCAAGCATGTGGCCCATTTCGGCCTGGAACTGAAAAACGTGCTGCTGGGCAAGTCCAACCTGCATCCCGAGAGCGATGACCGTCGCTTCAGCGATCCGGCCTGGAGCCAGAATCCGCTCTATCGCCGTTACCTGCAGACCTACCTGGCCTGGCGCAAGGAGCTCAACGACTGGATCGCCGAGAGTGACCTGTCGCCCCAGGATGTCAGCCGCGGCCAGTTCGTCATCAACCTGATGACCGAGGCCATGGCGCCGACCAACACACTGGCCAACCCGCAGGCGGTCAAGCGCTTCTTCGAGACGGGCGGCAAGAGCCTGCTCGATGGCCTGTCCAACCTCGCCAAGGACATGGTCAACAACGGCGGCATGCCCAGCCAGGTGAACATGGAAGCCTTCGAGGTTGGCAAGAACCTCGGCACCAGCGAAGGTGCGGTGGTGTTTCGCAACGACGTGCTGGAACTGATCCAGTATCGGCCGATCACCGAGCAGGTGCACAGCCGCCCGCTGCTGGTGGTGCCGCCACAGATCAACAAGTTCTATGTTTTCGACCTCAGCCCGGAAAAGAGCCTGGCGCGCTTCTGCCTGCGCTCCAACCAGCAGACCTTCATCATCAGTTGGCGCAACCCGACCAAGGCCCAGCGTGAGTGGGGCCTGTCGACCTACATCGACGCCCTCAAGGAAGCAGTGGACGCGGTGCTGGCCATCACCGGCAGCAAGGACCTGAACATGCTCGGTGCCTGCTCCGGCGGCATCACCTGCACCGCGCTGTTGGGCCACTACGCCGCGCTGGGCGAAACCAAGGTCAATTCGCTGACCTTGCTGGTGAGCGTGCTCGACACCACGGTCGATACCCAAGTGGCACTGTTCGTCGACGAACAGACCCTCGAAGCCGCCAAGCGCCACTCCTACCAGGCCGGCGTGCTCGAAGGCAGCGACATGGCCAAGGTGTTCGCCTGGATGCGCCCCAACGACCTGATCTGGAACTACTGGGTCAACAACTACCTGCTCGGCAACGAGCCGCCGATCTTCGACATCCTGTTCTGGAACAACGACACCACACGCCTGCCGGCCGCCTTCCACGGCGACCTGATCGAGATGTTCAAGACCAACCCGCTGACCCGCGCCGACGCGCTGGAAGTCTCCGGCACCGCCATCGACCTGAAGAAAGTGCAGTGCGATATCTACAGCGTCGCCGGCACCGCCGACCACATCACCCCCTGGCAGTCGTGCTACCGCTCGGCGCACCTGTTCGGCGGCAAGATCGAGTTCGTGCTCTCCAACAGCGGCCATATCCAGAGCATCCTCAACCCGCCAGGCAACCCCAAGGCGCGCTTCCTGACCGGTGAAGACCGCCCGGACGACCCGTTGGCCTGGCAGGAGAACGCGATCAAGCACGCCGACTCCTGGTGGCTGCACTGGCAGGCCTGGCTGGGTGAACGCGCCGGTGAGCTGAAGAAAGCACCGACGCGCCTGGGCAATCGCGCCTACAGCGCGGGCGAAGCGGCCCCGGGGACCTACGTGCACGAGCGTTGAGTCGCACCGCCGCGGCCACCCGGCGGGCTGCGGCGCTTCATCCATCACAGAGTCAGGCGCATGTCGCAACCCTACGTATTCAGGACCGTCGAGCTGGACAACCAGTCCATCCGCACCGCCGTCCGCCCCGGCAAGCCACACCTGACGCCGCTGCTGATCTTCAACGGCATTGGCGCCAACCTCGAGCTGGTATTCCCATTCATCGAGGCGCTGGACCCGGACCTTGAGGTCATCGCCTTCGACGTACCCGGTGTCGGCGGCTCGTCCACGCCCCGCCATCCCTATCGTTTCCCGGGCCTGGCCAAGCTCACCGCGCGCATGCTCGACTACCTGGACTACGGCCAGGTCAATGTCATCGGCGTGTCCTGGGGCGGGGCGCTGGCCCAGCAGTTTGCCCACGACTATCCCGAGCGCTGCAAGAAACTGGTGCTCGCCGCCACCGCTGCGGGGGCCTTCATGGTGCCCGGCAAGCCCAAGGTGTTGTGGATGATGGCCAGCCCGCGGCGCTATGTGCAACCGTCGCACGTGATCCGCATTGCGCCGATGATTTATGGCGGCGCCTTCCGCCGCGACCCGGACCTGGCGTTGCACCACGCCTCCAAGGTGCGCTCCGGGGGCAAGACCGGCTACTACTGGCAACTGTTCGCGGGGCTTGGCTGGACGAGCATTCACTGGCTGCACAAGATCCACCAGCCGACCCTGGTGCTGGCCGGTGACGATGACCCGCTGATTCCGCTGATCAACATGCGCCTGCTGGCCTGGCGAATTCCCAATGCCCAGCTACACATAATCGATGATGGCCACCTGTTCCTGATCACCCGCGCCGAGGCCGTCGCCCCGATCATCATGAAATTCCTCCAGGAAGAGCGTCAGCGAGCGGTCATGCATCCGCGGCCGGTGGCGCGCAGGTAAGCGGGCGCCAGGACATTCAGTTACTCGGCGGTGCTGCCTTCGCGGGCAAGCCTGCTCCCACGGATCCGGTGCAGGTGGGAGCGGGCTTGCCCGCGAAGGCCGCACCGCAGACAAGGATCGACGAGGGATTGTTGCCATGAAGGACAAACCGGCGAAGGGGACGACACCGATCCCGGCCACCAGCATGAACGTGCAGAACGCCATTGCCGGCCTGCGCGGTCGCGACCTGATCTCGACCCTGCGTCAGGTCGGACGCATCGGCCTGCGCAATCCGCTGCACACCGCCCACCATCTGCTGAGCCTCGGCGGTCAGCTGGGCCGCGTGCTGCTCGGCGACACACCCCACCAGCCGCACCCTCGGGACGCGCGCTTCAGCGATCCGACCTGGAGCCAGAACCCCTTCTACCGGCGCGGCCTGCAGGCCTACCTGGCCTGGCAGAAGCAGACCCGCCAGTGGATAGAGGAAAGCTCGCTGGACGATGACGACAGAGCCCGCGCGCACTTTCTGTTCAACCTGCTCACCGACGCCGTCTCGCCAAGCAACTCGCTGCTCAACCCCCTGGCGGTCAAGGAAATGCTCAACACCGGTGGCCAGAGCGTAGTGCGCGGTCTCGCCCACTTGCTCGACGACCTGCGCCACAACGACGGCCTGCCGCGCCAGGTCGACGATCGCGCCTTCGAAGTCGGCAGCAATCTGGCAGCTACCCCCGGCGCGGTGGTATTTCGCAACGAGCTGCTGGAGCTGATCCAGTACAAGCCGATGAGCGAAAAACAGTACACCCGCCCGCTGCTGGTGGTGCCGCCGCAGATCAACAAGTTCTATGTATTCGACCTGGGGCCGACCAACAGCTTCGTGCAATACATGCTCAAGAACGGCCTGCAGGTGTTCATGGTCAGTTGGCGCAACCCCGACCCGTGCCACCGCGAATGGGGCCTTTCGAGCTACGTACAGGCACTGGAGGAAGCGCTGGACGCCTGTCGCAGCATCAGCGGCAACCGCGACCCCAACCTCATGGGCGCCTGTGCCGGCGGGCTGACCATGGCCGCGCTGCAGGGACATCTGCAGGTCAAGGGGCGCTTGCGCAAGGTGCGCAGCGCCACCTACCTGGTGAGCCTGCTCGACAGCCAGTTCGACAGCCCTGCCAGCCTGTTCGCCGACGAACAGACCCTCGAGGCCTCCAAGCGACGCTCCTACCAGCGCGGCGTGCTCGATGGCGGCGAGGTGGCGCGGATCTTCGCCTGGATGCGCCCCAACGACCTGATCTGGAACTACTGGGTCAACAACTACCTGCTCGGCAAGACGCCACCCGCCTTCGACATTCTCTACTGGAACGCCGACAACACTCGCCTGCCTGCTGCCCTGCACGGCGAGCTGCTGGACTTCTTCAAGCTCAACCCACTGGTGCAGCCGGGTGGCCTGGAGGTGTGCGGCACACCGATCGACCTCGAGCAGGTCACGGTCGACAGCTTTACCGTGGCTGGCAGCAACGATCACATCACCCCCTGGGACGCGGTGTATCGCTCGGCCCTGCTGCTGGGCGGCGAGCGACGCTTCGTGCTGTCGCACAGCGGGCACATCCAGAGCATCATCAACCCTCCCGGCAACCCCAAGGCCTATTACCTGGAAAACCCTCGGCTCTCCAGCGACCCTCGCGCCTGGTTCCACGATGCCACCCGTAGCGACGGCACCTGGTGGCCGCAGTGGCTGGAGTGGATCTCACGCCGCTCAGGCAGCCTCAGACCGCCGAAGACCGAACTGGGCAGCCCCTCCTACCCACCGCTCGGGCCGGCGCCTGGCACCTACGTGATGGCACGCTGAGCCCATGAAGACCCGCGACCGCATCCTGGCCTGCGCCCTTGAGCTGTTCAACCGCCAGGGCGAGCCGAACGTCTCGACCCTGGAGATCGCCAACGAGCTGGGCATCAGCCCGGGCAACCTCTACTACCACTTCCACGGCAAGGAGCCGCTGGTTCTGGGCCTGTTCGAGCGGTTCGAAGATGAGTTGATGCCGCTGCTCGATCCACCGCTGGAGGTGCGCCTGGATGCCGAGGACTACTGGCTGTTCCTGCACCTGATCGTCGAGCGCATGGCGCAGTACAGCTTCCTGTTCCAGGACCTGTCCAATCTCACCGGCCGCCTGCCCAAGCTGGCACGCGGCATGCGCGGGCTGATCAATGCGATCAAGCGCACCCTGGCGGCGCTGCTGGCCAGCCTCAAGAGCCAGGGGTTGGTGGTGAGCGAGACCCAGGCGCTGGGGCAACTGGTTGAGCAGATCACGCTGACACTGCTGTTCTCGCTGGATTACCAGCGGGTACTGGGGCGCGAGGGCGATGTGGGGATCGTGGTGTACCAGGTGATGATGCTGGTGGCACCGCATCTGCAGGAACCGGCGCGCAGGGCGGCGGAGCAGTTGGCGGGGAAATATCTGGACGTGTAGGGCTGAACTTGCGGTGTTGCCACTGACGCATTCGCGGGCAAGTCGCAGCGGCGGTTCACCGCTGCGACTTGCCCGCGAAACGCACGTCGCGATATCAGCTTTGGCTAGCTGGGCTCACCGGTACCGACGGCGTATTGCCAGTTGCTGCTGCGCTTGCTGCCGGTGCCGTGGTTGCGGCCGGAGCGGCGGGCTTCGCGACAGCGGGCTTCGCGACAGCCGGCTTGGCTGCAGTCGGCTTGGCCGGGGCTTTCTTCACAGCAGGTTTCTTCGCTGCCGCTGGCTTGGCGGCTACCGGCTTGGCTGCGGGTTTCGCCGCAGGCTTGGCGGCCGGCTTGGCAGCTGCAGCTTTGGCAGCGGGCTTGGCCGCAGGTTTAGCCGCGGCGGTCTTGGCAGCGGGTTTTGCCGCAGCAGTCTTGGCAGTTGGCTTGGCAGCGGGTTTCGCCGCAGCCTTGGCCAATGGCTTGGCAGCGGTCTTGCTCGCTGCGGACTTCGACGCCGAGGCCTTGGACACCGGTGCCACCGAGGCGCCTGTCAACTTCTCGATCTGCTTGGTCAGGCTGTCGACCTGCTGGTGCAGCGCCTTGATCTCGTTACGGCTGGGGACGCCCAGACGCGAGATTGCACTGTTCAGACGCTTGTCGAAGGCCTCTTCCAGCTCGCTCCACTTGCCCAGCGCGCGATCCTTCACATCGGAGACTCGCGAGGTAGTCGCCGACTTGGCCGCATCGGCATCTTTCTTCGCCTGCTTTTCAGCTTTCTCGCCATCCTTCACCAGCGAATCGAAAAGCTTGGGGCCATCCTGGTCGACCTTGGAGTAGATCCCCAGACCTGCCAGCCAGATCTTGCGGGAGTACTTCTCGATCCCGCCGATCCAGGAGCTGCCTTCTTTTTCGGTGTTCTTCTTGCCAGCCATCCTGCTCTCCTTATGGTTTGCGCGCGACACGCTCGAGCAACTCGGTCAGCTGTTCGAGTTTGATGGACAACGCCTCAACGTCATGTTTAGACGGAATGCCGATGCGATTCAAGGCGCGGGCCACCCGTGCGTCGAAAGCCTTTTCGATTTTGTCGAGCTGGACCTCGACCTTGCCACGTACCCGGCTCACTTCCTCGGCCGCTTCATCGAGCTGGCCGTTGGCCGCGTCGAGCTTCTTGTCGAGGGTTTTCTTGCCGCGTTTCTCGACGCCTTCACCGGCCTTGACCAGCTCCTTGAAGTACTCCGAGCCTTCCTGGCCGACCCGGGCGTATGCGCCGATGCCTGCCAGCCAGATCTTGCGCGCGTAGCCGCGCACTTCGCTCAGGGTGCTGTCCTGGGCGTCTTCTTTCTTTTTCAGGGTCAACTTGGCCATGCTCTGCACCTCACGTTCGATGTGGATGGAGGAACTGCCCTTGAAATGCGGGCTTGAGCATGAAGATAGGGTGGGAAATTAGAATTCTCACCCTAAGGTGAGGGGTCAGGGCCGCCATGCAGCCCCGGTTCTCAGGCCAGCGCCTTGTCCAGCGCGCGCTCGATCTCGCCCTTGATGGTCCCGCTCATCATCGACAGCATCATGCCCAGTTTCAGCTCGACACGGATGCTGTCCTCGCCGATGTGCACGCTGCCGTTGGCGCCGCTGCGCGCGACATCGACGCGGTCGCCGTTCCAGGTGGCCTTGAGGTCGTACTCGCGCGACAGCTTGTCGACCAGGCTTTCAGCCTTGGCCCGGGCAGCTTCGCGACCGAGGGAATGTTTGCGTTCGACGCTGATCTGAGTCATGCGGGGTATCCAGGCAATGAAGACATAATCGGCATTATGCCCGCGCCCGCGAGACGGCACACCCCGCCAAGACAAATCCGCCCGTTCGCCCTAGAATGGCGGTAATTTTTTTCGGTGAAGCGATATGAACGACCAGCGCAAAGGCGACCACGCCGAACCCACCACCCACTTTGGCTACCAGGACGTCCCCGAGAGCCAGAAGGCGAAGAAGGTCGCCGAGGTCTTCCACTCCGTGGCCGCCAAGTACGACCTGATGAACGATGTGCTCTCCGGCGGCATGCACCGCCTGTGGAAGCGCTTCACCATCGAGCTGTCCGGTGTGCGCCCCGGCAACCGCGTGCTCGACATCGCCGGCGGCACCGGTGACCTGGCTGCCAAGTTCTCGCGACTGGTCGGCCCGACCGGCCAGGTGGTACTGGCCGACATCAACGAATCGATGCTCAAGGTCGGCCGCGATCGCCTGCTCGACCGCGGCGTGGCCGGCAATATCGAGTTCGTCCAGGCCGATGCTGAAAAGCTGCCCTTCCCCGACAACCACTTCGACTGCGTGACCATCGCTTTCGGCCTGCGCAACGTGACGCACAAGGATGAAGCCATCCGCTCGATGCTGCGTGTGCTCAAGCCCGGTGGCCGCCTGCTGGTGCTGGAGTTCTCCAAGCCCACCAACAAACTGATGTCGCGCGCCTACGACGCCTACTCCTTCGCCTTCATGCCCCTGGCCGGCAAGCTGATCACCAACGACTCGGAAAGCTATCGCTACCTGGCCGAATCGATCCGCATGCACCCTGACCAGGAAACGCTGAAAAGCATGATGGTCGATGCCGGTTTCGACCGCGTCACCTACCACAACATGACCAGCGGCATCGTCGCCGTGCACCGGGGAATCAAACCCTGATGCTCCTGGCCGGGCTGCTCGCCAGCGTCGAGCACGGGCTCAACCGTGTGCTGCGCATGGACAGCACGGCGCTGCCGCGCCTGGGTGCACTGGAAGGCAAGGTGATCGCCATCGACTGCCGCCAGCCCGCCCTGCAGTTGTTCATCCTGCCCGATGACGAAGGCCTGATGCTCGCTGCGCATTGGGAGGGCGAGGTCGACTGCACCCTGCGTGCGCCGGCCGGCAGCCTGGCCCAGTTGGCCTTCGCCACGGACAAGAACGCCGTGCTGCACAGCCCGCAGGTCGAACTGCATGGCGACAGCGCGGTGTTGCTCGACCTGGTCGGCGTGCTCCAGGACCTGGAGCTCGACTGGGAGTACGAGCTGTCGCGCTGGCTGGGGCCGGTCCCCACCGCGCTGATCGCCGGCCACTTGCGCCTGCGCGCACGCTGGACCCGGCAGGGCCTGTCGCGGTTCAGCCAGAATCTGTCCGAGTACCTGGCCGAGGAATCGCGTACCCTGGTCGGGCAGCGCGAAGCCGAAGCGGCATTCAGCGAGCTCGATGCGCTGAAGGTCGATATCGAACGTCTCGAGGCGCGCATCCGTCGCCTTTCCCACACTCTTGATTCCAGCGATAACGCATGAAGCTGCTCGCCGTCCGCCGTCTGTTGCGCATCCAGCGCGTCGTGATCCGCTACCGCCTCGATGACCTGCTGTTCGACCTGCCCCTGCCCTGGTGGCTGCTGAGCATCCGCCTGCTGCTGCCCTGGCGCTGGCTGCCGCGCAAGCCCAGCGAGCTTAGCCGCGGCGCGCGCCTGCGCCTGGCCCTGCAGGACCTGGGGCCGATCTTCATCAAGTTCGGCCAACTGCTCTCCACCCGCCGCGACCTGCTGCCAACGGACGTCGCCGACGAGCTGATGCTGCTGCAGGACCGCGTGCCGCCATTCGACCCACAGAAAGCCGTGGCGCTGATCGAAGCGCAGCTCGGAGCGAAAGTCGGCGAGGTGTTCAGCCGCTTCGACGTCGAGCCACTGGCCTCGGCCTCGGTCGCCCAGGTACATGCCGCACGTCTCAAGAGCGGCGAAGAGGTGGTCGTAAAAGTGGTCCGCCCGGGGCTCAAGCCCGTGATCGCCCAGGACCTGGCGTGGTTGTTCCTGATCGCCAAGGTGGCCGAACGGGCCTCCGCCGATGCGCGCCGCCTGCACCCGGTGGAAGTGGTCAGCGACTACGAAAAGACCATCTACGACGAGCTCGACCTGCTGCGCGAAGCGGCCAACGCCAGCCAGCTGCGGCGCAACTTCGAAGGCTCGGATCTGATGTACGTGCCGCAGGTGTACTGGGACCTGTGCCGCCCGAAAGTGCTGGTGATGGAGCGCATCTACGGCGTGCCGGTCACCGACATGGCCACCTTGGCCGACCAGCGCACCGACATGAAGCTTCTGGCCGAACGCGGTGTCGAGGTGTTCTTCACCCAGGTGTTCCGTGACAGCTTCTTCCACGCCGACATGCACCCGGGCAACATCTTCGTCAGCACGGTCAAGCCGTGGAGCCCCCAGTACATCGCCATCGACTGCGGCATCGTCGGCAGCCTGACCGCCGAAGACCAGGACTACCTGGCACGCAACCTGATCGCCTTCTTCAAGCGCGACTACCGCCGCGTGGCGCAGTTGCACATCGATTCGGGCTGGGTGCCGGCACACACCAAGGTCAACGAATTCGAAGCGGCGATCCGCACCGTATGCGAGCCGATCTTCGAAAAACCGTTAAAGGATATTTCCTTCGGCCAGGTGCTGATGCGCCTGTTCCAGACGGCCCGTCGTTTCAATATGGAAGTTCAGCCGCAGTTGGTGCTGCTGCAGAAAACCCTGCTCAACATCGAAGGCCTGGGGCGCCAGCTGTACCCTGACCTGGACCTGTGGAGCACCGCCAAGCCCTATCTGGAACGCTGGATGCGCGAGCGCATGAGCCCCAAGGCGGTGTTCGGCAACCTCTATAGCCAAGCCGAGCAGTTGCCGCACCTGGCCGACATGACCCGCGACCTGCTCGAACGCTTGTCGCAACCGCACCTGCACGACCCGCAACTGCCAGAGCGCCGCCGGGCGGGCGACAACTGGGCGCTGCGCCTGCTCGGTGCCGGCCTGCTCGGTGGCGGCGCGACCCTGGCCGCCGGTGCCGCGAGCCTCAGCGCCCCGGCCGCCTGGCCTGCGTGGCTGATGCTGGCCGCCGGGCTCTACCTGATCGTGCGCCGATAGCCAGCCGCGCTGCTGGCTGGCACACTAGGCGCAAAGGGCCCGGTACGGGAGCGGGCCTGTTTTGGAGTCGACGATGAAAGACTGGCTGGACGAGATCAAGTGGAACAGCGATGGCCTGGTACCGGCGATCGCCCAGGACCACAAGACCGGGCGTGTGCTGATGATGGCCTGGATGAACCGTGAATCGCTCGCCCTGACTGCCGCCGAGAACCGCGCCATCTATTGGTCGCGTTCGCGAGGCAAGCTGTGGCGCAAGGGCGAAGAGTCCGGCCATGTGCAGAAACTGCATGAGCTGCGCCTGGATTGTGACGCCGACGTGGTCATCCTGATGGTCGAGCAACTGGGTCATATCGCCTGCCATACCGGCCGTGAAAGCTGCTTCTATCGTGTCTTCGAAAACGGTGAATGGAAGATCGTCGACCCGGTCCTGAAAGATCCTGACACTATCTACCACGCGGGGCACTGAACATGAGCGACACACTCGATCGCCTGGCCGAAGTGCTCGAACAACGCAAGCAGGCGGCCCCCGACAGCTCCTACGTGGCGAGCCTCTACCACAAGGGCCTGAACAAGATTCTGGAGAAGCTTGGCGAAGAGTCGATCGAGACGATCATCGCCGCCAAGGACGCCGCCGTGAGCAAGGATTACAGTGATGTCATCTATGAAACCGCCGACCTGTGGTTTCATAGCCTGGTGATGCTCAGCGCACTGGGGCAGCATCCACAGGCGGTACTGGACGAACTCGACCGCCGCTTCGGGCTTTCCGGCCATGACGAGAAGGCCGCGCGCCAACCGACCTGATCGCCATGCCCCTGCAGGAGCGGGCTCGCCCTGCGATAACGCCCGCTCAGGCTACACATCATTCAAGGGAGTACACCATGGGTATCTTTGACTGGAAACACTGGATCGTCCTGCTGGTCGTCGTAGTGCTGGTGTTCGGCACCAAAAAGCTGAAGAACTTCGGCAGCGACCTGGGCGAATCGATCAAGGGCTTTCGCAAGGCCATGAACGAGGAAGAAAGCAAGCCTGCCGAGCAGACTCCGCCGCCTGTACAGCCGTCCGTGCAACCCACCCAGCAGCCGCACACCATCGAGGGCCAGGCTCAGCCGGTCCAAGAGCCACAACGGAAAGACTGACCCATGTTCGGCATCAGCTTCAGCGAGCTGTTGCTCGTCGGCCTGGTTGCCCTGCTGGTGCTCGGCCCCGAGCGCCTGCCTGGCGCAGCGCGTACCGCGGGGTTGTGGATCGGCCGGCTCAAGCGCAGCTTCAACAGCATCAAGATGGAAGTCGAGCGCGAGATCGGTGCCGATGACATCCGCCGCCAGTTGCACAACGAGCACATCCTGCAGATGGAACAGGAAGCCAAGCGCATCCTCAACCCGCAGACACCGCCCGCGCAGCCCGTGAATACGACGGCCGCGAGCGAGACTCCCGCACCTGCCGCCGACGCCAATGCCGCCCCTGCGGCGCCCACGACCACCCCTGAGCCGCACCAGCCGCCCCGAGCCCCATGAGCGAAACTCCGGAACACGACCAGCCCATGCCGCTGGTCTCGCACCTGACCGAACTGCGCACCCGCCTGCTGCGTTGCGTAGCCGTTATCTTCCTGATCTTCGCCGGGCTGTTCTCCTTCGCCCAGCAGATCTACACCCTGGTCTCGGCACCCTTGCGTGCGCACCTGCCGGCCAATGCGACGATGATCGCCACCGACGTGGCATCCCCGTTCCTCACGCCGTTCAAGCTGACCATGATCGTCTCGCTGTTCCTGGCCATCCCGTTCATCCTCCAGCAGATCTGGGGCTTCATCGCACCGGGGCTGTATCGCCATGAAAAGCGCATCGCCATCCCGCTGCTGATTTCCAGCATCATCCTGTTCTACGCCGGCATGGCCTTCGCCTACTTCCTGGTGTTCCCGCTGATCTTCGGCTTCTTCGCCAGCGCCACCCCTGAAGGTGTGTCGATGATGACCGACATCGCCAGCTACCTCGACTTCGTCATGACCCTGTTCTTCGCCTTCGGCGTCGCCTTCGAGATTCCGGTGGCGGTGGTGCTGCTGGTGTGGATCGGCGTTGTCGATGTGAAGTACCTGAAGAAGATCCGTCCCTACGTCATCATCGGCTGCTTCGTGGTCGGCATGATCCTCACCCCGCCGGACATCTTCTCGCAAACGCTGCTGGCCGTGCCCATGTGGCTGCTGTTCGAGATCGGCGTGCTGTTCGGCGGCCTGATCCGCAAGCGCAGCCATCCGCAGGATGAAGCCGCGGACGACCACAACGACCAGCCACCAGCGACCCAGGCGTGAACCTGCTGCTGCTCGAGGAGGCCGACTTCGTCGCGGCCGACCGTGTCGTACTGGCCGACCGCCGCTTCACGCACATGCAGGACATCCACCGCGTGGCGGTGGGCGACACCCTGCGCGTAGGCCGCATCGGCGGCCTGATGGGCCAGGCCGAGGTGATCCGCCTAGAGGGCCACGAAGCCGAGCTGCGGGTCAGCTTCGATCAGGAGCCACCAGCGAAGCTGCCGCTCACCCTGGTGCTGGCCGTCCCCCGCCCCAAGATGCTGCGCCGTCTGTTCCAGACCATCGCCACCCTCGGCGTGCCGCGGTTGATCCTGGTCAACAGCTACAAGGTCGAGAAAAGCTTCTGGCAGACGCCGTTCCTGCAGCCGGACAGCATCCGCGAGAACCTGATCCTGGGCCTTGAGCAGGCCCGTGACACCGTACTGCCGGAAATCATCATCGAAAAGCGCTTCAAACCCTTCGTCGAAGACCGGCTGCCCACCATCGCCGACGGCACGCTCGGCCTGGTTGGCCATCCCGGCCCCTACCCGGCCTGCCCACGCGCGGTGCAAGGGCCGGTGACCCTGGCGATCGGCCCGGAAGGCGGTTGGATTCCCTACGAAGTGGAACTGCTGGGCAAGGCCGGCCTGGCCCCCGTACAACTGGGCGAGCGCATCCTGCGTGTGGAAACGGCGGTCACGGCTCTGCTTTCCCGAATATTCTGACCATTTGGTCAGCATCCTGGCATCAAGTTTCTCCCCAGCAGGCCGATGGCCTTGCAACACAAGAAAATTCTGGCTTTTCAAGTCGCCGGGGAGATCGTCATGTACGGAAAGGTTGTCCAGTCGCTGGGAAACGTGAGCGTCAGTCGCAAACTGGGGGCCGGCTTCGGCCTGGTACTGTTGTTGACCATGGCCATCACCGCCACAGGTTGGCGCGGCATGGACTCGATCATCGACCGCGGTGACAAGCTGGGCAACATCTCCTTGATCCTCGGCTACAGCCAGGACCTGCGCATCGCCCGCCAGCAGTACGAACGCAACCGCGACGACGCATCGGCGGGCGAGCTGGAAAAAGCGCTCGGCAAGCTCGAGCAGCAGGTCGAGATGATGCTCGGGCAGATCGAGCATCCGCAGGATCGCCAGCGCCTGGAGCAGCAGCGTCAAGCGGTGCGCCAATACCGCCAGGCCTTCGTCGAGCTCAAGCAGGCCGGCCAGCGCCGTGAAGCCGCACGCAGTGTGCTGGGTGACAGCGCCGACAAGGCCGCTGCGCTGATCGGCCAGGTGCAGCAACGCCTTGCGCAAGGTGGCGACATCAGCCTCTATCAACAGATCGTGCAGGCCAGCGCCTTGCTCCAGCAGGCGCGCTTCCAGGTCCGTGGCTACACCTATAGCGGCAAGGCCGAATTCCAGCAGACCGCGCTGGATGCCATCGACCAGGCGCTTGCTGTGCTCAAGGCCCTGCCGGCCAGGGTGCCCGCCGAATACGCCGCCAGTCTCGATGATGCCGCCAATGCCATGGGCGCCTATCGCGATGCGGTGAACCAGTTCGGCGCAGCGCAGACCAGCGCCGAGCAGACCTTGCAACGCATGGTTGTACAGGGCCAGGTGTTGATGGATGCCGGTACGCAGATGACCGCATCGCAGACCGCCGTGCGCAACAGTGGTGCCCTGCAGGCCAAGACCCTACTGGGCGAGCCAGTGCCCTGGCCCTGCTGCTAGCATCATTGCCGCCTGGCCATCACTCGGCAGATCGTC